>CAYPSX010000096.1:0-13994 GCA_964413185.1 uncultured Bacteroidales bacterium
GTCATAAATGCATCAATATAAAAAACTTAACACTGATGCCGTCAGTTTGCATGTATGTAGAGAAAAAAACAAAATTAATCTGTAAAAATTCTTTTTCTTTGAACAAACATACCCTAAGAATAGCTCCGCATGACCCAAGATATACAATTTTTACATGTAACCTACTGACTTTCAGTATCCGGTTTTTGGGGCGTCGATGTGGTGCACAAAACAGGAGTTGGCGGAATAGCATTCACTCCTCCAACGCCTCTTTGGTGGCTACGTAAATTTTTTCGGCGAGTTTGAAGCTGATGTGTTGCGGTTGGTTATCAACAATAATTTGCATGGCTTCGATTTCCGGTTCTATGCTGTTAATCAACAGGGGTTTGCCCATTAACCCGGCTATGACTTCCCAAAATTGTTGCTGATATTCTTCTATTTTGGCGTTCAGGGCAATAGGTCTTACAATAAGGCCTGATTCGCAGGTTTTCAGTAGTTTAATTTTGTAAGTAATCGATTTTTGCAGCAAATGGCCAAATAAACTGATTTCAGGCGCTGGTATTTGTTCGCGCATTGCTTCAACAATATGATCAGAAAGTCCGGGCTCCGATTTTACAGCTTCTGTACTTGCGCGGTACGGATTTAGTTTAAATTGTACGAAATAAAATTTCTCAATTGTACAAATTCGGTCAAATAATTTACGTGTGTATACAAGTCCTTGTTGTGTAAGTTCATAAGGTTGGTAAGGCTCATAATTAATGTATCCTTCACTTTCCAGCGCCCTTGAAATTTCTGTTACACCGGCCTTGGATATATTGAGTTTTTGTGCCATATAGGTTGTGCGCAGCCGCTCATCACGTAGCGAATGGTCATACAAAGAGGTTAAAAATAGTCGGGCATTAAGTGATAACATGTGCTATAAAAGCTGGTTAATTTTTCGTAGCAGTTTTTTTGGCCGAATAGGTTTCGTAAGGTATTCATCGCAGCCTGCCTGAAGGCTCAAGTCGCGTTCATCGCTCATGGCGTAAGCTGTTTGGGCAATTACCGGCAAGTCTGCACGCATTTTTTTGATAAGTTTAGTGGCTTCATAACCATCCAGGTTCGGCATTTTGATGTCCATCAATACGAGGTTGATTTCCGGATTGCCTTTAACTGCCGCTACTGCCTGTTCGCCGTCTGTAGCCCAAATTATTGTAGCACCTGTTTTTTTTAGGGCCTCTTCAATAAAAACATAGTTATTTTGCTCGTCTTCTGCCACAAGAATTTGTTTGTCGGACCAATTGTATTCTGCTGCCAGTGATGTTTTCGGACTTGGCTTGGCTTCTTCTAAAGGTGTATCGAATGGTAGTGTGAAATAGAATTCCGAACCTTTTTCTTCATCGGTGTTAAATCCAATTTTTCCGCCAAGCAGTTCGACAAGTTTTTTGGAAATAGATAAGCCCAGACCGGAACCACCGAATTTTTCAACGGAATCGCTTTGGTTATAGCGTTCAAATATGTGTGATTTTTGCTCTTCCGGGATACCCAGACCGGTATCTTTTACAAAAAAGGTAAGTTTATCATCGCCAAGCCTGTAGCCAAATTTTACTTCTCCACGGCTTGTGTATTTTAATGCGTTATTAATGAGATTGCTTAATATTTGGCGTAGTCTGAAGTCGTCTGTATCAATAATAAATGCTTCTTCTTCATTCATGGGGATGTAATACTCTAACAACACAGCGTTTTTGTCGGCAAAATCACGGTTTTCTTCAATAGCCTCAGTTATATCGATGATTAATCGGTTCAGGTCGAATTTGCTGCGGTTTATTTGAACCTGTCCCGCTTCAATTTTTGACAGGTCAATAATGTCATCGACTAGCATGAGCAGCGAGTTTCCGCTTCGGCTTATGAGTTCGGTAAACTCTTCTCTTTGATCGTCGGTAAGATCCGGATCGGTAAGTAAATCTGAAAAACCGATTATCGAGTTCAGTGGCGTTCTTATTTCGTGAGACAGGTTGGTAAGAAAAGTTGTTTTCAGGTTATCGCTTTCTTCTGCTTTGTCTTTGGCGTGGGCGAGTTGTTGCTGTATTTTTGCTTCATTTGTAATATCACGGCTAATTCCAACAATTCCTCTCAGTTCACCATTTTGGTCTATGATGGGTACTTTTAGCGTATCATAAAGAATATTCCGCCCTTCAAAGTTTTCTTCCCAACTGCGGTAATTAATGCTTTTCTTACTCGTTAATATTTCTTTATCGGCTTTTTGGTACTTTTCTGCTATTTCTTTTTCGTATAAATCAAAATCTGTTTTGCCAATAAATTCACTATTGTCCGCGAAGCCATTCAAAGCTTTAAATGCACCGTTACCACCTATGTACTCCATATCGCGGTTTTTATAAAAAATGGGATCGGGAATAGAATTTACAAGGCTGGTCAAAAGTGCTTTTTCGTGTTTAAGCAACTGTTCGTAACTCTCGCGCTGTGTTATATCGACTGCAATAATACAAAAGACTTCATCTTCATCTTTATTTGCCAGCTTGATATGGCTCACATTGAAGGTTTGTGTTTTGCCTGTTTTTTCATCTGTAACCCTTGTCTTAAACGTATAATGGTTTTCACCTTCATGTTCGCTTAGCATGCTGAGTATTCCGGCATTAGTTATTACAGTTTCATTCAGTTTGCGGTTAACAAGGTCTTCTTTTTTAACTCCTAAAAGTTTGGCAAATGCCTGATTTACAACTTTTAGTTTTTTATCTTTGGTTCTGATAACGATGATGTGCTCAAGGTTATCAATTAACATATTTGTCAATTTCTCCTGCTTGTGGAGAGCCTGCTCGGCATGGTGTCTTATTTGAATTTCTGTATTTTTTAGTATTTTGATATTGAGATAGCGCTTGCGCTGGTATAAAAGCAGCAGAAGCAATATAATTATTATGCCCGCCAGAACATAATACGGCCAATAGGCAGCTTTTTGCTCCTCTTCGATTTGTTTAGGGTGTACTTCGCCAAACCATTTTTGGTATATGCGGTTGTATGTGCCGGTTTCGCGCAAAATGTTAAGCCCCTCGTTGAATTGAACAAGAAGACTATCATTGCTTTTATCAAAGGCGAACGAATATTGCAGGTTCCTGAAATTTATTGGGGGAACCTTTACCATTTTATAGTTGTGTTTTTCAATCAGGTATTTACCGCTTAATGTGGCTATAATGGCTGCATCTGAGTCACCCGCAATAATATCTTTCAGGCATTGGTCTTGATTTCTGCGTAATACTAATTGCCCTGCAAAATTTTTGTTTTTTTTCATGAGCCTGTAAAGCAGCTCGTTTTGAAGGCTGACTTTATATGGCATAATGTCTTGTGCTCTTTGAATTGATGACTGAAACGGTGTGTAAATACCAAAAGCCACCATATTATAAGGAATAGATAAGTTATATGATGATTTATTTTCCTGCGATTGGAAACAAAAACTAATAATGTCTATTCTACCGCTGTCGAGCATGCGTTTTAAACCATCTTCATCTGCCTGTATGTAGGCTATGTCGTAACTAAATAAATCAGAAAGTTGATTTAATATGTCGATATTAAAACCAATAATCCTGTTGTTCGATGTAAATTCGTACGGTGGAAAGTTTGGCTTTATTCCGACGGTCAGTTGTTGTTTGTTGGCAAATAATAGACTGACTATGAGTAATAAGTATATTATTATTATTGTTTTTCGCATGCGTAGTTCAATTCAATTTTTTTTAAAAATAACACATAAATGCCAAAGTGCCTACGTAAAAACATTTTTTCTTAACTTTGGCGAAAATATTCAGACCATGGTCTATTTATACAAATACGCTATTTTTGCTATAATTAAAACAAAAAGTCAGCCATTTTCCGTAATTAAAAAGGTGATTTTGAGTTGCCTGCTGTTTTTGTTTTCAGTGAGCATCAGTTTTGCACAAACATCTATCTTACATGAATCCGACGTAAAAAAACAGTTTTATACTGATGAAATAGTCATTGATTTGCCTCAAAAACGACGGGTAATTGAACAGGATGATCTGGCTCATCAATTTGCAGTCCCATATACTATGAATCATCCGGTTAAGCATATTGCTGATCCCGATATTAAAACCGAGTATGCTCGATATTTAGTTGAAATAAAGGCAACGGATGCCAGGGCAATAAATTTCTCTGTGACCGGTTTAATGCAAGCTAATATTCGGGCAGTTTATGTGAAAAACACCCGTAATAAAAAGGTTTACGGCCCATTTTTCGCCGATCAAAATGCTTATGATATTACAGCTTTCCCGGTTTTTAATACCGAAAGCCTGTTGATTGAGTTTATTGCTAATAAGCCCGTTACAGGAGAACAATTGAAAATTACAAAAGCCGGTCTTACATACAATGAAAAATACCCGGGTTTATCCGGCGATTGTAATGTAGATGTGAATTGCACCGAAGGACTCATCTGGCAAAATGCAAAACGGGCTGTGGTTAAGTTAATAATCGACAATACATATATTTGCTCCGGCACATTACTTAATACTACCTCAAATGATGAGAAACCTTATCTGTTAACCGCCAATCATTGTATTAATAGTCCGTGGCAGGCAGCTAATACTGTTTTTTACTTTAATTATGAAAGCAAATCCTGCAACGATCCTGCTTCATTTTATCCGGACCCTAATGATTTTGTGATGAATGGAGCCAAATTAAAAGCTACTAAATATGATTATTGGGGTAGGTTAGACTTCAGTCTGCTGTTACTAAATGAAACTATTCCAAACAGTTTCAGCCCGTATTTTGCCGGCTGGTCGGCGAGTGAATCCGCCCCGGAACATACAGTATGTCTTCATCACCCTCAGGGCGATGTAAAAAAAATCAGCATAGATTTTAATACCGCTGAAACGGCATCTTTCAGTACTGAATTTGATGCCCATAGCCACTGGCGTATTTTAAAATGGGATATTGGCGTTACAGAAGGCGGCTCAAGTGGAAGTGCCCTGTTTAATCAGAATTACCAGGTTGTTGGAGACCTAACCGGCGGCGAGGCAGCGTGCGATTATCCTTACAACGATTACTACACGAAATTTCACCTGGCATTTGATAAATATGCCGATTCTTCCGAGCAACTCAAGTATTGGCTCGATCCTGAGGCTACAGAAGTTCGCAGTTATGCCGGGTTTCCCGATAAAAACATTGAAACAGATGAAGAATATGTGCTTTATCCTAATCCGGCAGATGAGGTGTTTTATATCAAAAGCAACAAACTTTTATATGATGTTTGGATAATAATTTACAACCAAAATGGATTTGTTGAATGGAGAAACTACTATTCTAACGTAAATAAAATGTTGGCTGTACAAGCGCCATCTTCGTTAAAAGGTTTGTATGTAATAGAATTAATTACGCACGACAACAGAGTTCGTAAAAAGATATTTTTTAAATAGTGTATGTAATTTTTGAGTATCTATGTATCGGTTTTCAAAGTTTATCTTTCATAAATTGGGTTGGAAGATAGTTGGTAATGAGCCAAATTGTGCAAAGTATATTATTGCTGTAGCTCCGCACACTTCCACAGTTGATTTTTTTATGGGTATGTTAATATCCAGGATAATGCGGGTAAAAACCTATTTTCTGATAAAAAAAGATTATTTCTTTTTTCCGCTTAATTTATTGTTGAAATTGTGCCGGGCAATTCCCGTTAATCGCAAAGCCCCAAAATCAATGATAAACAGGGTAGTGAAAGAAATTCATGCAAGAGATCAATTTGTACTTGTTGTAACCCCCGAAGGAACTCGCCGAAAAGTAAAAAATTGGAAAAAAGGATTTTATTATCTTGCCCAAAAAGCAGATATCCCCATTTTGCCGGCTGCTGTCGATTATGAAAAGAAAATAGCATATTTTGGCGAGCTTATTCATCCTAAAGAAAACGATGAGGAAGAGTTTCAGGAGCTCATCAACTTTTATAAGAAAGTAAACCCTAAAGCTAAACACCCCGAAAAATTCGCATATCCAGAATAGTTTTATTATGAGTAATTTACACGTTTCGCTTGTTCAGGAAGATCTCATTTGGGAAAATCCTGAAAAAAACATGCAATTGTTTACCGAAAAGCTAAAAGAACTGCATGCAAAAACAGACCTTGTTGTTTTGCCTGAGATGTTTACAACAGGTTTTTCCATGTCGCCCGAAAAATGCGCCGAACAGTGGCCGGGCAAAACACTGGATTGGATGAAGCAAGAAAGCCGCAAGGGAGGTTTTGCGCTGTGTGGCAGTATTATGGCAAGAGAAGGTGATGATTTTTATAACCGTTTTGTGTGGGTCGATCCGCAAGGGCAGGTTGAATATTACGATAAACGCCATCTTTTTCAAATGGGCGGTGAGCATGAGATTTATAAAGCCGGAAAATCATTAATTACAATAAATTACAAAGGTTGGCGCATTGCTCCGTTTATTTGCTACGACTTACGGTTTCCGGTATGGAGCCGAAATGCCAATACCTATGATTTGGCCATTTATGTGGCCAATTGGCCGGCGCCCCGTTATCAGGTTTGGGAAAAACTGCTACTGGCACGGGCCATCGAAAACCAATGCTATGTGATAGGAGTGAATCGCGTGGGCATTGACGGCCGCGACCTGAAGTACAGCGGCAACAGCATGCTGGTTGATCCGCGTGGCGATGCTGTTTTGCAATTTACGCCGGGTATAGCTGAAATAAAGTCTGTCGAAATCTCTAAAGACGAGTTATTGGCTTTCCGAAAAAAATTCCCTGTGCTTACCGATGCCGATCAGTTTAGGTTGGAAGGTTTGTAGGTTAGTTGATTGGGTAATTGAGTTGATAGATTTGCAAATTATTTCTTTTAATTCTTCTTTATTTTTTCATGGTTCAGAATTAACGTTTACTGCATCCAGTGGGGAAGGGGTTTTACTTTGGGTTTTTTTCCGTAGAAAATATCGTCCAGGTAAACTGCAAGGCGGCGGAACAGTTTTGAATATCTTATACCAAACCTTACAAAATTATGCAGCGGATTATCCGGATGCGCATACGGGCAAACAGTCATGCAGCGTCCGCAGTCGGTTCCGGCTTTGCACCAGTAAGTAAAACACGATTCCGAATCTATTTTCCATCGCAACGCTCCGTTTTCTACTTTGCGCTCACCGGTTGGTATAGACTGGCTGGGACAAACATACGCGCATTTTTTGCAATAGTGGCAAAATTCAATTATGCTGTGAGCAATTTTCGAAGCCTTGTCAATTTCCAGAGGCGCATTGGTAGTTACAACTGCGATGCGGACACGAGGGCCTTGTTTAGGCGTCATTAGTAAACCCATGCGGCCAATTTCGCCAAGGCCTGCATCGCGCGCCACAAGCGGGCAAACTACTTCATAGTTGCCGTCGATATGCGCCTGTGCTTCGTATCCCGATTCACGTAAAAAAGTGGCCAGTTGTATGGCCGGAATGCCCGAATTCAAATACTGATCCGCAGACTCCATTATGGCCGATCCTTTAGGTGCTGATGCCATCATGCGTTCATCCATTTCTACAGTTAATGCTATTCCGTATTTATATTTTGGCGTAATGCTTTTCCCATACTTTTCCCCGCGCCCTTTTGTATGATAATAATGATATGGCCTCATTTCTGTAATTCCCACATCTTTTAAACCCTGTTTCAGCATCCATTTTTTGATGAAAATGGTTAGTTCTTTTGAAGTTGTAGTAACTTTTTCTTTTTTTACTTCCCCGGTAATGTGGGGTCCCATATTTCCAATGGTTTCAAATGAGGCTTCAGCCGCCCTGAAGGCCAAAGGGTGATAAAAAACCGAATTTGGACTCATTAATCCGGGTTTTTGACGCCATGTGTCGTCCGGTTTTTGGTGTTCCGTATGCTCTTTGTAATAATTATCGAAATTTAAAGATGCCGGCTTTAATTCGTGCCTTGAAAACATAGTTTCGCGTTCGTCATGCCTGATTTTTGGTTTTCCGGGAACAAATCTTTTACTTGAAGGATTGTATAAAAAAAGCACAAGCAGCAATACGGTAAATATCACCAGTATAATTGTATAAATTGATGAAGTTTCACCGGTAAGAAAAACTGGAACAAAGTAAGGCAAAGGCAGTGTAACAGCAAACAATAAGCTGAACAGGGCTGCCCGGAACTCACGCTCTGCAAGAGAGTAGCCAAATGCAATGAGCGAAGCCAGGCAAATGAGGCCGCCGATTCCTGTCAATATGTTCTCCGCAATATCAATCATAATTATATGTTTATGAACAGAAGACAAAGGTAGGATTATATCAAATTAAACAAAAAGCCATATCTTTGAGTTTACCTAATAAGTCTATAAATGAATAATCGTATAATAAAATATTAACTCAATGAAAGATAAGAAATCAGATTTAGTGGTTCCGGTTGATTTTAAGATGTATTCCCTGAAATCAATCGATTATGCAAAAAAATTGAATGCGAAAATCGGTGGCAAAATCCATTTGGTACATGTTATTGAGTCTCAACCCTGGTGGGAAGGCGGATTTAGTGCGAGTGGGCTTATAAAAACTGCCAAAGAAAAATTAGCAGCTATCAGACGGGAGGAGCAAATGCCAGAGAGTACAGAAATTGTTGTTCTTCAGGGTAAAAGGCACCGCGAGATTAGTGCTTATGCAACCAAAATAAACGCCCGATATATTGTTTTGGCTGATAATTATCCGCAAACCGATTCCATGCAAAAGCTTGGATCTACATTATCGCAAATTATTACTACAGCTGAACAACCCGTTATAAGTATTACAAATAAAGAGGATCGAATTTTCAATAATATTGCTGTACCTATCGACCTTAGCCAGGAAACACGATTAAAACTTTATAAATCAGTCGCTCTGGCTTTGAACCATAATGCTAAAATTCACCTTGTTTCTGTCCTTTTTAATAAACGGAAATTGCAATCTTCACGAATGCAACAAAAAATTGAAAAGTATAAAAAAACTTATGAAGAGAATGGTATTGACTACAAGGTAGAGCTCCTCGTTAAAGAAGAAGAAATGGCTTACAGAGAAATAATCAAGTATTGTGAAAAAAATAATATTGATACCATTTTGTTGATGACCCACAAGGAAACAGCATCATTTGATAATTATCTCGGAGCTTTTGCTCAGCATATTATCAACAGTGCCACAATGCCGGTAGTTACAATTAATAACGCATCTGCATCGGATTGGGAAGTCTCACTCAGTAAAACCATGGTAGATCCGCTTGGTATTTTTGACAGAAAATAAAATGTCTTATATTTTATCACAAAAAAATAGCGGTGAATAATTTCTCACCGCTATTTTTCTGGAATTTCGCTTCCTGTTTTTCCTTCATTTTGTCAATTTCATTCTTTATATTGCTGAAACGTTTTTCATGGTATTTTAATTTTAGTATTACCTAAGTTGAGCGGTTGGAGCAAAGCGAACAAGCGCTTTACTTAGGTATAATCCCGATTTAGTAAATGTTGCGTTTCACCGAACAAGTGAGGTGAAATGCTTACATTTACTTAATCGATTGAGCGGAATCGCTCAATTTGGGTCTTATATAAAAATTTTACAATTTTTCTGTTGAATTGTTTAATATGCTTAATATCATCTGGTTGAATTGATTTTTTTTTTCTGAATTGCTTTCTGTATATTGTTGCGTATTTTAAACCACTAAAATGAAGCTGCTATGAGAAAATTTTATTTGCTAACATGTTTGTTGCTGGTTTTTAGTGTATCATTCGCTCAAGATTACCAGTTTTTTGACGATGATTACACTGTTTTTAAAACCTCCATTTTTGTTTTTCCTTACAACACGCTGACAGTAAATGCTGAGGAAAGCAAAAAGTTTTATGGGTTCCAAACTATGGTCAATCATAAAACAGATGATTATTTCGACCTTAACGGCCCGGGATTTCTGGGTCAACATGCCATTTGGGACACTACCAATAATTACTATGTGCTGTTTAACCGCTTCAACGACAGTATTTTTATCCATACCCATAAACAATTGAATGAAACATGGGTGGCCTGGCACAATGAATCAGATTCTGCCATGGCCAAAATTACTGATGTTCAGGTACAGGAGCTGGAAAATAATATTTTTGATACCATTAAAACCATCAATTTTATTTATCCTGAAAATAATACAGATTTTTTTCAAACGGTTCACAATGAAACATTTGTAATAAGCAGTGAACGGGGATTGGTTGAATGTTTCAATATCGTGCTTTTCCCTGGTTTGGCGCCATCTTATGCTATTCCTCAGCGTTTTGAACTGTATGAAAACAATCCGGCCCCGTTTGATCCGGCTGTTGTAGATTCTATTTCCGAAGCAGAAATATATGACTTATACGAAGGCGACGAATTGCATGTTGATGATTTTTATATGATTGAAAACGGGTCATCATACATTGGCAGATCTACAAAAAGTATTGTGAAGGTTTTGAGCAGAACAGACACTGATACCACCACAAAACTTCAGGTACGCAGAAAATACAAAGTTTGGGAAGATTATGTTGTAACTGATCAGGATATTGATACGCTCAATTATACATACAGCAAAACCGTGCTAGGAATAATGCCTCCTTACCGTCTTGAAATCGAAGATGAAACTTTCGCAACAATCTACGGTCTTGGCGTTAAATATGGAAAGGTTGCGATAATCAATGCGCTGGGAGAATTTGCCAAAGATGGAGATGGAAATTGGCAACAGGTTGTTTATAAAAACCAGTGGAATTTTGCTTTGCAATATGCAGTTTTGGGGCTGGGGCAGTGGTATTACGAAGATGCTGGTGCAATAAACGCCGAACAACATAAATTAGTTTATTACAAAAAAAACGGACAGGAGTGGGGTACACCATTAGATTTTGAAGTGGGAATGCAAAACATTCAGAATGCATCTATAAATGTATTTCCCAATCCGGTTACTGATGTTTTAAAAATTATTATAGACAGGCACAATTTTGAGACTGTTCATCTTCAAATATTCGATTCAAAAGGAGCTATGGTTCACACCGCTGTATTGCCTGAAACAAATAATGCCATCAATGTAAATAACCTTGGAAACGGAACTTATTTTTACCGCATTTTTGATAATAATGACATTGATAAAAGAGGGAAGTTCGTAAAAACAACTGATTAATCATATAGTCACATTTAGTTCTACTTTGACAGATTAAACCAGGAATTGATTTTTCGCCTTTTTTTGCCCCGGCCCAAGGGAGAAAATCGAAAAATCAACCCGTTCCCTTCAGGGTTTAGGGCAAATCGGGTTGATTTTGAGAATTATTTTAAATCTGTCAAAGTAGAATTAGTTGGTTTTATTAAATGATGATGAAAGAAAGTAGTCCGGAATATTTATCTTTGGGTTGCTTATGGATATTCAATTGCAAAATATCAGGGTGGCATTTACAGATCAGTTGCTTTTTCGGGATCTGTCCCTGGAAATTCAATCCGGTGAAAAAGCATGGATCAGTGCAGCTTCAGGAGAAGGCAAATCAACTTTAATGAAGTTGATTTTTGGTTTTTTGCAACCCGACAAAGGTGAAGTTTTGTTGGATCGTACCCAAATAAATGCTGAAAATATTGAAGAATTCAGGCTCAAAATGGGCTATATTGCTCAATCTGCACCTTTGCCCCACGGAAAAGTTGATGATGTACTGCTTGAAATAGCTTCGTTTAAAGGCAATGAACACCTGGAAATAAGTAGCAAAGCTGTTGTTAATGCTCTTGAACGTTTCCGAATGCCCGCTTCAACATTGCAGAAACAAACTACCGAACTCTCCGGTGGCGAACGTCAGCGCGTTTGTTTTGCTATGCTAACCCTTTTGAAGCGCAATGTATGGCTGCTCGATGAAATTACCAGTGGCCTGGATTTGGCCAACAGTAAGTTGGTTTTAAGCGAAGTGGAAAAAATTGATGCGACAGTTTTAATCACTGCCCACGATGATGTCTGGGATAGAATCAACCTTAAAAAGATCAATCTGCATGAATAATCCAACCGCTGATATCGGCTTGTGGGCTATGGTATTTGCCATTTTATTGGTTGTGCCGCCATTGATTATTGCGCGATGGTTGAAATTGAGAAAAACAAAACAAATTCTCATTTCTACTGCCCGCATGGGAGTGCAACTGGCATTTGTCGGATTGTACCTTCACTACATTTTCGATCTTAATAATGCCTGGATAAACGTGGGCTATTTGTTGCTTATGACGGTTGTGGCATCTTTTTCTGCCATGAAATCGTGTGAATTACGCTGGCGAATATTTTTCAACCGGTTTTTTGTCGCTTCTGTACTGCCTATGCTGGTGCTGGTTTTCTATTTCGATTGGTTGATAATTGATTTGCAGGATTTGTTTGATGCCCGATACCTGATTCCCATTGGCGGTATGTTGCTTGGTAATACGTTAAAAGCGAATGTGGTTGGGGCCGATCGTTTTTTCTCGTCGCTGAAATCTAACCGCGAAACCTACGAATCTATGGTCGCTTTTGGCGCATCGAAAAACCAGGCTTTACGACCATTTTACCGCGAATCTGTAAAAGCTGCCATCAATCCAATTTTAGCAACCATGGCAACCGTTGGGCTGGTATCGCTTCCCGGCATGATGACGGGTCAAATTCTGGGTGGCTCTTTGCCTGTAACGGCGATTAAATATCAGATTGCCATCATGACGGCCATTTTTTGCAACAACTTTTTAACCGTGTTATTGGCACTCAGGTTCACTTCGCCTGTGGCTTTTGATGGTTTTGGAAATTTGCGAAAAGATATTTTTACGCAGTAAAAATTATGAAAAAAATTTGCTTTTTTAAGATATAAAGCAGAGATTTACACTCAAATTAGAAACAAATGAACCAAACTTTTACATATTGGTGGCACTGGCACAATTTTTCCCAATAGGAATGAATTGCTGAAAGTGTTATATAAAATAACGGGCTTGCAGGATTCTGCAAGCCTTTTTTTTGTTTAAAACCATACAATGATGAATACTCGTTCACATAACTACAAATTCACTAACTGGAAGCCATGCTGGTGGTTCCGATGGCCGTACGGCCTGATATAATTCTTCCGTCCGGAAAAAACATCCGATTTAATTGATGGGTACATAAAAATGACAGGTGTAATACCTGCATCAATATGATAAAAAAATACAATTGTTATAATTTTTTATAGTGGATGTATAAATAACACATTAACAAAATTTTAAACACAAACAAAGAAAAAATAATCATTATGACACAATTAGCAGAAATACAAACAGACCAATTCATAATCAACCCGTTTTACAATGAATTTGGCGGAGCGTATGTTCCTCCGGTACTGACAGAAAAGCTCGAGAATCTCGCTTTAACCATGGACGCTCTGGATTCTGATGCTTCTTTTGACAAAGAGTTGATGTATTACCTGAACCACTTTGTGGGCAGGCCCAGTCCGCTTTACCTGGCAAGGCGCTTATCGGAAAAATACGGCATGAAACTCTATTTAAAGCGCGAAGACCTGAACCATACCGGATCGCACAAAATAAACAATACCATTGGGCAAATTCTGGTTGCCAAACACATGAATGCCAGGGAAATTATTGCTGAAACCGGTGCCGGGCAACATGGCGTAGCAACAGCAACAGCTGCTGCCATGCTGGGCATTCCATGCAAAGTATTCATGGGTGCAGAGGATGCGCACCGACAGGCGCTTAATGTGAAACGCATGGAAATGCTGGGAGCAGAGGTGCATACAACCGAAAACGGACGCGGAACGCTCAAAGATGCCGTAGATGCAGCGTTGGGCTACTACATTGAAAATCCGGATGCTTATTATCTTTTAGGTTCTCAGGTGGGGCCGCACCCTTATCCGCGCATGGTCGCGCGTTTCCAGCGTGTTATTGGCCGCGAAGCGCACGCGCAAATTCTGGAAGCAGAAAATCGCATGCCCGATGCAGCAATAGCTTGCGTTGGTGGCGGCTCCAACGCCATTGGATTGTTTCAGGGCTTTGTTGATGAAGAGAACGTTGAATTACATGGCGCTGAAGGCGGCGGTTTAGGCAC
>CAYPSX010000097.1:0-13925 GCA_964413185.1 uncultured Bacteroidales bacterium
ACAAGTTCCTCGAAATGCATTCTTGATGTTTTCAAGAAGCTTGAAGGTATTTATAAAGGCGGAAATGAAGTTGTTATCAACTGGCATTATGAAGAAGACGATGAAGATATGCTCGAAGCCGGGGAAGATTATCAATCCATCATCAAGATTCCATTTAAAATGATGGAAATAGAAGAGTAATTGTAAAAAAAATTACGATTGCCCCACATTGGACATTTTCAAAATGTTCCTTATGGGGCATTCTTTATTTTCTGACTTTTTTGCCTGACCCGCTCTGTTTTCTTTTGTGCCCACTCAAATAAATTAACCAACCAACGTTGATAAAGGGCAATAAAGAAAAGAATGTTCATTAGCCACAACACAACGAGGTTGACCCAATAGGTTGGGTAATAATTGCCCAACAGCTTTTTATACGGCGAGTAAAAATGTGCACGAATAAAATTAGATTCCGGATCTTTATATATAGGATCCATTTTTTGATAGAGCCTGCCATTAAACTCAATAATCCTGTCAAATGAATTGCTGTTGCGCACAAATTCGCTTAATTGTTCATTGGAATTGTTGAGCTTAAGCTTCACAAAAGCATTTTCGCCAGACATATTGGCTCTCCTCTGCTCAAGAAGTTCATCTTTTTGCCGCGATGCACTATTATATAAGTTGATATAATAGGTTCGCATCTCTTTTAACAGGGCTTTTAGGTTTTGGTACAATTGAATGTCAAATTCATCAGCGTTAATTTGGTCGATCTGAGCGAAATTAAAATGTTCATTTTCAGTCAATTCCCTTTCCAACTCGTTCCTCACTAATCTTAAATTGTCCTGAGCTTTTTCATTTAATTGCAACCCTCCATTTTCTGACGTTCGTTTAATTGAATTCAGCTTGTTTTCAATTTCTTTTATCCAGTAATCTTTTCGATATGTAGCCTCACTCATAACTTTATCGTACGGGTAAAAGCTTTTTTCAAATTCATTGTTTTTAAACTGATGTACCGCAAGCCCTTCATAAGCCCATCTTGCCGTAATTATTTCTCCATACCACGGAATGGAGGTTGGAGAAGATATTTTGGGGTTTAACTGGTCATATTGCACAATAATTCCGCTCAAAATTAACTGGGGAATAACAAGAAAGGGGATAAGTATATATATGGTAACAACTGTTTTGAACAGATCAGATATTATGAGTCCCATAAGGTTGGCAACACTCCAGGCAGAAAACATCATGAGCCAGTAGTGGAAATACATATCCGGGATTTCCATTATACTGTTTCCAACAATAACAAACAAAAACGACTGAAATGCGCTTATAAATAGCAGTATTGCGACTTTCGACATTAAATAACTGAACCAGCTCAGATTCAGGAAGCGTTCGCGGCGCAATATTTTCCGGTCTTTTATGATCTCTTCTGCACTTACCGTTAGACCAATGAAAATGGCAACAATAACCGACATAAAAATATAAACCGGTAGATTATTGTTTTCATACAAAGTGTAGCCCATTTTATTGGTGGCATCTACATTATAAAACCTTACAATAAACGACAGGATAAATGCCAACAGCGGTGCTTCCAAAATATTAATGAACATATATTGCCTGTTCGAAAACTTGGAAAGCACATCGCGCATTACAAAAACTTTGAATTGCTTGAGTAAACCGGGTGCTTTAAACTCAATTTTAGGCAAAGAGCCTTTTTCTTTGGTTTGATATGCATATTCGTTTTTGTCTGAACGCAGGTATTTTTTAGCCCATTCTGTGGGCGGAATTTTTCTTGTTTTGGTTATGTTGCCATATTCGTCCAGTACATTGGCTTCTACAATATTGAAAATTTGTTCGCTGTTCACATTACCGCAGCAGTGGCATTCACTTTCGTTCCAGTCTGCCTGGTGAATCCTCGATTTGAAATACATGATGGAGTCAACCGGGTTGCCGTAATAAATCATGTACCCGCCATTGTCCAGTAGCAATAATTTGTCGAACATTTTAAAAATATCGCTACTGGGCTGATGAATAACCACAAAAATCAACTTGCCTTTTAAGGTAAGTTCTTTCAGCAAGTCCATAATATTCTCTGAATCGCGCGAAGAAAGTCCGCTTGTGGGCTCATCAAGGAAAAGCACCGAGGGTTCGCGTATTAATTCCAGTGCAATGTTCAGGCGTTTACGCTGTCCGCCGCTAATTTTTTTGTTGAGCGGGCTGCCAACGGTCATGTCTTTTATTTCATACAATCCAAGGTTTTGCAGTACGGTTACAATTTTTTTGAGCACAATGGTTTTAGGTACTTTATCGAAGCATAGCAACGCATTGTAATAAATATTCTGGAAAACCGTCAATTCTTCAATCAGCAAATCGTCCTGTGAAACATAACCAATTAACCCTTGTATTTTTTCTTCCTCCCTATGTATGTCATATCCATTTATCAGTACTTCACCTTCATCGGGTGTATTAATCCCGTTGAGCACATTGAGCAACGTACTTTTCCCTGCTCCTGAAGCACCCATTATACCAATTAAATTTCCCGATTCTTCCGTAAAAGACAGATCGTGAAGTCCTATATGCCCATTGGGAAACTGGTATTTAACTTTACGGACATCGTATTTGATGAGTTCATCTCGTGTAAAATCACTAAAAGCACTGATTATATCGCTGTAATAGATCGGCTTGATGCGCGAATTACGCATCGATGAACCAAAAGTTAATACGTACACTTTATCTTGTTGCACGAGTTGGCCATTGAGGTAGAGTTCATCGTCGCCAACATAGCGCATTACATACATATTGGCCTCGTCAATGGAAAATACCCTGAGCTGGCCACGCATTCCGGGTGTTTGAATATGGTTGACCAACATCTCCGGATCATCGGGTTGGTCATCAATTACAAGTAGTTGCGAGCTGTTGGGCAACCGGTCAAAATCATAAAGCACAAAAGCCTTGATTTTGATAAATTCTTTGTCGGGTATATAAAATGTATCGGCTACTGTTTCTACAAACTCTAATTCCTGTTCCGATATTTCATTGTCGGTTTTTATAAATTCCAGTAACCTGAACAGTACAACTCTTTTTTGCTGATGGGTGAGTTCGTTATTTATTTCGGTGCATATTTTCAGTACTTTTACAGAACTGAGGGCTATGCTTTTTTTAAGTTTGTGCTTTACGCTTAATTTTTTTTGGTAGATGGAGTAATAGTAATCATAAACCTGCAAATATTCATCGGCAAGTTCCTGGTTGAGCATCTGGTTAAGGAATGAGCTTACTACTAAGCGCCTGTCGGTGCCATCTGCCAAAGGTTTGGCTATAATGGCAAACAACTGCATTAAGGCTTTTAAAATGCGTTCACTCATTTACAGATTTATTAGTGCTCAAAACCAATCAGCAGGAATACAATTCCGGACGATTGGATATTCGTATCTAAGCGTGCTTCAATAAAACAGTCGGTAGTTGATGAAAAATATAAGTCCCAAAACGGTGTATTATCATAGTCTTTATTGGAGAAAAGCAGGTTTCTGTTCTTGTCGTACACATTAAACACGATGGTTTTGTCGTCACGAGCCCCGCACACAACAACCCTGTACCTGTTTTTTTCGTAAAATGTTGCCTGGAATTCAGCAACTTCTTCTCCGGTTAACAATGCCCTGTACTGTTGGCCGTCAGAAACATATTTGTCACTGAAATAGTTACCGCACCTTTCTTTGATAGCTGTAGGTTGGGCGTTTATTGAAAATACTAATACTGATAATATTATGGTGAAGAAATATTTCATAAGTTTATTTTTAATTTTCAATGGTCATAACCTGTCCCGCAAAAGGCGGGGGAGCTCGCCATGATAAGTCCAATTTCGGCCACATGCTGTTTGTACGTTCGTTGTAATCATGCGAGCGTACTTCGACATGCTCAGCACAAACTTCGACATGCCCAGCATTAATGTGTCAAATTTTTTGTCATGGCTCGGTTCATAATTTAGATCAATTTTATTTCATAATGCCGCAATCGGTTTTTGTCCCATTTTTTATAAAAATTATTAAGCTTTTCCTGTGGCTTGCTTTACCAGTCCCTTTTTATCTTTTTATAATAAAATTTCGAATATTGCTTAATGAAACTTTTATTTCTTTTAATGTTGCCGGATTCATGTTAACTATTGATTCGCTATAAACTCTGGTGAGGTTTGTTTCCGGATCAGTTTCTGTTTTCCTGAATTTATAATTAACCTCTACTTTTTCATAAATGGTGGCCAAATCTATCAACGATTCAACCAGCTTTTTGTATTGCTGGTTTCGATCGCTGTATGGTGCTAATAACTCAACAAGGTTGTTTAAAGGCTTTTTGTTTTCTCCTATCCGGGTTATCAATTCTTTACTGTCATTTTTACTCAAATTCGCGAGTAAATACACGCTTTCCACCCAGCCACCTGCAATTACAAGGCAGGCAAGATGTTCCTGCTGATTATCTTTAAAAAATACATCGGCATCGCGGTAAGTGTTGCCTAAAATCCTCAGCAGCGAGTCTTGATTGCCAATGTTGTTTTCTATTCGCTGTATTGTAGATTTATTGAATGCGCCCAATAACTCTAAATCCTCTGCCAGCCCTTTTATCACACTGAAATATTTCATGGCATCGGGCGATTGTTCGTATAGTGTAACATAGGCCATGTCTGCACCATAAACACCCAGATTCGCTGCACGGAAAAACGTAGAGTTATATTTCGATGTTTGTCCTGCATCGTTTAATATCTCCCTGTTATAAGGTATTTTCTGATTGCTGATAAAAATAGCTGCCTGATAGGGCGAGGGGACACTAAATAGCGTATTGTTTAATTTAACTATCCTGCTGGTACTGGTGTCTTTTACCTGGTTTACTAAATCTTTTTTTACGTTGTCTTCATTTTTTTTGTTTGATTTACAACCATTTAACGCAATAAGCATCAGCAGTGCAAGCGCTATTTTTAATATATTGTAGTTATTGAACATTATATTTGGTTTTATTCTCTCATACTGAATGCAATTAAGCAAAAAAAAAGTAATTCTACAAGGTATTTTACCCTTATAATCATTAATTAACGCTATTTTTTGAAACGAAAATATTATTTTTACCTAAAAAAATCTTATGAACCGATTCAAACTCTTATTTTTTTTAGTTCTGGCATTAGCAATTCAACATGCCCGGGCACAAGATAAAATGCTCTCAATGGAAGATGCAATTATAGGCCAATGGAGACATCTTTACCCGGAAAATATTCATGGTTTTTGGCAACCCGGAACATCAAATCTTACTTATAAGGAAAAAAATAATTTAATTCAGTTTGATGCTGAAGGCAAATCATCCGAAGTGGTTTTAAAGTTATCTGCCATAAACCAGGCACTTGCGGCAGATGGATATGACACACTCAAAGGCCTTCCTTATCCAAAATGGCTTACAGAAAAAAAACTGTTCGTTCGCAGACCCGGGCGGGCATTTGTTTTCAATATAAACAACAAAGAAATTGAAAGTTTTTATCGTTTTATTGAGGGCGATATGCGCTTCGATTATGTGAGCGATCTTTCTAATGAAAAAATTGCCGTTACCAACGATAATGATCTGTATATTGCAACACCTAAAAACAGAATTACAGTCGCAAAATCTGATGATGAAAATATTGTATACGGGCAGGCAGTCAGCCGACGTGAGTTTGGTATCTCCAAAGGTACATTTTGGTCGCCAAAAGGGAAATACCTGGCCTATTATATCAACAATATGAGCGATGTAAAAAGATACCCGATTGTTGATATAACAAAACGGGAAGCCGAAGCTGAAATGATTCCTTATCCAATGGCTGGTATGAAAAGCGAGCATGTTAGCCTGGGAGTTTTTGATACACAAACAGGGAAAACTGTTTACATAGAAGATGACGATCCTTACAGTGAGAAATACCTCACCAATATTTCATGGGGACCCAACGAAGAATATATTTACATTCAGGTTCTCAACAGGGGGCAGAATCACATGAAATTAAATAAATATAGTGTTGAAACAGGTGAATTATTAAATACTTTGTTTGAAGAAAAGCATGAAAAATACGTTGAACCTTACCACAAACTCATTTTTTTACCCAACGACCCAAACAGCTTCCTTTACCAAATGCGTAAAGATGGTTATAATCATCTTTATCATTTCAATACATCGGGTGAGCTTATCAACAAAATTACTTCAGGGGCCTGGGAGGTAACAGATGTGCTTGGGTTTGGCCCAAATGCCGAATACCTTTACTACATTTCTACTGAAGAGAGCCCGATTGAACGCCACGTGTACAAAGTAAAAATAGACAAACCAAAAAAGAAAACACGGCTTACAAATTCAGCAGGCACACACAGTGCCACGCTTTCCGGTAACGGAAAGTATATTTTTGACCGGTATTCTGCACAAAATGTTCCCAGGGTAGTTCAGCTTATTGATACTGAGAAGGGAAAAAAGCATGTGATGTTGGAAGCTGACAACCCGCTTAAAGACTACAAACTAGGGGAAACGACCATTGGTAAAATAAAATCGGCCGATGGAAAAACCGATCTTTACTACAGAATGATAAAACCGGCCAACTTTGATCCTGATAAAAAATACCCGGCCATTATTTATGTTTATGGCGGCCCGCATGCGCAATTAGTAAGCAATAGCTGGCTGGGCGGTGCACGAATGTGGCAGCACTATATGGCACAGCAGGGCTATGTTATGTTAACTGTGGATAATCGAGGATCTGCTAATCGCGGACTCGAATTTGAAAATGTAATTCATCGCCAGTGCGGGCAAGCCGAAATGGCCGACCAACTTAAAGGTGTTGAGCTGCTAAAAAGTTTTGATTATGTTGATGCCGAACGGATAGGTATTCATGGCTGGAGTTATGGCGGTTTTATGACTACTTCGTTAATTACAAATTACCCGGATCTTTTTAAAGTTGGCGTTGCCGGCGGGCCGGTTATTGACTGGAAATATTATGAAGTGATGTATGGAGAGCGTTATATGGATTCGCCTCAGGAAAATCCGGAAGGTTACCAAAAAACAAGCCTGATTCCCATGGCAAAAGAATTAAAAAGAAAGCTGCTTATTGTGCATGGTTTTATTGACCCAACAGTTGTGCAGCAGCATAGCCTTGTTTTTGTGCGCGAATGCGTAAAAGCAAATGTGCCTGTCGATTATTTTGTGTATCCAAGAGCTGAACATAATGTAAGAGGGAGAGACCGAATTCATTTAATGCAAAAAGTAACGGATTATTTTGAAGATTTTTTGAAATAAAGAAAGGATATACAAAAAAAGGGCTTCGGCCCTTTTTTTAATCAAGTTTTTCTGTCTTTTTGACGAATTCGTCGCGTATTTGTTTGAGTGTTTCCGAGCAATTGTTGCCCCAATAAATTCGTATTAATTGATGTACTTTATAGTTTTCGAAATACGATGCCAGAGCCGCATCATAGTCAATTATCTCAAGATTGTATGCTGCTTTTTTGGCTACTTCTGTAAACTCCTCATAGGTTAATTTTCGGCTTAGTTTAAAATAACTGTGGTTTTCATCTACAAGGTCGCAAAAGTACCCGGACTCAAATTCCTTCATGTAAAAGAATTTTTTGATGCGAATAAAAGCATGGTCGATGAATTTGAATTTTCGGGTTCTTTTTTGGAATTTGGCTCCCAATTCTGCAAACAATTCCTGAATTTCACGCACTTTGGCAAAATTCTCAATATTTCTGATTCTAATTGCATGAAAACGCTCATCGAAAAATTCGAGCATTGATATTGTTGCATGAAAGTCATAATCTACTTTTTGTTTAATTTGTTCTTTCATTAACAACAAATCTTCCAAATGCATGTAGTCATCCAAAACTAAATATAAATAAAGAGGAATTTGGCTTGTTGGTTTATAGCCGTAGTAGCCGGGGAAAGGGGCAGGGCATTCAAAAGCCAGTGTGTTTGTATCTACCGCACTATCGGTAATTAGCCTGAGTGGTTCTGTTTTTTTCAGGGTTCCGTAACGCTCTATAATTTTTTCTTCCATATGCATAAATGATTGCGAAGGAAGGGTTTACCGGCTAACGACCTTTTGGTATTCTTCTTCCTTCAGGTCATCGATATAGAAGTATAACGGATTTTTCGTTCGATTGTTTTTGCGTATTTCATAATGTAAGTGTGGCCCGGTTGATATTCCGGTATTTCCGACATAGCCAACAAGTTGTCCTCTCTGAAGTGTATCTCCTTTTTTTACGATGTATTTGTTCAGGTGGGCATAAACGGAGAGGTATCCAAATCCATGGTCAACTTTAACTACACGGCCATAACCGCGTGCATAATAAGCTGCTTTCACAATTCCTTTTCCTGTAACATACACCGGAGAACCAATACGTGCGGCGTAATCAATTCCATGGTGTGTCATCCAGCGTTTGTGTATAGGGTGAAAACGACGGCCATAATATGATGAAATAAAAAGTTCGTCTTTTTGGGAGATGGGCCTTATTGCCGGTTTGCTGGCATAAAATTCGTCAAAATATGAAACTAAAGGTTCTATATCATCAAATGATTTTTTCTGGATTTTAATTTTTTGTTCGAGTTTGTCAAATCCCCTGATTACATTACTTATTTCTGCTGAATACTCGAGACCCGCGAATTCCCGGTAACGATCTGTACCACCAAATCCACCATTTCGAATATCATCTGATAGAGGTTTTAATTCGGCAAATGAGCGGTAGATAATATCATCGTTTTCTTCGATATTGGCGAGGGTGCTTTCAAGCTCTTTAATTTGTTCGCTTTTGTTGATGATTTCCCCAGATAGTTTTTTATTTTTTTGAGACAAAAGAACCTGATGTGGTGTGATGTTGTTTGTTGCCAATAATAAGAAAGCCAGAGCACCGATTAAGGATAGTGATGTCAGGTATTTAATATTTGATTTCACAACCTGCGCCGAGTTCCTCTTAACAGGCTTATAGGTAAGTGTTTCTTTATCCAGATAATATTTTGTATTCGGTTTCATTATGCCCCCAGGTTAAAAACTTCGATAATAGTTAACAATTTATTAAACTGCTAAACGACCATTTTGCTATGGAACAAATTTACAAACAAAATAATAAGAACAAAATATTTTTGAGCGGATTTGACTATTTGCCCTGCTTTTTAGGCAAAAACCCGATAGTAGCCGATTAAAGTAAATATCTTTTCTCATAGTTTTGTTGTTTATTAAGTTTTTATTAACGACTTATTATTTGTTTTTACGGTGTAATATGATAAAAGTTCGGTTTTTAAGAAAAGTATTTAAGTGGCTGAATGTCATTGAATTGGTGTTTGTAGCTACAGCTTTCTTATTATTATAAACAAAACATTTCCTTTATATATTATTGTTTTTTGGCAACTTTATGAAGTAATTGGTTTTGTGTTTATTTGTTTTCAGTAAAAGGACAAGGAAAAAACAAAAAAATGTATTTTTGAAGTTTTGAATCACAGATTATGAAACACATCAATCTAGAAAAACCTGTTTCTATTTGGATATTGGCAGGACTGATATTTTTGACAAATTTCATTTTTAAAGTTTACGGGCTTCAGAATGCCAGTTTATATGGCGATGAGCCGTTTACGCTGTTTTATTCTCAACAAACATTAGGCGAAATATTTAAAGTATTAAAAAATGACTCTAACCCTTTTTTACATCCTGTAATTTTACATTTCTGGTTTAAAATATTTGGGGTAACCGTTTATGCCGGGAAACTTTATTCTGTAATTCTAAGTAGCTTAACTGCTGCACTTATTTTTAAGCTTTTTTATAAGCGGTTTGGCCTGTTGTTTCCTTTGCTGGCTGCCATTTTGTTTTCAGTTTCAGGCTACCAGTATTTTTTTGCGCGTGAAATGCGCGCTTTTGCTCAGGTTGGCCTTTTTGCTGTTTTGTCTATTTACTTTTTTATTGAAATATTGTATGAACCTAAAAAAAGACACGTTTTTTTATTGGGGTTCACGAATTTATGCCTTGTAATGTCGCATTATGTAGCGTTTTTATTGCCAGTTGTGGAAGTTTTAGCTGCATTTATGTTTGTCAGGACAAACCGGAAGGGGTTTTGGTATTTTATTATGAGCGGGCTTTTTGCTGCTGTGCTTTTTGCTCCCTGGTTTTTTTATACCGTGATGCATCATGTGCCCACTGCAGGAAAGTCATGGTTGTCAGTTCCTACCTGGGGTAGAGTCTGGCGGATATCACACAAATTGGTTACCGAACCATTGGTCTGGATACACCTTGTATTTGTCGCAGGTTTGTTTCCTTTGAAATTTTTAAAAGGTTACAAAAAAACCTTTGACTATCGTCTCTTCTTATTTTTTTCGGGGATTTTTTGGATATCTCTCTACATCGATTTCTGGATATCTCAGTACCATCCTATAATGCATTTTCGTTATTTGCTATTTTCCAGTATTGGATTGTTCCTTGCGTTGGCATATTTTATAGTAAATATCAGGGCAAAAATGATCTTTACAATTATTGCTTGTATAGCATTAATTGCAATTAAAACCATTGAGTTCAAAAAAATACCGATACCAGAAAATTGGGAACATAAAGTTGAGCGAATCAAAAAGGAACGCACAAAAAATTCTTTGGTTTTTATCAATGCCCCATGGGAATTTAAGGCTTTCAGTTATTACTATGATCCCGCATTTTTTAGGGATTATAAACATGTTATATCGCATTTGCGGAAAGAACAGATAATACCTCAATATGGAGCCCAAAAGGTACGCAAGTATATAAATACGTACAAGGCGGAAGAAGTTTTCCTGGTTAAAAATCAGGGCATTCGTGCAAAGATCTTTATCGATTCAATAACTCAGTGCGGTTTTGAATTAGAATGGTCTGATAAGAACAAATTTCCTTATACCTACAAGTTTAAAAAAGTAGAATAGCAATTTTACTCAACCCGAATTTCATAAACCCGTCCCACAATATCATCTTTTGGATAAGGAATGTTGTTTTGATGAAACGGGGTAGTGGGCCACCAATCTCCATGGTGAAACTCCTGCGTAACAATAGCTATCATTTGATTATCCGGAATTTTTGAAATGGTATAGTCATTATAACCTACCACAGTCATATTCTCCATGTCTGGCCCAACTTTCCACACAATACTGTCGGGGTACCAGCCGATTTCAAAATAGTAAAAATCGCGGTCGTACATTTCGCTGTGGCTGTATTGTGTTTTTAGGAAACGGGCATGATAATCATCGGTCCAACGGTGCGTGCGGAATGTTTTGCCGGCATATTCAATTTCTTTGTCATCGTAGTTTTTTGGGTCGCGACAGGCGAGATCGTGGTTTGTGCAGGCAATTGAAATATTCTCTGTTAGTGCAGGGTCGTAATCTTCATCGCCTCCTGCCTCTTTGCGGTGGTTGCTGTCAATGTATTTCGAAGCCTTTACAATTTCAAAATCAATTTCGCTGTATGGATGAAACGGCACGAATTTTTCTTCCGGTGAAAACCGGTCTTTATAACCTTTTGTTTCGCATTTGCTACGGTTGTTCCAGGGAGCGCCGCTTTCTTTGATGAGCCAAAATGCATTGGTGACGCCGTTCCATACATTGTGCTTGTTCAGTTGTTTTGGAAATTTGATTTTTCCAATTACACGGCCATAAGTAAAGCCAAAGCGTGTGCTGACTCCTGCATTTTGTTTCCGTGGGTGTCTGGTGCCATCGTTTCCTTTGTTTATTACAAGAATCGAATTGTCGGTTGCGTCGTATTTTACTGCTACACAGGATGAGTCAGCCGCATGCGATCCATCTTCGATGCGGTATTTTTGGCCTTTTGTGTACGTATGAACAAATGTGTCCAAAGGGTACTTTTCTGCATTTTGCCGGAAAACTTCACGGGTGTAATCGCTATCAATATTATCAATTACCGGAATGTTTTTATGTGTTTTTTTCCAATCAAGATCGCTCCAAAACTCTGCAAAATGTGCATTTTTGTTGATCTTTTCCGTGTCGCCACAGTTGCGTGTTTGTTCGTTTTTTGGAAGGGTTTTTCGACTAACAATGCCATTATCGGGCGAAAAAACCATGCGCGTTTTGAGTTGTTTGTTGGCTATTTGGGCAACCAGTCGTTTATCTGTATCCGAAAAAAGGAAGTATTTGTAAGGATTGGTGTATGTTCCCATTGGTGTTTTTTCGCCAATATTTTTCACATGGTCGGGAAGTCTGTTTAGTTGAGCAGAATCGACAACCACCAGCAAAAAACTGTAGGTGCCGGCCCGGGGGTTGCGCCTTTTGCGATAGTTGGTTTCTTTTTCCAGGTTGAGTACATACAGGGCATTATCTTCCAGTGTTTTATCAAGGGGCGTGTTGTTTTTTTCGGCCTGTATTTTAATCTTTTCGAACCATTTGGGGTTGTTCCTTATTTCACGCACTTTTTTCGCAATTCGCTCTTTTGTAATGTTTTTTGGGCCGTAATATTTTTTTTCGTCTCGCGGATTGCCTGCTATTTGTATGGAATCGGTAATCAATGATGATTGGCCTTTGGCTTTTAAAACAGGTAGTGGTTTAAATCTGGTTTTTACATCTTGCCAACTTCCGTAAAAATTCATGAAAGCATTGTCGCTATCCAGCGCGAATTTGTAGGATTCGTTTTGGTAGTAAATTTTGTAGAACAGATTTTTGTCCTGTTTAGAATGATTTTTAAGCTGAAATTTTATAATAAACTTCCCTGCTTCTGTTTGCCTGATTGTTGGAAACCTGAAGCCTTCTTCACGAGCATTTGTTAAATCGGTTTTCATTTCAACCAGATTGTTTTTGGTTGTGTTGAAATTAGCCATCGGGTCAAACTGTACAAGTGTAATTTCAGGTTTTTTTGTGCAACCCATCAATATAAATAAAACGAATGCTGATAGAAGAAGATTTTTCATTGAGGTTCGATTTTCAATAGTTAAGTTTTTTTATAGTACAAACGCAAAAATGCGAATATTTTTGGCAATGAGCTTTTTTGAACCCAATATTTTTTTTCGATTGTAAAAATCGCCACCTGCCAATCTATTATATTGTTGCCTTTCGATAGCTCAATATAACGTTATTTTTTATTTACTTTGCAGATAAAATATTGCGTTATGCAAACACATCAGCCACAAATAATCAAATTACCAAAGATTGAAGATGAACGGGGTAACCTTTCATTTATTGAGGAGCACAAACAAATTCCGTTCTCTGTAAAACGCGTTTACTGGATATATGATGTGCCCGGCGGGGAGTATCGGGGCGGACATGCATTTAAGCAGCAGGATGAACTGCT
Organism: uncultured Bacteroidales bacterium; assembly: GCA_964413185.1. GTDB lineage: Bacteria > Bacteroidota > Bacteroidia > Bacteroidales > Salinivirgaceae > Salinivirga. The sequence goes on from CAYPSX010000097.1 coordinate 13,250, forward strand.
TGTTGCACTCTCCGGCAGTTTTACGGTTGTGGTCGATGATGGAACCGAAAAAAAATCATTTAACTTAAACCGCTCATACTACGGGTTATATATTCCACGGGGAATCTGGAGGCATGTGGAGGATTTTTCGACAAATGCACTTGCATTATTGCTGAGTTCAACAAAGTACTCAGAGGCAGATTATATTCGTGACTATGATGAATTCAAAAGACTCAAAGTATGAAAAAAAAGTTAAGTGTATACGATTGCAGCGTAATTGAATTGCCAAAAATTCATAACCGTGCAGGCAATATAACTCCCGTAAATAATTCACAGGAAATCCCCTTTGATGTAAAACGGGTTTTTTATATTTACGATATTCCCGGGGGCGAGGATCGGGGGGCGCATGCTCACCATGAGTGCCATCAGTTTTTAGTTGCTGCCAGTGGAAGTTTTGAGGTAGAACTGGATGACGGGATTACAAAAAGAACTGTAATGTTAAACCGCCCGTACTATGGTTTGCATATACCGCCCGGTATTTGGGCAGCAGAAAAAAGTTTTTCTTCGGGGGCGGTTTGTCTTGTTTTGGCCAGTCATCCTTATGAGGAGTCTGATTATATCCGTAAATACGATGAGTTTAAAAAGCACAGAAAAGTTTTATGAACCGAGCCATGACTAAAAATAAGAGACACACCCG
>CAYPSX010000098.1:0-13894 GCA_964413185.1 uncultured Bacteroidales bacterium
GCAAATGTATAAATAAACAGAATATGGACTGCAGTAATTGCAGTCCATACAAGGCTAATAACGGTGAGAGAGGTTTTATATCGTTGCAGGTTTAAGATTTGCATTAGCTCATTATTTCGCCGCCTCCAAAAATAGCGACTCCTTTTATAACCAATGTATTGGTATTTACAGTTTCAGTTACACCAATCTGGCGCTTATCATTAATGCCGCCAAAAATACTGGTTGCTTCAATGCGCACGTTCCAGTTTTCGGGAATATAGAGTTTTGAACCACCAAAAATTGATGTCATTTCAATTTCGGCAAAACCATTTTTAAGTTTCACATTTTTGAGGTTAACAGTTGATCCACCGAAAATACTTGTAATTTTTCCACCCTCGAAAAATTCCGAGTTTAAAATGCGCTCACTGCCGCCAAAAATATTCATTTCATCGACATAATCTTCGGAATGCGATGTTTCATTACGTGGTTTTACAAAGTGTTTCCGGCTAAAAATAAGGGTTAAGCCGACAATAATAATAACCAATGGCCAGAACACAGAAACAAAATCTATTCTCAGACTTGTAAAAATATCGGGCAACAAGAAGAACCCGCCAATGGCAAAAAGTATAATCGCACCCGTGTAATTACGTCCGGCAAGTGAAATAAATCCAATGGCTATTAGCAACATTTGCCATGAAAAAATAACATCTTCAAGCCTCCACGAAAGCAGGTCAAAATTGCTAAGCAGCAATAATCCGCCGGCTCCGAGTAAAAGCACGCCGGTCATTAATCGTTTTGCACTTCCTGTGTTTAAATTTTTGTGTGGATGGTGCTCGTGTGTGTGGTTGTTTTCTTCTGTGTGTGTCATGGTTTTAAAATTTTAATGATTAATTACGATACAAATATATATCGCCCCACGAGCTACCAAAAGAACAAATCGGTCAATGGCGACAAAATGGAGGTGAATGGATACTTTGAGGAGGCAGCAACCTATGATACACTTTTTAACCGCTTAACCGACCTTCACTCCTACCACAACCACATCATCGCCTTGCTTTTCTCCTGACGCATTCATCCAATCGTCAAACTTTTGGTTCAATGATTCCTTTTGTTCAGGCATATTTTTATTGTGCAGACTAAGAATTAACTCTTTAAATGCTTTCGACATGAACTTTTTATGGGCTGAGCCACCAAACTGATCCATAAAACCATCACTAAAAGTGTATAAAAGGGCTGGTTGATCTATTAGAATAACTTGCGTATCGAATGGTTTATTCTTCACATGAATACCAACCGGCATGCGGTTCGCTTTGTACTCCTGTAAAATATGGGTTCCATTGAAAACGGCATTTTCAGGTTTACCAGGCACAGTTCCCTCCTGCTCTTCCCTGGTTTGCTCTCGTACAACATAAAGTGAATTTCGGGCGCCGGCAAATTCTATCTTCTTCTCATCCGAATGAACAACATAAATGGCTATATCAATTCCGTCTTTCGTTTCAATTTTCCGAATATCCTTATTTTTTTGATGTAAAGCATTGATGATAAAACCACGTAACCGATTTAGAATTTCTCCCGGATTGGTTAGCTGATTTTTAATAACAATTTCATTCAAATAGGAAATGCCCAACAGGCTCATGAACGCTCCCGGTACTCCATGACCGGTGCAATCTCCGGTAGCAAGAATTGCTTTTCCACCAACTTCTGCAGTCCAGTAAAAATCTCCACTCACAATATCGCGTGGGCGAAACAATACAAAATGTTCAGGAAACAACGTTTCCAACAACTTTTCTGAAGGCAACAATGCTTCCTGAATGCGCCTTGCATAGGTAATACTATCGGTAATTTCACGGTTTTTAAACGTGATCTCCTTGTTTTTAAGCTCGATCTCCTCTTTCTGCCGGGTTACATAATCGCGCTGTGCTTCAATCTCGTCGCGTTGACTCTCAATCTCATCTCGCTGGGCACTAATCTCTGCATTTGCTTGTTCCAGAATATCATTCTTCTCCCGAATCAACATATTGGCCCTTTTTCGTTGCCGATTGCTTCGAATCACTACCAGAGCCACAACAAGCATTAGAATGAAACCGGCTACAAATGCATTCCGCTGAAAATTCTTTTTTGTTGAAATTGCTTTTTCTTTAGCCAATAATAGTTTTTGTTTTTCTATCTCCTGTTCTTTTTTCTCGCTCTGATATTTTGTTTCCATTTCCGCAATGGCGCGTGTTTTTTCGTCGCTAAACATGCTATCCTTTAAAACCACAATTTCTTCGGCATAGCGCAAGGCTTTTGTAGGCTTCTTCCAAGATTTATATAATTCTTTCAAACTTTCAACAGCATACAGTTTACCGGGCAACGCTTGAAGTTCATTAGCAATTTCCATAGCCAAAGAGCCATAATCCTTTGCTTTCAAAAAGCAGCTATTTCTTTCTTCTGCTGAATTCGCAGAAAGTGCTAATGATTGATATAACTGAACCAAATTACCATATAAGGTTACCATTCCTGATTTATCACCAATTTGTTTTTTTAACTCAAGAGATTTCTTATAAAAATGGATTGCACTTTTAAAGTCACCCATATTTCTATACAATACTCCAATATTGTTATATGATTTAGAAACACTTCTCATCTCACCTAACTCTTCTCGTATCTTTAAGCTTTTCTTAAAATATTCGATAGCAGTTGGATAGTCTTTTTTATAATAATAGACTGTTCCAATATTGTTAATAGTATTGGCAATCCCTTTCTGATCATCATACTTCTGCTTGATTTCCATTGACTTTGTGTAATACTCAATGGCTTTCTCATAGCTTTTTTGTTTTATGAAAATATTACCAATATTTAAATACATAGTGGCACAATGTTGTTCAAAACCGCTACGCTCAAAAAGCACAACAGCCTTTTGGTAATTTTCAATAGCCTTATCATATTCGCCCTGATAAAAATAAAAAGTACCCTTTGTATTAAAAACCTGTCCCTTATTAAACGCAAATACACTAGCTTTAACCCAAGGTGTATTGCGCTCTGTTTTTTTATAAATATTAAATACTTCATCAATTAAAATAAATGCAGAATCATAATTGCCCGTATATTCTATATACAACCAGGCTTTACTCTGAAAACTTTCTGCAAGTTGGATCTGAGCGCGATAATTCACCACAGAATCACCTTTAATAGACTTAGCCAGAGTTGCAGCTTTCTCATACCATTTGAATGAAATATCAAAAGAACTATCATAATAGGCTCTTGCAACCTCTATCATCAGATTCACTTTGGTTGTATCGTGCTCAACCACATCGATTTGTCGAATTAATGAGTCTATTTTAGTTTGTGCCGTTATTGAGCCTGGTATCAAAAGAAAACAAGTAAGCATGGCACCTGCAAAATATCTGATAACCTCCATAATGCGTAGCGTAAAATTATACTCCAATTTACACATTTTTCCGGCTTTCACATAAAATAATACAAAAACCAATATAATTTAAACTACGGACTAAATAGTGGATACTTTTATATCTTTGCAACAAACATTGAAAGCATAAAACACCGTTGTGGACAAATACCACGAAATATTAAAACAACATTGGGGCTACGATCAATTTCGCCCCATGCAGCACGAAATTATTTCCTCGGTTGGAGGCGGGCAGGACACGCTGGGCCTTTTGCCCACCGGGGGCGGTAAATCCATAACATTCCAGGTGCCGGCACTGGCGCAGGAAGGGCTTTGCATTGTGGTAACGCCTTTAATTGCGCTGATGAAAGACCAGGTTTACAATCTGCGGGAGCGCGGTTTAAAAGCGTTGGCCATTTACAGCGGATTATCGAAAGATGAAATAGACACCGCGCTAAACAATTGCATTTATGGCGATTATAAATTTCTTTATGTGTCGCCGGAACGCCTCGGAACTGAACTTTTTCGTATTCGGGTACAGGGCATGAAAGTAAATCTGATTGCTATTGATGAAGCACATTGCATCTCACAATGGGGTTACGATTTTCGTCCGGCATACCTGGAAATAGCCAATTTGCGCGATTTACTGCCCAATGTGCCTTTCCTTGCACTCACAGCAACAGCCACGCCCAAAGTGGTAGAAGATATTATGGACAAGTTGCAATTCAAACAGCGCAACCTGTTCAAAAAAAGCTTTGAGCGCAGAAACCTAGTTTACTGGGTAAAGCACTCAGATGACAAACTGAACGACCTTACCAGAATTTGCCAACGCAACCAGGGAACAGCTGTTGTATATGTGCGCAGCAGAAGACGCACGCGGGATATTTCCGATCATTTGCGCCGAAACAATATCAATTCAGATTTTTATCACGCCGGATTATCAGCCGAACAACGCGACAAAAAGCAGGAAGAATGGAAAAGCGACAAAACCCGTATCATTGTATCCACTAATGCTTTTGGTATGGGCATTGATAAACCGGATGTACGTTTTGTCGTACACATGGATCTCCCCGACTCGCTCGAAGCCTACTTTCAGGAAGCCGGTCGCGGCGGACGAGATGAGAAAAAAGCTTACGGCATTCTGCTCTACCACAAAAGCGACCACACACGCCTGAAACAAAGCTTTACCAACAGCTTTCCCGATATCAAACTTATCAAACAGATATATGATTCACTGGGAAATTATTACAGCCTCTCCATTGGTGCAGGAAAAGGCATGAGTTTCGATTTTATTTTACGCGATTTTGCCAAAACATACAAATACAGTATGATACAGGCCTACAACGCCCTAAAAGTACTACAATCGGAAGGATACATTGAACTAACAGACAGCGTACATAATCCAAGCAAAATCAAATTTCTTGTTACCCGCGACGATTTATACGAATTCCAGGTCGCCAATGCTGCTTTCGACCGGCTCATCAAACTCATTTTGCGCAGCTACACCGGACTTTTCACAGATTTTGTGGCCATTGACGAACTCATGCTTGCCAAACGCGTAAAGAGCTCCGTAGAAGTAGTTTACAAATACTTACAGCGGCTCAACAATTTAAAAATCATTCGTTACATACCGCAAAAAAACAACCCGATCGTTTTTTATCGTGAAGAACGGCTAATGCCATCAAACCTATACATATCCAGGGAAAACTACGATTTTCGAAAAAAAATGGCCGAAAATAAACTCAAAGCAGCCGTATATTATGCTGAAGCGCAGGATCGGTGCAGGAGTCAAATTCTTTTGCAATATTTCGGACAAAAAAATGCCCCGGAATGCGGCCAATGTGATTACTGCGCAAAAAAGAAAAAACAAACCAAACCCTCGCTAAAAGAAGTTGAACAAAAAATATTGGCCACACTAAAAAGGCAACCCATGCTGCCTGCTGCATTCAAAGAATACTTTTACGACCACGAAGAAATGTTCATCCAGAAAGCCCGCGAACTAATGGAAAAAGGCATCATTGCCAGAGATAAAGATGGCAGGCTTGTTGTAAAGTAAACTTACTTGCAAAAATACATTTCATTTTAAAACATGACGATTCGCGAATTCAGTTCGTGAAAAATGCTAATTTTGCAGCAAAATTGATCGGTATTTATGGACGAAGAAAAAAGAAACTTGTTATACGCACGCGATGTGCTCGATTTTTTGGCCGTGGCAACGGAATACACCACCATGATGGATAACCTGCATGAATATTCACAGAAAAAATTCATCAAATACAACCTCAAGCTCCTGCCACTTTTATATATGAAAGCACATTTGCTTCCGCCGTTTGAAATTGAAGAACCCGAAACCATTGAAAAATTCGTGAGCGAAGAAGAATGGAACCGGGTGAAACTCCGGGTTGAGCAATTAATGGATGAGCTGGATACGTATAAAGAGAACATAGGCCGGTTTGAAGCGAATGAAACCAATTCACTTTCTGAAAACTTTGCCGACATTTACCAGGATCTCAAAGATTTTACAAGCCTTTACAACTCTACTGTAGACGAACTTATGCACGACGCCATAGCCGAAGCCGGGCGCACGTTCAAAGAATATTGGGGTCAACGGCTGGTAAACACGTTGCGCATCATGCATCATTATTATTTTAATGAAAAATTGAACGAAAAAACCGACAACGAAACCGACAACAACACCGAAAACTGGCTCACAGAGCAACGGAAAGACGAATGGGGGATCAATTAATGCTCAGGCAAACCATAGATAAACAAACATTAAAAGAACTGCCCCGGGGCAAGTTCGAAGGCACAATAAAAGTAATTACCAAACCCGAAGAGGTTGAACAGGTAATTCCCGAAATAGCCATCAACAGCGTTTTGGGGTTTGATACCGAGTCTAAACCAGCATTTCGCAAAGGCAAAACTCACGGCGTAACATTATTGCAATTAAGCAACCAGGATACAGCCTGGCTTTTCCGGTTACACATGACCGGTTTGCCCAAAAACCTTGTGCGCCTTTTAGCCGAACCCGGCATAAAAAAAATCGGTGCAGCCATATTGGATGATTTGCGCGGCCTTAAAAAAATTGTTCCATTTGAACCTGCCGGGTTCATTGACCTGCAAAAGCACGTTGACAAATATGGCGTAGAAGAAAAAGGCGTTAAAAAAATGGCCGGAATTTTCCTTGACCTGCAAATTTCGAAACGGCAACGGCTTACCAACTGGGAAGCGCCTGTGCTCACAGAGCCACAATTGCGTTACGCAGCAACCGATGCCTGGGTGTGCCTCAAAATTTACGAAAAAATGTTATCCATACAACCCTTATCGAATGAGTGAACGAACAAAAGTAGTATTGAAATCGGGGAAAGACCAAAGCGTGAAACGTTATCATCCCTGGATATTCAGCGGTGCCATAAAAAAAATGTACGGCACACCCGCAGAAGGCGATGTTGTTGATGTTTTCGACAATAAAGACAATTTTCTGGGATGCGGGCATTACCAAATTGGCTCAATTGCCGTGCGCATTCTCAGTTTTGAGCAGACAGAAATTGATGCGGCGTTTTATCACCAGCGCATCGAAACAGCCTTGAACCTCAGGACAGAGTTGCTTAAAAATATGCCCGATACAAATGTGTACCGGCTCATTCATGGCGAAGGCGACAACCTGCCCGGCCTCATCATCGATATTTATAATGATACCGCTGTTTTGCAAATGCACAGCGTTGGCATGTTTTTGAATCGCGAATATATTGCCGGTGCCATCAAAGAAGTGTACGGCAATCAAATTCAACATATCTATTGCAAAAGTGGATCAACATTGCCGAAAAAAGCCCTGGAGAACGAAGAGAAAGATTTTTTTATGCTGGGCGACAAAGAATCGGGCATTGTGCAGGAGTATGGCATTCAATATCAAATTAACTGGTTGCATGGCCAAAAAACCGGATTTTTTGTAGACCAGCGCGAAAACCGCAGGTTAACAGGCCAATATTCAAAAAACCGTACCGTGGCTAATGTGTTCGGCTATACCGGTGGTTTCTCGCTTTTTGCCATGCAAAACGGCGCAAAAAAAGTCCACACCATCGACTCATCGGCCAAAGCCATTGATCTGACCGCAGAAAATGTAAAACTCAACTTTGGCGATAACCATAACCACAACCACGAAGGAATTACTGCTGATGCATTCGACTTTTTCGCCAATGCCGAGGAAACCTACGACCTCATTATTCTCGACCCGCCGGCATTTGCCAAGCACCACAACGTATTGAGCAATGCGTTGCAAGGCTACAAACGTATCAATCAGCGGGCATTTGAAAACATTGGCCCAAATGGAATTGTGTTCACTTTTAGTTGCTCACAGGCTGTGAGCCCGCAAAATTTCAGAAAATCGGTTTTTGCAGCGGCGGCCAATGCCGGAAGAAAAGTTCGTATACTACATCAATTAACGCAGCCGGCAGATCACCCGGTGAATATTTTTCACCCCGAGGGTGAATACCTAAAAGGGTTGGTGTTGCATGTAGAATAACAAACGGGAGGTTGCGGTCAGGCTCCGGTAATATTGTTCAACTTTGCCGGGTCTTTTCTATTGTCCCAAAAGGATAATAAGACTATTTCTCTATTACAACCCATACTTTTTCTTAGCTTCACGCATTACCTCTCTGTGGGGTATGGTTTCATTTTGCTCGTCTTCTTTTAAAGATATTTCAATAGACTCTTTAACAGATTCAGGTATTTCATCCCACCAGTCTGCTTCTTGCTCCTGCTTTAGCATACGGCTAATTTTTTCAAGTAAAGCAGGTCTGTTTGTGTTTAATATCAATTGTACTAACTCGAGTTTTTTTGTTTGCAAGTTCATATCTACATTCATTTATTTCCTTTACAAATTTAACGATAAAAGTAAACATAAAGTTCGCTATAGTGCCCCTGTTTTTTGCGACCTTACCAACTCAAAAAAAATCGTCAGGCTCCTGTAAACTTATCCCGGAAATCTTCAATCGCTGTTTGGGTGCCCATTACGGTTACCACATCGCCTTTTTTGAGTAGTGTGTCGCCATGCGGAATTTCAACATCATTACCGTGTTTGACCAAAATAAGCTCCCCATCTTTATAGAACAGGATTTTTTTAATGCGCACTTTGTTCATTGAGCTTTTTAAAATGGTAATATCTTCGAAGTATTCTTTATCAAATAACTGAACATCATCTCATTAAAAAGTCATTAACATTATAAATTTGACTTGTTTGTTTCAATTATTTACTTTTAACACAACAAATAAACACATGAATCCCAAAAATTTAATAAAAATGAAATCACTAACTTGTATTTTTTTTGCACTGCCGGCAATTCCTGTATTTGCCCAAAATACAGACACAATTGCAACTCAGGACACGCTTGAATCAATGAAAAACGTTATCGAAAAAACCTCCAACGGCTCCGGAGGGGAATTTTGGAACATTGTTGGGACTATTTTAATGGGGCTTGCTGCTCTTTTTATCATTGCCCACATGGTTTACACATTAATCACAACCAAACGTTTCAGGGAGCATAATTTTGATGTCGACTATTTCAAATCTGTAAGGCAGGAGAATGGCAAACCGGCCGAATCTTCCGAAGAAGAAAACCAACGATGCAGAGAATTACTGGCCGATGCTTACAACGGCTGGTCATACATTATTGAAGACGAAGAAGGTTACGAATACCGCAGGCCCAACAAAATGAAAGAAATAAAAAGGGCTGACAAAATTTTGAAAGAAGTAGCAGAAATTACTCCAACAGATGAAGATATTGTGGGAATATTTAATGAGTATAAAGCAGTTGTTGCCAGTAATGAAGCACGATCGTTCGATGGCTCCAAAAAAATTATGTGGCTCGGTATTGGAATTGGCGTACTTATGTCGATAATTGTTGCAAGCACTGTACCCGACAAAGGGTTCATAGGAGCGTTGTTTACTATTGGACTTTTCTTTTTCATTCCTGTAGGTATATACTACATAGCAAGTTTTACTCCGCAGTTTCTGATTGAAAAAAGAGCAAACAGAGGAGGCGGAAATGTATCTTCGGGTTTAGTTGCCCTTGCCCTTGGCGTAATGGGAAGTGGCTTTACCGTTCGCACCCGCTACACCGACGGCACTTATGAAGACGATAACTCGGCACACGGCATGGCATTGATGCTGGGTATTTTTGTTATGCTTGTTGTGGCATTTACAATAATTATATGGGCGGTTGTGAACTACCTGAGAAATTATGTATTGTATTTTTAATAAAAAAACAGCCGTACTCAAAAAGCACGGCTGTTTTTTTTAATTGTAAATATTTTAAACTTCTTCTGGAATATCACCGGCAAGCTGGCCGTATACATAACCTTTGAGACCCAACATAAATGGAATCAAAAGAATCATATAAATAAATCCGAGGATTGGAGTAATCCAGCTAAAAATAAATAATGGAATAACCAATACAATTTGTGCACCGAAAATAATCCATTTGTATCCGTAAGTAATTTTGTTACTTACATTCAATGCTTTATTGGCATTCAGACCTTTATCAACAACCAAAAGAACGGCAAGCGTCCAGGCAATTGAAAGTACAATACCGGGAATAATAAGGAATAAAAATGCAATGTAAACACCTATTCCGCGTAAAGCAGTTACAAGGAAGAAATCTCCCATGTATTTCAGGTATTTCTTGTTAAAAATTTCTGTTGGGGAAATTACCTTGCCCCGGCTCAAGCTCGCAGGGATGGTGATGATGGCAATTGTTGTTCCAACATTAATGTATGGAATCCAAATTGTAAGAATCCATAAAATAACAGCGCCAATCAAAGAAAGAATGTTTTTAATACCAATTTGATAGGCGTTTGATAACGCATCGCTAAAAGTGAATTTCTTTTCCATAATATGCAATAATTTAGTTAGAGATTTCTTTCAAATATAAATAATATTTCTGACTAATTTGCAAATAAATTGTTAATATTCGTTTTGATTTTTTCTGAAAACGCTTTAGCTGATGCCTCGTCAGATGCTTCGCAATAAATACGTATAATAGGCTCAGTATTAGATTTGCGCAAGTGCACCCACCCATTTTCAAAATCGATTTTAACCCCGTCTGTCAGATTAATTTTTTCATTACGGTAGATCGCTGCTATCTGCTCAAGCAATTTATCAACATTAAGTTCGGGTGTGAGTTGAATCTTATCTTTAATGATGATATATGACGAATATTTTTCTTTCAACACGGAAACGGTTGTGTTTTGCTTTGCCAAATAACTCAGGAACAAGGCTATTCCGACCAAAGCATCGCGACCGTAGTGCAATTCGGGATAAATTACACCGCCGTTACCTTCTCCACCAATTACGGCGTTTGTTTCTTTCATTTTTTCCACAACATTGACCTCGCCCACAGCAGATGCATAGTACGATCCGCCATGTTCCCCGGTAATATCGGCAAGGGCGCGTGAAGATGATAAATTGGAAACGGTATTGCCTTTTTTGTGTGACAAAATATAGTCGGCTACGGCCACAATGGTGTACTCTTCGCCGAACATCACCCCGTTCTCATCAATTAGCGCCAGCCTGTCGACATCGGGATCGACTACAATACCCAGATCGGCGCCAAATTCTTTCACTTTTTGGCATGTTTCGGCAACATTTTCGGGCAGCGGCTCGGCCGGATGGGCAAACCGACCGTTGGCCTCGCTGTTTACCTCAATAATTTCAGATACGCCCAATTGTTTTAACAAATCAGGGATGATTAACGCCCCTACCGAGTTGATACCGTCTACCACAACTTTAAATTGTTTTTGCGCGATGGCATTTTTATCGACCATTTCCAAATCGAGAATAGCCTGAATATGCTCCTGGTGATATGTCTCGTTTCGAATTTTTCCCAATTTTTCCACATCGGCATACAGGGTATTGCCCTGCTCCACAATGGAAAGAATTTCAGCGCCGTTTTGTGCACTTAAAAACTCACCTTTGCTGTTGAGCATTTTCAGCGCATTCCATTGCTGCGGATTGTGCGATGCAGTCAGAATAAGCCCGCCATCGGCTGCGAAATGCACCACAGCCATTTCCGTGGTCGGTGTACTGGCCAGGTCGATGTCAATAACCTCTATTCCGCACGCACTTAATGTACCGTTTACAATCATTTTTACAATTTCGCCACTGATGCGTGCGTCGCGGCCAACCACCACGGTAAGATCATCGCGTTTTCGGGTATTTTTAAGCCACGTGGCATAAGCCGAAACAAATTTAACAATATCATCGGGGGTTAAATTATCGCCGGGCTTCCCTCCTATTGTGCCCCGGATTCCTGAAATAGATTTAATTAACGACATATCTTTTTTTAAACAAAAATAAGAAAGTTTATCGACAATCGGAGACTTGCCCCGAATCGGTCTCGTATTAATTCCACCGAAAACAAAAAAATAATTTGCCAATTCCCCATATTTACTAATTTTGTGCAAAACAGTTTATATTATCATCTATGTTCGAATATGCTAACCGCCAACAGGCAAACGTTTTCACACAGGAAAAGCCGACCAGGTCTGCTAAAAAAGTTGATGTGGAGACCATCAACAAAATGCTGGAATCCAATGTTACCAATTTCTCTCCATTCGATGATGATGTGAAAGACAACACACAGCCATCAACACAAAAAACAGAAGAATGGCAGATGGAAAGCGCTCCGGGAAGCGACGGCACTACCACACACCTGCCCGGGGATGTTAAATCGCAAATGGAGGCATCTTTTGACGCCGATTTTGATAATGTGAAAATTCACCGCGACAGTGAAAAAGCTTCCATTATTGGTGCAAAAGCCTACGCGCAGGGCAACGAAATACATTTCGCCCCCGGCCAATATAATCCGCAATCCACCGAAGGAAAAAAACTAATTGGCCACGAACTTGCGCACATAGAACAACAACGCAATGGCGGTGCAGCTTCCGGCAAACAGAAAAAATCAGCCTCCGCTGAAGCTACGGCAGACAAAGAAGCTGATGAAAAAGGCAACCAGGCCGCTCAAGGAAAAAAAGCTAACGTAAAAGGAAGCAGCTCAAATATTTTGCAACTGAAAACAAATAACTTTGGACCCGGGGAGCCGCCCAATTATACGGTACAAATAAGTTTCAGTTATGTGGGTGGAAAAATGAGAATAAACCTGAACTTTACCGCCGTAAAAGAAATTGGTGATTTTTCGGGCTCGTATGGGTTTGGGGTTACCTACTATTCAAACTTCCTCAACACAGGCAAAAAAGGTTTTGAAATGAGAAACTCACTCATGCTGGGATACGAGGATGCCCAACAAAGAGGCGTAAACATGGGAACAAACTTGTGGACTGGTTTTGGTGAAATGAGCGAATTTAACCAACGAACAGGTTTTATGAGCGCCAAAACAAAGAATTTAGGATTTTCGTATGAAAACGATGGCGCCCCGTTTGGGAAAATGGGATTAGGCGATGGTGGCGATAGTTATAGAACAGCCGCAGCATCTATTCAAATAGGCGAATTATCATTAAACACAAACCTCTTTACCGGCTTGCGCAATGAACTGAGCTTTTTCATTGAAAACTACATTCTTCCCGGAGGCAAAATGGGATATGCTTCAACAGGCAAATTTGGCGAAGAATACACGCATGGATTGGTTTACGAACAAGGGCCAAGATACAGGTACGGCGGATTGACCATGAATTATAAAGGAAAAAGCTTTGGTATTGATTCCGACAGATGGGTAAGACATCCGTTTCAAAACATTCTGGCACACGATATTATCAAAGACCAAAGACAATTCGAGGTACTTACCAATGATATAAATAATGTATATAATGCATATCCATTCGGACTTTCAAAATTCACACTATGGGGAGAATAAAACTACATTTTGTGTATTTACTGATCGCGGCAACCATTGCAGGCTCATGTTCCCGGCAGGGAACAGATCAACTTTTTAACAGGGGCAAAACAAACTCCCACGGACAGTATGTTCCCAAAAAAGACAATTACAAATTAAAAAACAAAAAAGGCTTTGTAAAGCCCGAATGGCTGAGCACAAATGCCGTATATAAACTAACCAATCCGGCTGTTTTGGCAGAAAAAACACAAAAAAATACAGCACAAACCAAACGACATTACATTAAATTTTACCCCGAAGGCCGATGCCTGAGCATCTATATTCCATACATTAATCAACTCACGGAAACAGACCTCAATCCGAACAACCCATATTGCTCAAAAGATTATTACTACAGTGCCGATGGCGAAACAATACAATTTGAAAGCTTCGTATACGGAGAAGGCTATGGAAAATTCGTAATTTTGAACTACACCCCGGCCTCAAAAGGAGACTCGTTAATTCTGCAACAAAAAAAACTTCAACTTATTTACAAAAAAGAGCCCCTGCCCAACGGCTGGCAAACCTATCCTGCTAACTGGTAATTCATTGTGCCGGATTTTTAAGCACAAAAAAATAATTTGACATTTCCCCATAATTACTAATTTTGCGCAAAACAGTTTATATTATCAATTATGTACGA
>CAYPSX010000099.1:0-13750 GCA_964413185.1 uncultured Bacteroidales bacterium
TATCAGCGATACTTTTATAGTGTATTTTTGTTCACTTGTCATTTTTATGCCGGTTTATTTTTATTTAGTTTTCTGAAAAACTTTTATGTAATCTATTTCCATGGTTTGAGGGAAAATGGAATTGTCAACGCCTTTTAATCCGCCCCAATCGCCGCCTACGGCAACGTTGAGTATGATGAATGCGGGGTTGTTAAACGGCCAGTTCTTGTTGGTTTTGTTTTCAGGCGCGTATGAGTGGATAATGTTTTCTGGTTTGTCTATGTAAAAAACTAGTTTTTCAGGTTTCCAATCGAGACCGTACACGTGAAATTCTTCTTCACAGCTTCTTACCTGTTTGTTACTTCCATTTCCATTTCCTGCATAACCTGTTGGCGTATGCACTGTGGAGTGAATGGTGTCGGGAGCGTACCCAACGTATTCCATAATGTCCATTTCGCCGCATTCCGGCCAGCCAACGGTTGGGTAATTGGCGCCAAGCATCCAAATGGCGGCCCAAATGCCTTTACCTTCGGGAAGTTTGGCCCGCACTTCTATTCGTCCGTACTTAAATTCTTTTTTTCCTCTGGTGTCAATTCGGGTTGATGTGTAAGAGCCGGGTTGTTTTTTATCGTCAACTTTTTTTATTTTTATAAACAGTTTTCCATCAGCAATTCTGGCATTTTCGCCTTTCGTATAGTTTTGCAACTCATTGTTTCCCCAGCCGTGCGCACCGGTTTGGTATGTCCAGTAATCAGTTTTGAGTCCGGTTCCATCGAAATTATCCTCCCAAATTAGTTCGTAACCCGGGTGTTTTGGCGACTGCTCTGAAGCAGAGTTGCTGTTTTTTTGCTTTGGACTGCATGCGATAAAAACGGTTATCGTGAGCAAGAGAATTATGCTTGCTTTTGTTTTGTTTTTATGATGAATGAAGTTCTGCATTTTATCTTTTTTTAGCGTATAATACCTGTGTATCAGCTTTTGCTGCTGATCATTTTGTGTCTGTTGATTTTATATAAAGGCCGTTATTTCTTTATAAATTTTAAGACCTGTGTATTATCGTTGCTTTTCAGCATCAGAAAATATGTCCCTTGATTTAGTTTGCTGATGTTTAGGCTGTTGTTTGTTGTAATTGCACCCGCTTGTACCAGGTTTCCTAATACTGAATGTATGCTATATTGATAATTTCCTGTTATGTTCCTGATTTGAAGTTCGTTTTGGGCAGGGTTGGGGTAAATCCTGATTTTTGAATAATTTGTATTGTGGTTTATTCCGGTTCCTTCGTAATTGAAAATGGTTCTGCTAATGTTGAAATCGCCCACATTAAAATGTAGCCTCATTAATGTATCTGTGTTGTAGAGTTGGATATCTTCTACAACGAGTGAGATAAATGTTGACCATGAACCGGTAGCAGGAATGGAAATTTCTCCGGTGCGGTCTTCGCCGTTGAAATGAATTTCCATATTTCCGCCGCCATTAAGCGAAGCTACACGCAGTTCAACATCGTAAAGTGCTGTACTGTCTACGTTTACTGTGTATTCTACCCATTCACCGGGCTTTATCCAACCAATATTCTCGCCACCATCATTGGCTTCTGTGTCCACGCCTTCGTTCTGGCGAGATCCCGTGCCTTCGTTTACGGCATCGGTATCGTGGTAGGCAATGCCTTCGCCGCCATAATCGTAATTGATGGCTTCAACAGTGCCGGGTATCGGATGTTTTGTATCGGGGTCGGGGTAGGGTAGTTGATTTACGATTTCTACAAAAAGAGAATCTCGTTCTGTTCCACAATTGTTTGTTGTATTTACTTTTACCCAGCCGGCGGTGCTTCCCCAGGTTACATTAATTGTATTTGTATAGGTTGTGCTAACGATGGTTGCATCGGTTGGTACTTCCCAGTTGTATGTTGTTTCAGCAAGTAAGGGAATGCTGAATGTATTATTTTCAGAGTTGGTTTGTACGAGCTCGTCGCCTGAAATTTGAATGTTTTCAGTTTCTACTTCGTACGTGAGTGTGTAGGTGTCGCAATTGGTTGCCAGGTCGCAGGTAACAATTCCTGCATCGCATCCCCAATCGACTTTTATGGCGTGTGTGCCTTGTCCGCTTGTAATTGTGGCATCATCGGGCACGTTCCAGTTGTATGTAAAGTTTTCTGATTCTACGGTTCTGAATTGAGTATTTTTTTGTGCTTTGTGTACTGTGTTGCTGCCGGTAATTTGTGGGTCTGTATCGAGTTGATAAACACGTACATAGTCGACTACCATTTCCTGTGGAAATTGGGTAGATGAGTTGGGGTTTCCCGGCCAGTTTCCGCCAACGGCTATGTTGAGTAAAAGAAAGAATTCTTCGTGTAATTCTGAGAGATAATCGTACGTGAGACTGGCAGTGTGGTAATTTATACCGTCCATGTACCATTTTATTTCTGTTGGTGTCCATTCGATGGAGAATGTATGAAAGTCATCGGCAAAAATACCCTGATCGAGTTGGTAATCGCCGCCGTAATATGCGTGGTTTCCACTGGCATCGGCGTAGTGAATTGTTCCGTGTACTACGTCGTCGCGTCCTTCGCCGCCGCCAATCATTTCCATAATATCTATTTCGCCGCATGCAGGCCAGGGTGTTCCTTCAAAAATGCCGTTTCCAAGTGCCCAGAATGCGGGCCAAATTCCCTGTCCGTAAGGTAGTTTTATTCGGGCTTCTATTTTTCCGTACTGCCATGAATGACCTGTTGGATAAGTAATTAAACGTGCAGATGTATACTCTTTTCCGTTGTAATTTTCTTCGCGTGCTGTAATGGTAAGAAAACCATCTTCCACGCTTGCGTTTTCGAGCCGATTGGAAGTGTAGTATTGCAGTTCGTTGTTTCCCCAACCGGTTCCACCTTCTTCAAATGCCCAAACGGTTGAGTCCGGTAATCCTGTGTAGTTAAATTCATCGCTCCAGACAAGTTCATAGCACGATTGTGCTTTGAGTGATATGGATTGCGTAACGATAATTACCAGTGCAAAAAGAAATATGTGGTTGAACTTGGTCATTTTAGCAGGTGTTTGGCGTTATTGGAATTGTTGGAAAGAGAAAGGAAAAAAGAGGCCGCCTAAGCAGCCTCTTTTAACTTAAAAACTACTGAACTTTCACTTTTCTTGTATTAATGTTCCCCTCTTTGTCAGTAATTTTCACCATGTAAATAGCATGGTCTTGCAAATTGTCTACACTAATTGAAACAGCTTTATTGTTAATGTCATTAAGGTTGTAAACTGTGCGTCCTACAACGTCAAAAATTTCTACTTTATCAATTTTGTTTCCGGCCTGAATGTTCAGTTGACTTCTAACCGGGTTCGGGAATACCGAAAGATTTGGAATATTGTTTACTACTTCGTGAATGGCCGTTTCGTTGGTCATGTCAGAAAGTGTCACTGTACCGTAAAGCTCGGTATTGTTGTAGTTGATATCCTGATTAGAGTTCCAGGCAATAATGTATTCACGTCCTGCAACATCGTTGGCATCATCGGCAACACTAACATCAAAATTAAATTCGAAATCTACCAGTGGAAGGAAGGTCGCTGATAATGATGTCCATGGAATAGCCCACTCAACAATGTAGCCTGAGTTGTCTGCAAATTCAGTTTGAGCTCTTTCTACATCGGCAGCCCATGCGTCTGTAACGTTTTCTGAACCTGTCCAGGAGTCTTCTCCACGAATGCAGCGAATTTGCCAGTCGTCGCTGTCAAAACCTGCAGAAGCAGATTGGTTCATGTCGAAGAAAAGTTCTACATTGTCATTCATCCATGGGTCAGTTCCCTGTGCGTTTGGAGTATCGTCATCCACATAATTCAGGATGTATACATTATCTGCATCCCACATAATTTTGAAATAAGAATAAAGTCCGGTGGGGCTTCCGTACCAATCGCGTTGTTGCAATGGGTGAACTTTTGCGTTATTCCAAACCTCGTCGATAGTTCCATCAATTACTGGTGCAGTTCCATCAACAGAAATTGCGTTTGCAGTTCCGTCTTCGGGTTCTTCAATAAGTATTAGGTAGAACCAATCCATAGTAGCTGATCCACCTGAAACGCTAATGGTTGTTGTGTCAATTACTTCATCATCAACCAGTACATATGTTTCGTATTCACCGCCACCTTCTGAAATGGTGTAAGGCGCAAGTACTTCCTGACCTGTCCAAAGGTTGCCATCTTGTGTAAGTGTAATTAGCTCACCTTCAATTTCGAGGCTTACGCTGGTGTTGGCAATTCCCAGTTTGTCTTCTACGTTGAGGTCAACTGTTACATCGTTTCCAAACTCAGCCGATGGGCCAACAATGTTGTCGAAGTACCAGGTAGTTTCTTCTGTTGTTCCAAAGTTAAAGAAAAGAACCAGTTGTGAATATACTCCGGCCTCAAGTGTGTCGGGGAAACTGAAAGTTAGTGTTTCCCATGCATCAGCAGTTGTGTACTGACTTGTAACTTCAACAAATTGATTTGCATCGTTCGCGTTTTCCAGTTTTAATACTACGTCGCCGGTTGCATCAGAAAGTACGTCCATTGTAAAATCTGTATCTGTGGCTGAGAACGTAATGGTTCCGCCAATTGGCATAGCAATTCCTGACCATGTTTCAGCTCCTGTTGTAATTTCGCCAACAGTTGCAGAAGTGTTACCTGTAGTGTTGGGGTTGTCAACACCAAATGTGTGTCCGTTTCCACCAAAGTCGTACCCGATTGGGTTTGCATTGGTTTCAAAATCAACGTAAGTTGTTTGTCCTATGGCACCTAACGTAAGTGCTAAAACAAATGTTAATAATAATGTAATGTTCTTCATAAAATTAAGTTTTAATTAAGAATAATAGTTGCTAATAGCTTAGTAATTTGCGTTTTGTGTTAGGGTGTTATTTGAATTTAATATTTCATCCTGTGGTATGGGGAAAACTTCATGTTTGCCTTGCACGAAGCCTCTTTCGCCTAATTCAGCTGCGGCATCTCCCCAGCGTACCAGGTCGAAAAAGCGAAAACCTTCCATAGCCAGTTCAAGTCTTCTTTCTGTTTTAATATCTTCCATGGTTACGCCACCAATAGTCTCCATCTCAGCACGTATTCTTACCTGGTTAAAGTAGAAGTCAGGATCACCCTGGTTGCTTCCAATGCAGGCTTCAGCCATCATTAGTAAAACATCAGCGTAGCGAATAATACGTTCGTTGGTTTCGTAGTTCCATTCGGGCGAACTGCTGGAGGTGATATATGCCCATGGTGCCCGTTTTTTACTAAACCAACCGGTGTAACCTTCATTTTCTTCCCAATCTGAAGCACCTATTGAAGTGAGAAATTGTTCTCCGTAGGCTGTACCTTTTTTTCGTATATCATCTCCTGCGGCATCGTAAGCTTCAATTAGATCTTCAGATACCATATCGAACCCCCAGCCGGCGTTTAGTGAGTCTGTTGCAATTCCTCTGGGGCCGCACATTTGTACGTCGATATTTCCACCGTTGATGCGACCATCTTCCCAGGCGCCGCCCATTTCCATGTTGGCGTATTCAATTTCGAATATGGATTCTATTCCGTGCTCATATTCGTAACGCCAAACGTTATCGTAAACCTGTTCAATATCGTATAGGCCTGAGATTATTACGTTATTCAATTGCTGGTAAGCTAAGTCGTAATATTGTGTGGCTGATTTTTCAAAATCGTATCTTTGTTGGTAGTATGGTGATGCCATGTATAGGTATACTCTGCCCAGTAAAGCCTGGGCTGCTCCTTTGGTTGCCCTGTAATTTTCTTCGGGCATTGTTGGCAGGTCTGTTGCTGCTTCGGTTAAGTCTGCAATTATTTGTACATACACTTGCTCAGCAGGTGTTCGGGGCTGATTATATTCATCTGGGCTTAATTGGGTTGTAATTAGTGGTACATCACCAAAGAATTTGACTAGTTCAAAGTAAAAGTATGCCCTGAGAAATTTTGCTTCTGCTATGTATTCCTTTGAGGTTTGCGATGCTTCCGGATCGGCATTAAGTACAACCAGGTTGGCTCTGTAAACGCCGTAATAGTTTCTGCGCCATAGTTGTAAAACTGCTGAGTTGGTTGGGAGCATACTAAAGTCTGCAATTGCATGATATTCCGGCCTGTCATTAGGCCCACCACCTACAACCTCAGAATCGTCTGAAGGGAAGTTGGCCAGAAAGTAGTACGATGACCAACCTGAGAAATATTTGGGTTGCAGCATTGAATATGCAGCAATTAATCCCTGGTAAATATCGCCTTCGTTTTGGTAAAAATTCGTTTCAAGCTTTTCACCAACAGGTTCCATTTCGAGCCAGTCATCGGCACAGCCCGATGAGAGCAGCGCGAGTGTTATGAATATATATTTTATTGACTTCATAGTTATGGTGTTTTATTGTGATTAAAGTGTAACATTTAGTCCAAATGATATAATCCTTGGCCTTGGGTACAATCCACGGTCGATTCCAATACTTGCTTTAGTCGTAGTGCCGTCGGAGTTTCCAACTTCGGGGTCGGCTCCCGGATAATTGGTAACTACAAACAGGTTTTGTGCTGAAATATACAGTCTGAGTTTTTCAACAAAAGCCTTTTTTAACATAGCTGTTTTAAATGAATAGCCCAGTTCAAGGTTTTGCAATCTCATGTAGCTTCCGTCGAATACAAATAAACTATTGTGCGAAAAATTATTATTGTTGTCGTTTACAACATATCTTGGAAATTCATCTGTATGATTATCAGGTGTCCAGGCATTTTCATAAAGGAAGTATGGTTTATTGTTATTTGTTACATCTGTCCTGTATGCACCGTAATAAATATCATTTCCAATTGTTCCCTGAAAGAATATTTTCAAATCAAATCCTCTGTACTCTAAATTGGTCGTGAATCCATATGTCCAGTCAGGATGTGGATTACCAATCATGGTTTTGTCATCTTCATTAATAACACCATCATTATTAAGGTCGGCAAATTTGATGTCGCCCGGGATTGCATCTGGTTGAATAAGCTCCCCATCATCATTTACATAGGCTTCAATTTCTTCAAACGAATCGAAAACACCTTCAGCTTCAAATCCATAAATGTAATAAATGGGATATCCTTCTTGTGTACGGGTTATTGTTCCCGATGTTCCGAGATTTGCACCCTCAACAGGAGTGTTTAGCTCTGTTACCTCATTTTTGTTGTAAGAAGCATTCGCTGCAATATTGTAATCTACACCATAACCGGTTCCTTTATAACTTAGTTCTAATTCAATACCCTTGTTCATTACATTTCCTGCGTTGGCAAGTGGTTTCGTGTTGCCCACGTATTCCGGAACGGCTGCTTTTGTAATCAGACCTTTTGTTTCTTTCATGTAGAGGTCAGTTGAGAAGGATAATCGGTCTCTAAAAAACCTGATGTCCAGTCCCAGGTTTGTTTGTTCTGATGTTTCCCAAATTAAATCAGGATTACTCAGTCGTGTTGGTTCTGCTCCAACCAATGTTGTTCCTCCGCTTAGGTAATAGCTTGATTGTGGTGAGGTGGCAATGGTAGTTGTGTATGCAAAGTTGTCTAATGAGCGAATATTACCATTTTGTCCCCAACTAAAACGTAGTTTTAAGAAATTTATGGGGTCAAAATTCCAAAAGTTTTCTTGTGTGGCAACCCAACCTACTGAAACAGAAGGGAAGTATTGTGTGCGATTTTCTGCCGGAAGTTTTGAGGATGCATCGGCTCTGAGGGTGAACCCGAGCATATAACGGTCTTTGTAATCGTAATTAATACGTCCGAAATAGGATAGTAACCGGTTATCCTGGTTTCGATTCCCTGTAGCTGCGTTTTTTGTAGAATCGCTTAAAACTGCGTCTAATACAGCAAAATTCCACGATTCTTCTGACAAACCTTCGCCAAAACCGCCCATGTAGTAATAGCTGTAATCTCTCATGGTATTACCCAGCATTGCAGTGAAATTATGGTCGAGAATATTTTTTCGGTAAGTTGCCACAGTTTCCCATTGCCAGGTGTACCATCTGTATATCGCCTGGTACATGCTGCTTAAATAATCGTAATTAATGGAATGATAATAATACTCCGGTTGCCATTCCAGTTGGTTACCGTAGGCTAAATCTATATCATAAGCGGTTCTTACAGATAAGCCATCAATGGGATATAATGTCATGTGTACACCTCCTAATACTTTATCGGTATACCATTGATTGTGAGTATTGGCAATTTGTGCAACCGGGTTTACTATTTCGTTTTGCACAAGCGTAGACATCCCGTAATAGCCGTTCTCTCCTGCACTTAGCGAAGAGTTTTCGATATCGTCCATGTTTTGCAATATCTGATTGAGATAAGCATTTGGGAATTGGCTTGTGTCTGAAAAATAGAGTGGAGTTATGGGATCAATGTTCATGGCATTGGAAATGACGCCACCGAATTCATTATTTTCGCCAATACTTTTTCTTTCAAAATGAGTGTAGGAAACTTTTGTGCCAATTTCCATCCAGTCAAATACTTCATGACTGGCATTTAAACGTGTTGTGAAACGGTCAAATGTTGATTTGTCGCCGCCTACAATACCTTCCTGCCCTAAATATGAACCAGATAAAAAGTAGCTTGTTTTTTCGTTTCCGCCTGAAATCGAGATGTTATGTTCCTGTATTTTAGCCGGGCTGAATATTTCACCAAGCCAGTCTGTTCCCGTACCCAGTGTGTCAGGATTAAACGGATACTTATTATCCTGCCTGATGGTAATAAGTTCTTCAGGTATTTCAATGCCAGGGTATTGGCTGATAATTTCATGGCGCAAGCCTTCGCGATAATAGGTTGCATACTCTTGTGCATTAAGAACTTCATTCATTTTACGAACTTCTTGTACTCCATAATTTGCACTGTACGTTAACGATGATACTTTTTTGCCCCCTGTTTTCGTTGTAATAAGTACAACACCATTGGCTGCATCGGCTCCGTAAATGGCTGCTGAGGCCGCATCTTTCAGTATTTCTACTGATTCAATATCGTTCGGATTCAAATATTCAATACCATCGGTTCGCATTCCATCAACAATAAATAATGGATTGGAATCTTTGTCTGTTCCGGTTCCCCTGATACGCATCGTTACGCCGCCGCCCGGTGAACCCGATTCCTGCATAATTTGAACTCCGGCCGTTTTGCCTTGTAGTGCCGACTCTACCCGGAGTTGGTTTTTTTCTAAATCGTCTGCATCGACTTTTGATATGGCGCCGGTTACCAAACTCTTCTTCTGAACACCGTATCCAATTACGACAACCTCACTTAGCGCTTCAATGTCGGGGAGCATTAATACATCAATGGTGCTTTTGTCTCCAATTACTTTTTCTTCTTTGGCATAACTTACAAAAGAAAATACCAACACCGAATCTTCTTCTGCCACTTTAATTGTATATTTGCCTTCCGTATTGGTTATGGTTCCCTTAACCGTGCCTTTAACGGTTACATTGACGCCGGGCAGCGTATTGCCATCAGTGTCTTTGACCACACCGGTTACGGTTCTTTGTGCCCAGGAAGCCAACGAAATAACCAAAAGTGTTAATGTGAGTAAAGTAATTTTTTTCATCATTTTTTGATTTTAATTTCATTATTCAGATCATGACCGGAACCGACAGCGATGAATTTGCCTGATGAATAGTTTTTATGTAAATGAGTCCGGGTCATTTTTTTTGATTTTGTTTCTGCAATTTCCGACCTAAACGGAGTTATTCCAAAAAATCGACAGCATCAAAAACTCATCATACCAAGAAAAGTACTACATCAAAAATACATCACGAAAAAATTAACTACCAGATTTTCAGTGTTTAATGTAATGAAACTGGAAATATTGCATTTTCTCGTACTGCGGGTATGTGATACTCATTTTGTGCAAGAAATGCCTAATAACCCGACTAAAAAAGGGATGACTTACCTGAAATATTGAAAATGAGGAAGATAATTACGTAAATGCTGCTGATTTTTGATAATTCAGCAGGTGATTTATCAATGATAATTTGCATGAATTATTGACACAGCAAACGTTTGCGGAATTTTCGTATGAATGGAATTTTGAAATGTTGGCGTTTCAATTTTGATGGAATTATTACTTACTAATGTTTCGCACTTGTTGTGCAAATGTCTGATATCAAACTTCTATTAAGTGCGAAACTTTAGTTACTTATCAGCCTGGTTTTTTTTGTTGATTTGTAGAATGAACTTTTGCATTTCCTCTTTTTCTTGTTTTGTGAGTTTTTTATTTGTCTTTTCCCTTATAAAACCCAGTGTTTGGTCGATAATTTCTATTTGTTTATTGTACCGCCGGCAATTTTTACACACGAAAAGGTGAATACCAAGTGGTATCTTTTCAAAAAAGTTCAGTTCTGCATCTTTTTTCTTTGAAATGAGGAATGTGGCCTGATCGCAAGAGATGAGACCCGGTATTTTGTTCTTACGTAACTCTTTTTGCTTCATTGTCTATCGTTTTTAAACCGGCTTTTTTCAAGGCATTCGCGCAATTTTAACCGTGCCCTGTGTAATATTATCCACACATTGGACGCAGGAATCTCTAATTCCTTACACACATTTTCGGTCGATTCTTCATCAATCTTTTTTAAAAAAAATGAGGAGCGCCACTGGTAAGGCAAATGGCCGAGGCATTTTTGCAGGGCTTCTGCCAGTTCTTCGTTTTCTATCAGTTTTTCTGCGTTTTTTTTCCAATTGTCAGGAGCGCCACTTTTGCGCCAGTGCCCCGAGAGCATTCCCCGGTCTTTAAATGGCAGGCTGTCGTGCAACAAGGTTTGTGTTGCCTTTTCTTTTGTGCGGTAGTAGTCGATAATTTTGTTCCTTAAGATGGTTGTCAGGATTGTTTGCTCAGAGCTTTTTCCCTTAAAACTATCGCGGGCTTGCAAAGCCAGTAAAAATACTTCCTGTACCAGATTTCGCGCAGTTTCTGCATGGTTAACCCGCACATAAGCGTAATTGTATAGGGAATCGCCGTATTTTTCAACCCAGGTTTCCGGTTTTAGCATTGTCTGTTTTTTTTGATCGAATATACGTTTTTTTAGCGATATGCAAAAGGGCTTTAGTTTATATATGAGGTGATTTTTTGAAGAAAAAGTAATGGAAATCTGTACGAAAAATTTGTTTTAAGGCTTAAACACCGATCTCTATATTCAATTGCCTGCCTTCTTCTTTGGCCTTTTTGTCCTTAGCTATGCCAACAGCCATTCCAATTACAAGGCCAATGGGGAGCCCAATGCCGATAAACGCCATATTATCAAAGAAAAATCCCATTGCTACACCTATTGGGAGTCCAAACGAAGCCATACCAACAGGCAGCCATAAATTTCGATGATAGTTTTGTGGAACCAGGTTATGTTTTTTCATGGCTGCCTGCACAACCAAGTGCTGCGATTTGGGCAACGTTTTGGATAATGTTTTTTGATCTTTACCGGATTTCTCCAAATGCTTTACATGTTGGTTGATTTCTGCAATTAAGTCGTCAGATAGTTCGTGTTTCGCAAGTTCTTCGAGCAACTTATTAAACTGCAAGAGTCTTCGTCCGAGTTTACTTTTTTTATCTATTCCTTTTATGTTGGGGTGGTTTATTTTCATAAGTTTGAATTAATGGTTTTTAGACATATTAAATTAAAATTACACTATTTTGACTGAAAAACCTATTAAAAGATTATTCTCATAACGTAAACAGTTTAGTTTTTTTACAATCGTTGAGATAAAAGATAGAAACTTACGTTATTTAATTAACCGGAAGTCAAATTTGAAACGTCTCCTGTCAATAAGTTTAACTTTTTGGTAATCTTTGTGCCTGCAATTAAGAACAATATTGTAGGCTGTCTCTATTATGCAACTTGGGACTTTTAAGGCAATTGTTTTATTCTCATTTATCCATTTTTCACCAATTTCCGCTAAAATTGTTGGTGACGGATATGTTTTCCAATTCGAAGGGAGTTTGTCGATTTCAAGTTCAAGTATTGATTCATCAGGAATTTCAAGTGTAACTATGTCCAGTTTGGGTACAAGCATTGGTGGTGTGTGTACAATGGTTTCTAATAATGCAATTTCTTTACTTTCGCCGGTATATAAAACAGGAGTTCCTTTTTTATTCCAACGTCCACCATACATGGCAGCTCCTGTTCCGGTAAGGTCGTGGGCATGTTTTGTGCCTGATATTCGATATACGACCATATTAACTGTATACTCCGTGTTCAATTCTTCCAATAGTATCCCTGATCTTTGAAACTCCGCCAGGTACCTCAATTAGTTCGTGAGGTTTTAACCCGCCCAGTGAAGTATTTGGAAGATTTAACCATTTAAAAAAATTATCTCTGCTGCTAAAAACTTCAATACCAAATAAAAATAAGTCGGCTATTTCAAAAAGTTTGATGGAATAACGGCGGTCAAGGCTTTTATTTGCTTTTGACCATCGGTAAAGGGTTGGTGAAGATATATTTAGCATTTTGGCAATATCTTCACGGGGTAAATCAAAATACAACATGAAGTTTTTAATTATATTAGCGTTTACTCCTTTATTGGCAATATGTATGAAGTCAAAAGGACTTTCCACAGGGGATTTTACATAATTCTTACCAAGAGCCTTAATAAGTTCTCTGTAATGTTCCGTTGTTGATTCGTTTTCTATTAACATTTGATAATATATTTTATTATATGAACGAATGTAGTAATAAAAGGTTGTATAAACAAGATAAATTTTCACTCATTTTATGACCCGGATTATTCCCCACTCTTTTCAATAAAACGCATAAAAGGCATAACTTTTTGTCCGAAAACGAACACCAACAGGACACCTTAATATTTATGAGTTTCGTTTATAAGTGTCTGTATTTTAGGGGTTTGTTGTCTTTTTATGCTTGTTTTTTATTAAATAACCGTGATATTTAACACATAATATGCATTTTATCTATTGTTTTTATACTTTAGATGCTCCTGTTAACCCTTAAAACTACTTATTATGAAACTCAACTTAAAAAAGTGGCAATCAACTTATTTGATTATTGCCCTGGTTGTTATTGCGTTAAAAGCAATACTGGCATTATTCCCGATTGAGCATCCGTTTGTTCAAAGCTTCTTTTTCGATTGGAAATGGCTGTTTGCAATTCTTATCGCAGGCTTTTTGGTGTTATTTTTAACTGAAAAAGCCGGGTTTAAAGCCATGTGGAGCGGGCAGGTTACCAACAAACAGCGCTTTCTAATCCCCTTGGGATTGGGAGTGGCATTTACGGCTTTCCAGATATTTTTCGGAGTATATCTTGAAATTCCGAACTTTAATGTCCCATTTCCACATGCAATTCCGGCTTATTTTACCTTTGCAACACTTTATGAAATTGTTTTTCATCTTTTACCAATTGTTATTGTATGTTGGCTCGTTGGGCATTTAATACTTAAAAACAAGTATGATTTGGTCGTTTTTTGGATTTTCGCCATTATCATAAGTTTATATGAACCTTACGCGCAAATTGGCGGCCTTACTAAAATGGGTTTTATCAGTGAAACCTGGGAGATTATCGCTTTTTTTGCTTTTATTTTCTTGTACAATATAATTTCTCTTTATCTTTTTAAACGATTTGGCTTTATTGCAATGATTATGTTCCGGTATGGAAACTATGCAATTTGGCACATCATTTGGCCCATAATCTTTTATGGAATATAATTTTTATGTTTTTTTGCCGTATTAAACCTAAGTTGAGCGGTTTGAACGCAGTGAAAAAGCGCTTTACTTAGGTTTAACCCCGATTTAGAAATTGTCGGGTTTCACCGAATAGGTG
>CAYPSX010000100.1:0-2235 GCA_964413185.1 uncultured Bacteroidales bacterium
ATTCGTAATGTGCCAAATAAAACCTGTTCAGAAAATAAAACATGAGTAGTTTACTCTATGCCTAATAGAACTGGTTTCCTGAACATTCTACCTTATTTAATTGTCTTTTTACTATTAACGCTAATGCAATGAATAATGAAAGCCTTTTTGATCATCATATTAATGACCTTAACAACAGGATGTAGCACTATGTCACAAAATAATCAAACTGACGATAAAAAGAATAATCCCTATTACTCACGAACCGATACAACACACCTGAACGTGAGCGATGCCGAGTGGAAAAAGATTTTGCCCGCAGATGTTTACCGGGTAGCCCGCGAAGAGGGCACAGAACGGCCATTTACCGGCGAATATTGGGATGCCGATACCAAAGGAACTTACTACTGTGCCGTTTGTGGTAACAAATTGTTCCGCTCCGATGCTAAGTTTGCCAGTTCATGCGGCTGGCCAAGCTTTTTTGAACCTGTACGCAAAAACAGCGTGCTGTACAAACCCGATAATTCACTCGGAATGAAACGTATTGAGGTCGAATGTGCACGCTGCAACTCGCACCTGGGACATATTTTTGACGATGGCCCGCCACCAACAGGCAAACGGTTTTGCATGAACTCCATTGTGCTCGATTTTGAGCCGGATGGTGAGAAAACCATGGAGTAGATTACTGATGAACTGTCATCGGTTTATGTTTGAGTCGTAAAACCCGCAATTGCAAACCCCCGTTTTTTGGTTATTTTTGCTGTGTCTAAAATTTTTTAGCATGAACGCATCAACCAAAATCAACATACTACCGCGCCTCGTGGTTTTCCTGGCCGGATTTGCATTTCTTGTTTTCGAAATTAGTTGGAACAGGTTGCTTGCCCTTAATTTGGGATCAACAGTATTCGCTTCCACGCTTGTGCTGGCAACTTTTATGGGCGGGCTGGGCATTGGTGGCCTCTTTTGGGGGCGGTACCTGAACAAGGGAATGGCCAATCGCCGTATCCTGGCTTTTTTGTTCGCCATGATTGCTTTGTTCGGACTGGTCAATTACATTTTTTTTCTGAACGGCATACCATTCTTGTACGAGCATTTGTCGGGAGTTGGATATTGGCTGCGTGAAACCATTGTTTATTTTCTAGCTTTCGCTGCTTTAATGCTGGCGGCATTTTTTATGGGTGGAATGTTGCCCGTGCTGGCCAAAGTACTCATCCGCTCAAACAAAACCCTGAGTCACCATATTGGTTATATTTATGCACTGGAAACACTTGGCAGCTCACTGGGCGGACTGGCAACGGGTTTTTTATTTTTGGCAGTTTTAGGGCAGCAAAATACGACTGTTCTGGCCGTTGTAATTATGGCCTTGCTGGCCGGCCTGGCGATGAAATATTTACTGCTCCCTGCTGTAAATGAGCAGGAAGAAAAAAAGCCGCAACCACGTAAAAACATGCAGCCGAATATGCGGCAAACAGCTCTTTTATTGACTTTTATATGTGGATTGTCGGTAGTTGCATTGCAAATATTGTGGGTTCGCATCCTCAAAGTATATTTAACCAATACAAGTTATACATTTTCCATAATAGCATCGCTTGTTATTGTCGGGTTGTTCCTGGGGAGTTGGTATTACAAATCGCGCAAACACGCATCCGGCAATAATCTTTCTCACGTAACCAACCTGCTTTATTTATTGGCCGGAGTTACTGTTTTTGGAGCCATTGTCATGCTTAATTTGCCCGAAGCCATGCTTTTCCCGCTGCACGATGTGTTCAATACGCACTTTACCCGGTTGTTGCTTATTCCCGGTTTGGTTTCTATCATTGTTATCATTCCCGTGGCAGCCATTTCTGGTTATGCATTTCCCATGGCCGTCGATTTATACACATCAACCTATAAACATGTTGGAAGAAATGTGGGTCGCATAATGTTGGCCAATTCCATTGGAGGTTTTCTGGGGCCTCTGCTGGCCGCTTTTGTGCTGATTCCCGTAATGGGAACCGGGCGAAGCATTCTTTTGGTGGCAATGTTGGTATTGCTCACAGCGTTTTTTATTCTGCGCAAAAGTGGAGCTCCCAATTTTCGTAAACAAGTTAAAATTCCGGCAGTACTAGCAGGTGTTTTGTTTTTGGTTGTTATTTCAGGACTGAAAATGCACATTTTACCCCCATCATTTTATGTTGAAGATAAAGAGGTAATTTACTACAATGAAGCGGTGCAGGGAACCGTGGTGGTAGGAGAGGCTTCTTCAGGAACAAGCAC
>CAYPSX010000100.1:2335-13727 GCA_964413185.1 uncultured Bacteroidales bacterium
CAATATTTGCCCCTGCACAAGTTAAACCGCGACGATTTGCTCGGGCTTATCAAAACTTTTCACTCTGTTTTCCCGAACTCCGTGCTTTGGTTAGGACACTATCACGCCATACTGATGGGCAGCATGCAACCGGTAAAAATCGACTTTGAAAAATGGCAGGAACGCATCGCGCAAATGCCCAAAGATCCATATTTTTACTCCAATCCGTACCATGTGGCAGCCACCTTAATTTTCGATAGTACGGCTATCGCCAACTTCCCGTCCGAAATCGCCATCAACACCGATGACAAATCGTATGTTGAATTTTTCGATTTCAGCGTTTTCGAAGAAGAAAATCTGCCGGCCAACCTGGCTTACCTTAATTTCAACCGCGAAGGTGTTTCCCGCGTATTTTACAACATTCCCGACAAAACAAAAATGAAACGCTTCGTTTTGGGCAACGAACTCATGACCCGTGGCCTTGAAGGCATGTTGCGCAACAATCGCCAGTTACTTTACAAACAACTGCAAAAAGCAATGCAGGTAAATCCACAGAATGAGGAGCTTCCGTTTTTGGTGAAATTGTATTTTAGGGAAAAATAGAGAACTATGTTAGATTCAAGTTCTAATACTATCAAATCATATTCTTTGACTATTGGTAAATTTACCATTTGAAAAATTGGAAAAATGTTTGTTACCGAAGCACAGGCCATGTTTCAGGGCAAAAAAACAATTATCAACTTCCCCACAAAAACCCACTGTATTTTAGCAAAATAAACACAATATATTATCAAATAATCCGTATATTATGTTGTATGCTATAAATTATTGCTTATGAATCATTGTGAATCAGAATTAAACCCGGGCACACACTGTGCTTTGTGCGGAAAACCTTACGCGGAAACAGGCGGACACAGAATTTTAGGTCAACAATGGAGAGGTGTGGGGTTCTCAAACAGACCTGTTGGAGGTGGTAATCCCAAGAATCGCAACATCTGCATACCTCTGGAAGGTGAGAACGAGTTCTATATTGTTTTTTCGGGCCCCGATGGCTTTTGGACCGATGAGGCCATGCAAAGAGCAATCGAGATGTACCACAAAAAAGAATATCCCTATCTGTGTTCATCATGCGCAAAACGAACATGTGCAAAATGCGGCGCCCCCCTGAAACGTCCGCCGGGCTCTACCTATATGACAGATGATGGAGTAGTTCTGCATGCTCAAATAGCAGGTGGCAGTCTGGGATGTCAAAACCCGGCTTGTGAGGATTTCTAGTGAAGGTTAAATGGATAAAAAGTGCAGGTTTTTTAAAATTTGCATGTAATTTTCAGTTTGTGGTAAAAAGATGTTTGCGAATTTAAAGTTGCAACACGTATAAAACACAAAACCCTGAAAGTAAATACCTTCAGGGTTTATTTGGTAGCGAGACCCGGACTTGAACCGGGGACCTCATGATTATGAATCATGCGCTCTAACCAGCTGAGCTATCTCGCCATTTTTCCACAGCGGGTGCAAATATAGAGAACTTATTTTTATTTGCAATAAGCAGCCAATGAAAATTTTATTATTTTTCGTTATCAGGTGATGTTAATTCAGGCTTTTTTTTTATATTGCAGTGAAAACAAATATCTTGCTATTATGTCAAAATCAAAATATACGCTCGAATACCCCTTTAACTCATCTGCTAAAGTTTTATTTAATAGGCTAAGTACAGCCAGCGGATTGTCTGAATGGTTTGCCGACGATGTGTTTGTAAACGATAAAATTTTCACATTTGTGTGGGATGGTGCTGAGCAAAAAGCAGAAATGTTAACCAGAAAAAACCCTGAAGTCGTAAAATTTCGCTGGATCGAAGAAGAGTTTGATGAAGATGAGGGCCCGTACTTCGAATTCCGCATAAGAAAAGACGATCTCACCGGCGAAACCGCCCTGCTCATTACCGACTTCGCCGAAACCGACGAAGAAGACGATGCCAAAGAGCTGTGGGATACTCAAATACAAGCTCTCAGACATAAATTGGGCATTTAATACCTGATTATTTCATCTCGTTCCATATACATAATTCGCTCCGCCAAAGCACCTATCCGTAGGCGGGAGCTAGTTATTTAGAGTTTTTTTGCGTGCAGTCGTTAAAAAGTGCTAATTTTGCTCGATAAATTATAAATAGAGAGTGAAACATCAATTAAGAATCAAAAAACGCTGGCAGAAATAAGAGTGTTTTCTGTATGTTTCAGTATCTCTGCTAATTAAAGGTTTTTTTCGCGTGAAAAAATTACATCTCTATACATTAAAATCTTTTATCGGGCCTTTCATAGCAACTTTTTTTGTTGCACTCTTCGTCCTTCTTATGCAATTCCTCTGGCATTATCTGGATGATTTGATCGGGAAAGGTCTTTCTGCCGGATTAATTATTCAGATACTCGGGCTGGCAACTGCAGCTATGGTGCCTATGGCATTGCCACTGGCCGTTTTGCTTTCATCACTCATGACATTTGGTAACCTTGGCGAACATAATGAATTAGTTGCCATGAAAGCTGCAGGTATATCACTAACTAAAATAATGAAGCCGCTCACTTATTTCGCTATTGCAACTACCATTGGCGCTTTCCTTTTTTCAAATTATGTGTTGCCGGTTGCAAACTTAAAAAGGCGATCCCTGCTTCACGATATAAAAAAGCAACCCGCCGAAGTTATGATCCCCGAAGGCGTTTTCTACAATGGAATTGATGGATATTCCATACGCGTCGACAAAAAAGACAAAGAAACCAACATGCTTAGGGAAATCCTTATATACAATCATACAGAAAACAGGGGAAACCATTTTGTAACACACGCCGACTCCGGAACACTGGTTTTTTCCGAAAACAGAGACTACCTTATTCTTACTTTGTTTAACGGAGTTTCGTACGATGAGAAGAAAGTGCAAAGAGGTAAACAGCGATATTCTTATCCTATGGAACGGTATATTTTTGAAAGGGAACAACTCGTGTTCGACCTCAGCGGAATTGATATGCAGAAAAGCGATGAAGACCTTTTCAAAAACCATTACCAAATGCTCAGCGTAGATCAACTTGATTATACAATTGATTCTTTGAAGGTTGAAAAGAATCAACGACTGGATAAATTCATTTTAGCACTACATAAGAGAAATTATTTTAAAAAGATTAGTGCAAAGCAGGATTCTGTTTTTAATACGAATTTTGATGAAATAAAAGCCAAAAATCCGGACTCATTGTTCTCAACGCTAAAAACCAGAATGCAGGAAGTAGTGCTTTCCTCCGCCTTAAGCTATTCCAGAAGTGCGCAATCTCAAATATCAACTGCTAAAACAACAATGAAGAATAAACAGGGCTGGCTGAACAGACACATGGTTGAGTGGCATAAAAAATTTACTTTTTCAATTGCCTGTTTATTGCTTTTCTTTATTGGCGCCCCGTTGGGAGCTATTATACGCAAAGGTGGCATGGGCTTACCAACAGTAATCAGTATTTTGTTATTCGTAATATATTATGTTATTGCCATGATGGGCGAGAAATTTGGAAAAGAAGCCACATCAGACCCGTGGTTTAGTATATGGTTCGCAAGTTTCGTGTTTTTTCCAATTGGCATTTACCTTACATACAAGGCCTCAAAAGACAGAGTTCTTTTTAACATAGATCGGTATTTACAACCTGTTTACAAAATAGTATATCGGTTTAACGCTTTTAAACGCTATAAACGAATCAAAAAACACACACAATAATGCTAATTGTTTGAATATGAGAATATTAATGATCGCCAATAAAATGCCCTTCCCGCCCAATGATGGTGGTGCAATTGCTACACTTTCCATGGCAAGGGCATTTGCCGATTTGGGACATGAGGTTACCGTATTGGCAATGAACACATTCAAGCATAATTTTGATGTAAATAACCTGCCTGAAGAAATAAAAAAGCAAATAAGATTTCATACGGTTTATGTAGACATTTCCATAAAACCACCGGAAGTACTTACAAACCTGATATTTTCTCGATTGCCATACAACGCGAAACGTTTCATCTCATCAGCATTCAAACAAAAATTGGTGAAATTATTGCGCGAAAATGAATACGATATCGTTCAGCTCGAAGGATTATACATTTACCCGTATATCGGAATTATACGCAAGCATTTCACCGGGCCGGTTTCTTTCCGTGCGCACAATATTGAACATGAAATTTGGCGACGCTCGGTATCTAACCAAAAGCAGGGCATGAAAAGAATGTATATGCAGGTTTTATCGAGCCGCATGAAAAATTTTGAAATCAATTCGCTAAATAAATTTGATTTGTTAGTCCCAATTACCGAACGCGATGGACATGTTTTTGAATTCCTGGGAAACGACTCGCCCGTATGTGTGGCTCCGGTAGGCATCAACCTTGAGAACTATAAATTTGTACCACCGGCAAACAGCACTAAAGAACTGGCATTTATCGGGTCGCTTGACTGGATGCCCAATCAGGAAGGAATAGAATGGTTCTTGGATAAAGTTTGGCCAATCGTTTTAAAGAAATTGCCGGAAATGAAATTTCATATTGCCGGTCGCAATGCACCAGGAAATTATAAACATAAGGTCGGAAGAAAAAATGTTATGTTTCATGGTGAAGTAGATAATGCCATGGAATACCTCTCAAAATACACCTTCATGATTGTGCCACTGCTCTCAGGAAGCGGAATGCGTGTGAAAATAGTCGAAGGGATGGCCACCGGACGTGTAATTTTTACCACAACCATTGGTGCAGAGGGCCTTAATGCCGTGCATGATGAAAATATTTTTATTGAAGATGAACCGGAGAAAATGGCGGCAACCATTATAAAAGCAATGAAAAATGATGAAAAAATACAACAAGTAGCAAAAAATGCCCGGGAGTTTATAAAAGAGAACTTTGATAATACGCAAATTGCCCGCAAACTCATGGATTTTTATAAAACCCGGCTTAACCAAACTGAGGAATGATATATCTTTTTTGGATACTCTTGTTTTTAATTATCTACAGCTACATTATTTATCCTGTATTGATATTTTTACTGGGTTCTTTCTGGGGCAAAAACAAAAACACCAAACAAGAAATCAAAAGATCAGACCTGCCAACAATTACACTACTTGTTACTGCTTATAACGAGATAGATGTTGTTGAACAAAAAGTACAAAATTCGTATAGCCTTGTTTATCCAAAAGGAAAGCTTAAATACCTGTGGGTTACAGATGGCTCCAACGACGGAACACCCGAAAAACTCAAACAATACGAAAATATAACCTTGTTACACAGCGATGAGCGAAAAGGTAAAATTCACGCCATGAACAGGGCGGCCACAACTGTCGAATCCGATATTATCGTTTTTTGCGATGCCAATACACTATTAACGAAAGATACGCTGCTCCATATTGGTAAGCATTTTAATAACCCCAAAGTTGGATGCGTGGCAGGCGAGAAACAAATAATTGGCCACGATACATCTGCTGCCGGAACCGGCGAAGGCTTGTATTGGAAATATGAATCATGGATTAAACGGTTCGATTTTAAATTCAATACTACGCTAGGTGCCGCAGGCGAATTATTTGCAGTTCGCAGGGAGCTATATCAACCCGTGGAGGCCGATACGGTTCTCGATGATTTTATCATTTCATTGCGAATTGCAGCGTCAGGTTATATTGTAGCCTACGAACCCAAAGCCATTGCACGCGAGTATCCGTCTTTTAGCGTGCGCGAAGAAATGAAACGTAAAGTACGTATAGCTGCCGGTGGTTTTCAATCGCTCGGGCGACTAAAACAAATCATGAATCCGTTTCGATCGCCAAGACTGGCATTCCAGTTCTTTTCGCACAAGTTTTTTCGCTGGTTGGTATGTCCTCTTGCGCTAATTGCAATTATACCCGTTCACGTGCTAATAATCATCAAAAATCCATCAGACCAGCTTTTCATTGGCCTGGCAATAGCTCATTTATTGGTATATTTTTTAGCGATTACCGGTTGGATGATCGAAAAAAAACAATTGCGCCAATCATGGCTATATTTACCTTATTACTTTATCAGTACGAACTATGCACAAATAAAAGGTTTGCTCAGATATCTCCGTAAAACACAATCCGTAAATTGGGAAAGGGCCCGGCGAGCCAATAAAAAATATTAATTTTGCAATAAATTATAGATTTATGAGTAATCAAAATACAGAATATCAATTAAATACAATTCCAGAGGCCGTAGAAGAAATACGAAAAGGAAATATTATAATTGTTGTGGATGATGAAGACCGTGAAAATGAAGGTGATTTTATAGCAGCCGCAGAACTTATTACACCCGAAAAAGTCAATTTCATGGCCAAATACGGGAGGGGGCTTATTTGTGCACCCATACCCGAAGACCTTTGCGAAGAGCTTGATCTTGAGCTGATGGTCGGAAAAAATACAGCCCTTCACGAAACACCTTTTACCGTTTCGGTCGATTTGCTCGGACATGGATGTACAACCGGCATTTCTGCAGCAGACAGGGCTAAAACCATCAATGCTTTGGTCGACAATACCACAAAACCTGAAGATTTGGGGCGTCCCGGACATATTTTCCCGCTTAAAGCCAAGGAAAAAGGCGTAATTCGCCGGGCCGGACATACCGAAGCTGCCGTTGACCTGTCCAGGCTGGCCGGACTCAAACCCGGTGGAGCACTCGTCGAAATTATGAACGATGACGGCACAATGGCCAGATTGCCCGAATTAATCGAAATAGCCAAAAAATTCGACCTGAAAATAATCTCCATAAAAGACCTGATTGCCTACAAACTTAAACTCGAGAGTTCTGTTATTCAGGGCGTAGAGGTCGATATGCCCACAGAACACGGCCATTTTCGTTTAATTCCATTTTTGCAAAAAACAAACGGCGTAGAGCACGTAGCCCTCATAAAAGGAGAATGGACAGCAGATGATGTTGTGCTTGCGCGCGTCCACAGCTCGTGTGTTACGGGCGATATTTTTGGCTCAAAACGTTGCGACTGCGGAGAGCAACTGCACAAAGCCATGCAAGCTGTTGAAAAAGAAGGCCGGGGCGTTGTTGTGTACCTCAACCAGGAAGGCCGCGGAATAGGACTGATGAACAAAATAAAAGCCTACAAACTTCAGGAAGAAGGTTACGATACCGTAGAAGCTAACGAAAAACTTGGCTTCGATCCCGACGAACGCGACTATGGAATTGGCGCCCAAATACTGCGTGAGCTGGGCGTTCGAAAACTTAAATTATTGACGAACAATCCAATAAAAAGAGTGGGACTTGAAGGTTATGGAATCGAAATCATCGAGAACGTACCCATAGAAATAGAGCCCAATCCGCATAATATGTTTTATCTAAAGACCAAACGTGATAAAATGCACCATCATTTTCAGTTTTTTAAATATGATGTTGAAGAACTCAAGAATACAGGGAAAAGAGAATAACCGGCAAATATTCATCCATCGGTCGAAAAAAATTAATGAACCAGTGAATAATACAGACGAAATTTCGGCTGGCTTAAAAAAATCCTTAATTTTATGGGTTGTATGATAAGACGGGTTTGCATTCAATAAAATTGGATTTAACTATGTCACGATTAAAAGACATCCTTCATAGAGAACATAGCCTACGGCGCAAGATGTTATTGCAAATTTTCATTGCACTGCTAGTCGTATTGGGAGCCATATTTTCTTACATAACCATAAAAAGCGAAAGGCTGGCCGTTGCCAATGCCCATCAACTTGCCGATTCTTACGCGCAAGGTTACGCCCGTTTTATTCAGGATAAACTCAATGCTGATATGGGCATGACTCGTGCCTTTGGTCAATCGTTATATCAATTAGTTGATTTACCTAAAGAACAATTATTAGAGATAAACAAAAAAATGATGTATCCCATTGCCGGGAAAAATCCTGAATTTCTTGCAGTCTGGATTAGCTGGGAACGTCGTGTTTTAGATTCAACATGGAATTTTCCTTATGGAAGAGGCAGGTACACAGTGTACAAAGAGAACAATCAACTAAAATATCGCCAGGAAATGCTTAATCTTGATGGCGATGACCTTGAAGGAGCATATTATAAAATGAAAGTTTCTAAAGAAGAATCAATAATAGATCCTTATACATTCAGTTACTCAGGAAAAAAAGAAGACGAAATTCTTGAAACCAGTTTATGCATGCCCATTCTGAAAGATGGAGAATTTGTTGGACTGGCCGGAATGGATGTAAGCCTTGAGAGTTATCAGGAAATGGTTAATGAAATTGAACCGATTCAGGGAAGCAGACTCTACCTGCTTGCTAATAATACAACGTTTGTAACCAATCCCAACCCCGAAAACCTTGGAAAACCCTTTGCCGAAATTTATCCGGCTATTGCAGATTCTGTAAATATT
The DNA here is from genome assembly GCA_964413185.1 of uncultured Bacteroidales bacterium. Lineage (GTDB taxonomy): Bacteria > Bacteroidota > Bacteroidia > Bacteroidales > Salinivirgaceae > Salinivirga. The sequence continues at coordinate 10,704 of CAYPSX010000100.1, forward strand.
GAAGAGATAATAAAAGAGGGGCAATTCCGTAGTTTTCAGGATGATACTGGTAAATCCTATTTTTATGTTTTTGCCCCAATACATGTAGGTGAAACCTCCCAACCCTGGTCAATGATGTTGCGGGCACCGCTCGATCCTATTATGGAAGAAGCAGAAAGAAACGTTATTATTTCCATTATAGTTGGTTTTATCGGTCTTGTTTTGATGATGGCTATTGTATGGATTATAGCCATAAACATTACGCGACCTGTAAAATATACAACCAGGGTGCTGCAAAAACTCGCCAAAGGAAATCTGGACAATATATCAAAACTTGATGTGAAATCAGGCGATGAACTTCAGGATATGGCAGATTCGCTTAACACATTAATGGATGGCCTGCAAAATACCGCTGAATTTGCCCGCGAAATAGGAGAGGGAAGTCTCGATTCTCAATACCAGTTGCTATCTGAAAACGATACCCTGGGCAATGCATTGCTTGATATGCAAACCAGCCTTAAGCATGCACAGGAAGAAGAAGAAAAAAGAAAAAAAGAAGAAGTACGTCAAAACTGGATAACAGAAGGGTTGGCAAAATTTGGCGATATACTTCGCAAAAATAACGATAACCTCAAAGAACTTTCATTTAACATAATGAAAAATCTTGTGGAGTACACAGGAGCTGCACAAGGTTGTATTTACGTACGCTCAGAAAATGAGGAAAAAGAAGAATATCAGCTAACATCTGCTATTGCTTTTGACCGTCGTAAAATGCTCAAAGATACAATTGAACCGGGTGACGGGCTTGTGGGAAGGGTTGTTCACGAAAAATTAACAATATACATGACCGACGTTCCGGAAGATTATGTGCATATTACTTCGGGGCTGGGCGCAGCAAACCCACGGTCGATTCTTATTGTGCCACTTGTGCTCAACGATGAGGTTTTTGGTGCTCTCGAACTTATCTCTTTTGAAAAATTTGAAGATTATGAAATTCAGTTTGTAGAAAAAATCGGAGAAAGCATAGCCTCAACCATTTCAAGTGTTAAAGTTACAGAACGAACCAATCGCTTGCTTACCGAGTCGCAACACCAGCGCGAAGAGTTATCATCGCAGGAAGAGGAAATGCGACAAAACCTCGAAGAGTTAAAAGCTACGCAAGAAGAAGCTTCACGGCGGGAGGCAGAACGAAATGCACTTATTGAAGCCCTGGGCTCCTCGGTACTGATCACAGAATTCGATCTGGAGGGAAAAGTGCTCAACGTCAATCAAAAATGTGTCGATTTACTGGGTATACAACCCGAAAAAATGTTGGAGAAATACCACAAAAGCCTTGGTTTAGACAATACAACATCTTCATCGGCTTACGATAAATTCTGGTCAGACCTGAAGCGCGGCAAACAGGTGAAGCGTATCTCAGAAGTAAGTATTGCCGGAAGAAAAAAGTACCTCGAAGAAACATACATTCCTGTAACCGATAGCGAAGGAAATATTCATAAAATTGTTGGCATTGGGTATGACTTTACTAAAATCAAGGAAAAAGAAAATGAGGTAGCACAACTCAGGGAAGAGATCAAAAAAATGAAAGAAGAATAATGCAAACTACCCATATTTTAGCATAATTCACTGTAACTATTGATCATATTGTCCGTCATGACTAAGAATTACAACATTTTCTAACCAAAAATAATCCGTTTTATGAAAAAGCTGTTTTTGTTAACAGTACTGCTGTTACTTTTATTACCCGTAACTGCTATCAAAGCACAAACAAAGCCCCAAATTGAAGAATATAAACTAAAAAACGGGCTTACCGTAATTTTAAAAGAAGACCACACGCAACCTAAAGTATTTGGTTGTGTGATGACCAAAGCCGGAGCAAAAGACGATCCGGATGATGCCACAGGAATGGCTCATTACCAGGAACACATGCTTTTTAAAGGCACGGAAACCCTGGGTACTACAAATTGGGAAAAAGAAAAGCCGCATATCGATAAAATATTTGAGCTTTACGATGAACTCGGACAAACAAAAAATGATTCTGCCCGGCGTAAAATTCAGGAAGAAATTAACAAAGAATCGGTTGAGGCCGGCAAATATGCTATCCTCAACGAAACCAGTTTTCTGATAAATGCCATGGGAGGAACACGCCTGAATGCCGGCACCGGACCCGATTATACAATTTACTATAACCAATTCCCGCCCAACCAGATTGAAAAATGGCTCGATCTCTATGCTGAAAGATTTCACAAACCTGTTTTTAGAACATTCCAATCGGAGCTCGAAGTCGTGTACGAAGAGAAAAATATGTATGAAGATCAGTTCTTTACCAGTATATTTGAAGCATACAACAAAGAATTTTTCAAAAATCATCCGTATGGCCAGCGTACAACCATTGGGACTGCCGAAGATTTGAAGAATCCGTCCCTCACAAAAATGTATAAATTTTTTAAAGATTGGTACCGCCCCGGAAATATGGCACTGGTGCTTGTAGGCGACTTCGACACTAAATTGGTGAAACCCCTGATAGCTGAAAAATATAGCAAATGGGAAAAAGGCAAAGCTCCCGAACACAAAACATACGAGGAAAAACCTTTTGACGGACGAGAGTTCCTGAAAGTACGCATGTCGCCAATACCTATTGGTGCTATTGGTTTTCGCGCCCCATCCAGCACAAGTAACGATGCTTTGGTTTGGGAATTGACAATGCGCATACTCACCAATTCATCGGAAACCGGATTACTCGACCAACTGATGGTTAGTAATGAAATGCCACTCGCAACAGGCTTCAATGTGTCTTATCAGGACTATGGCGAAACCCTTTTGTTTTATTTTCCGGGTTTTTTCAAGCGTTTGAAAAAGGGCGAAAAGAAAATTATGGCGCAGCTCGAAAAACTAAAAAACGGAGAGTTCAGCGATGAATTGCTAAGCTCAATTAAAACCGAAATGTATAAAACGTACCAGCTACGCCTTGAGTCTGTCGAAACACAGGCCGTTGAGCTGGCAACTGCCTTTTCTCTTGGTAAAGATCCTTCCAGTGTGTACGAT
>CAYPSX010000101.1:0-13678 GCA_964413185.1 uncultured Bacteroidales bacterium
AACATTTAACGGGCGGCTTAGCGGGCTGATAAGTTTGTGTTTCAAAGTGCGCAACTTTCCATAAACGCCCACCGTTAAACACCATTTTTTATTCAAAATTTCTACTCTCAAGCCCAACCGCCAATCGTCTATGAAAATATGGCCGATAAAAACGAAGCGCAAATAGGGTTTCAGCGGTAATTTGGTGTGGATGGAAATGATGCTGTTTTAATTGATAATTCATTAATTCTACTTCGGCAAAGTTTGCAAATATTACGAACAAAGCTGACCTCATTTGTCTGCGCCGCCACAAACTCACCGTTCGCAGTGGCAGCAGCCTGTATGTACAATGTCCTGAAACATCAACATATTCATTATCATTGTAGTTATTATGTACCCCATGTACATCAACTTTAATATTGCGTTCTCTTGCAGAACCGGTTCTTAGGCTGTAAAAAACTTCTTCATATTTATCCTTTTAATCTGTTGCAGGTAGTGAAGAGTAAGTTTTTTAAAAGACAGTCCACACTATTCAAAAGGCAAACGAATGGGGTCGCAATTGCGGAGTTGCTCGTTACGTCTGCTAAAGGTTTGATTTGCCAGTGGTCCGCCCAATTAGCCAGAACTAATGTTGTATTGTTAAATTGAGTGTTTTATCCTTGGAAAACTCAATTAAAAGTGTTAAATTCCAAAAACACCATTGGGTCTGCATTTTCAGTAAAATGCTGATATTTGAATAGGGAATTTAATGGCCGTGCGGAACTGATAACGCAGTATTTGTGGTTGTCAAAAATATAATTTGACAACTATTGCTATAAATAAGTTTTATGTACTATAGGTTTATATATTTGATTATAGTGCTTAGTATTGGTTTTTTTACCAATGCTCAGTGCCAGAACTATAATAAATATTTAAAATACGGCACAAGGGCGGTGAATATCCATGATAATTATACCGCCATTAAAATGTTTGAAAAATACCTGGCTGAAAATCCTAATAATAAGAAAGTTAAGCTGCGCCTTGCTGAGTGCTATTTGAACACGAGGCAATATAAGAAAGCTGAAAGCCTATATAGCGAACTGATAGCTCAAAAAAAAACAAAGCCAATTGTCCTTTTTAACTATGCTAAAGCCTTGAAAGCTCAGGGTAAATATGACCAAGCAATTTCTACATTTTCTGATTGTGAAAAGAATACAGGAGATAGGTCTTTAGCTGTTGATTGTCGTGTAGAAATTGAAGGGTGTAATAATGCAATGGCCGCCTTACAGGATTCACAGAATGTTGAGATATTCAACCTGGAGAAGGTAAATGGCAATCATCAAGAGAGCTCACCTGTTTTTGTAAACGATACCTTAATGTTGTATACTGCAATTAAAGCCGATACTGTTGTAACCATATCGGTTTACGATTCCACAAATATTCCGAAAAGTCAACTTTACATGGCATCACTGGTTGATAGTAGCTGGGTCCCGGCAGAGTCAGCTCAAATACAACTAAATAATACACATTTTAATATTGCAAATGGTGGGTTCGATCCATATAAGGAGCGTTTTTACTATACAAAATGCAAAAAAAACCGGGAAAATAAAACCATTTGCGCTCTTTGCGTAACGACGTATAGTAATGGTAAGTTTGGCGACACGCATGTGCTCGAAAGTCATATTAACAGCAGCAGATATACAAATACGCAACCTGCGGTGGCCGCAACATACAATCCTGATATAGAAATCATCTATTTTGCATCCGATCGGCCCGATGGATTTGGAGGTATGGATATTTGGTACATTACTTACAATATGGTAAAGCGCCAATTCTCAAAACCCAAAAATGCAGGTTCAAAAATTAATTCCCGTTACAACGAAATAACCCCTTTCTATAATAATAAGACCAAGACTATTTATTTTAGCTCGGATCGCCCCACAGGTTACGGCGGTTATGATATCTATAAAGCCAATGGTAGTGTTCGTAAGTGGTATTCAACAATAAATGTGGGTTCTCCTTTTAATACGAATGCCGATGATATGTATTATTTAATTAATGATAACCAGGTAGATGGTTTTTTAGTTTCGAATCGCACAGGAAGCAAAAAACTCACAAGCGATTTTTGTTGCTACGATATTTATGGATTAAAAATAAGAAAACATGATATAGTAACAATAAAAGGGCGGTATACAGCAACCATTGACCCAACTATAAAAAAGCTGTTAAAAAAAGGCTTAGAACTTACAAATCCCGAAGATGAAATAGGCAAAAGAAATCTGGAAGTGGCTATGTACAAGTATTTTGCAAAAACACCCGATTCTATGTTTATAGAAAAAGACACTCTTGACAAGAATGGAAGTTACGAACTTATGGCCGAACGTAATAGCGAATACAAATTGTTTTTTTATGACGAAAACGAAATAGAAGGTTCTCGTGAAGTTAGCACAAAGGAAACAGGCAACGATTTCGATGAAATTGTTCTGGAACCCCGGGAAATTAATGTAATGCCCAAACAGGCTTTAATTATAAATAATATTAATTATGAGTTTGGAAGTAGTGAATTATCAGCACAGGCAAAGCAAGCCATAGATTCATCTATCGTATTGCTATTAAAAGCAAACGACAAAATAAAAGTCGAAATAAGCTCGCATACCGATAGTGTTGGCGACAAGGCCTTTAATTTGAAACTTTCGGATAAAAGAGCAAGAAATGTGGTTGAATATCTGATTTCGCGTGGAATTGACAAATCGAGGTTGATACCTATGGGTTATGGCGAAACGCATCCGTTAGTCCCGAACACGAATGCAGATGGGAGTGATAATGTTGAAGGACGGCGTAAAAACCGTCGTACAGAATTTAAAATAATTGGTAAGGTTGAAAAACGAAAGAGCAAAGGAATATCCGTTTTTTAATGAAGGAGTTTATGGTAAGAGTTGTTTTTTATATTATTCTTATGGTTTCCGTTGGTTTTCTTTTACAAACTCCGGTTGTTGGGCAAAGCTGTGATTTTTTTAGTAGCAATATTATAAAATCGTTAATAAATCCTGCGCTTACAGGCAACAACGATTTCGACTGGAATCTGCAAAATATTTATAGCACTAAACGAAATATTGTAGATCAAAATCGCAATTCGATTTTTGCGGGAGGAGATTATAAACGATTCTTTTTTCCGGATTATATTGTAATTGGCGCTCATATTTCACAAACATCTTATACAGGCCTTCCTTTGAGTAATCTGGAGTTTATGAGCAAAGTTAGCTACAAAAAAGTATTAAGCAATCAACGTTTTTTCATAGGTTTTCAGGCAGGTTTGGTAAGTATGCAATTCGATGCCAATGAGCTTGTTTTTCCAGACCAATATAATCTGTTAACCGGAGGCTACGACAATTCAATTGGAACCAATGACCTCCTTGCTTTTGAGAACAAAACATATTTCGATATGGCATTAGGTGTAGCTTATGAAAGAAAAATAAGTGATTTTCAAAGTCAAATTGGACTATCGCTTTTTCATTTAAACAAACCCAATTATTCAATTACCAACACAACGCAAAAGAAGCCCATTGATGTTATTGCTCATATTAGCACTAGCCATTTTCTAGGCAATGAGTTGACGCTAAATCCAGAGTATTACATATTTTCAAATGAATACTTCATTGAGAATAAGATCGGTTTAAAAACTTCTATTTCAACAAAGAGGTTTTCAATTCCGGTAAAAACCGTATGGTTTGCACCTTACATGAGTATTCGAAACAATGAATATCCAGACATCTTTTTAACCCAATTGGGTTTTCAGTTCTATAAATTTACGACAATAATAAATTATAACTTTTCATTGGGTGTTACTAATAACATAATTAAAAACTACAGAGTATTGGAATTAGGTATAATATTTAATGGTTTTAATGCATTTCCGAAAACATATACCATTCCATGCGAAATATATTAAAGTGTTGCTTATGAGGTTATTGAGACACATATTTAGTCTCTGCAAGAAAACTCCATTTTTTTCGTTACGCTTGCTTCAAAATTGGTCATTTACCCAAGTAAAATTCCAATTTATCAGCTTCGCAAGCCTCAAAAATGAAGCTTTCTTTATCAGAGACAGAGTTTTCTTGCAACCACTATTTATATTGCTCGTTACTGTTTTAAGTAGTAGTAATATATATGCTCAGCCGGTTGCAAGTTTCACTTGTAGCGATTCTACGGCATGCGAGACTCTTTTTACAAACTTCATCAACACATCAACAGGATCTAATCTTACTTACCAATGGGATTTTGGAAATGGAAATTTTTCAACCGGACAAAACCCAACTGCTTATTATTCATCTCCTGGTTTCTATACTGTAAAACTTATTGTGATAAATGATCAAGAGGAATCAGATACGATTATAAAAACCAATTATATTGAAATATACAACAGTCCGGAAGTTAGTTTTAATACAAATGATCAAACCACCGGGTGTGCCCCACTGGAAGTAGCGTTTAATTCAACTATAATTTTGGGCGACACGCTTATCGATCATATTATCTGGGATTTTGGCGACAATAGTTTTGCTTATGAAGAAAACCCAACTCATACATATTTGAACTCCGGACAATTTAGCGTAGGCATATCGGTGCGCGACTTCAATGGCTGCGAAGCAAATAATAACATTCAAAACTATATAACCGTAAATCCGCCTTTAGAACCAGATTTTTCAGCTGATGTTCAGTACACATGTGAAGACAATTTAACGGTTACATTCACCAATAACCTGTTTGATCAAACAGGACTGGAGTTTTATTGGGATTTTGGAGACAACTCAACCTCATCTAATCCAAATCCAACGCATACTTATAATGGTTTTGGTGCGTATGATGTAAAGCTTAAAGTAACCGATGCGTATAATTGCACCGATTCGATCATAAAAGAGCGCTTTATCATTTTACAAGAAGTTCAGAATGATATAATAATTAATAGCGACATTGTTTGTAGAAACGACACGTTGGACATCACCAACAATTCGACTGGTATTAATCAATATAATTGGCAATTTAGCGATGGTACTACATCGACGGATATGTGGCCCGGGAAATCATTTCATGAGTCGGGGCATTATGAAATAAAACTAATCACGTCGTTTAATGGCACTTGTGCCGATACACTCATCAAAACTATTATGGTTGATCCGGTAAGGGCGAAATTCTCTGTTGAGAACAATTATATTTGTCAGCTTCCTGATACAATTTTTTATAAGGATCAGTCAGTTTATGCCGCCAGTTGGTTGTGGAAATTTGGTAATGGAAATACATCCACAAATCAATATCCGAATAATATTTTTGAAGAAACAAACACCATTGCAGAGCATTATTATGAATACTACACTGATACTTTGATTGTAGAAAGTGAAAACTCATGCAGAGATACGTTAGTGAAAGATAGTAGTATATATGTGCACATACCCCGGGTACATTTCACTCCCAATGATTCATCGCAATATAATGATCAAACCAGTGGTTGTATCCCGTTGCAAGTGAACTTCCAAAATTTTAGCACTACAACAAATCCTAATGATGCTATTGTGGACTACATCTGGGATTTTGGCGACAATACTACGTATTCGGGAATAAACAGCACACATACTTACACTTCTGCAGGAGAATTTAATGCACAATTAATTGCTATAACCCAGTCGGGGTGTGAGAATTCCATGACAACAATTATCAGGACAGGCACACCGTTAACTGCCGATTTTTCTTTTCAAAGTTCTGATACAATTTGTGGTTCAGAATCAATTGCGTTTTTTGATGAATCGACACCCGAAAATTTAGCCACCAGCTGGCTATGGCACTTTAGTGACCAGGCTAGTTCCGATAGAGAAAATCCCGAACACATCTACCTCGATACCGGTTTTGTTAGTGCAACCTTAATCGTTTCTTACAATGGCTGCATAGGCAGTGAATCAATTATAGAAAAAACGGATATAGCTTATGTAAATGGTCCGGCAGGCAGTTTTGGTTTTGAATTTGAGTGCGAGAACCCATTTGATTATACATTTTTCCATAATTTAGATGATGCCGATTTTTTTACATGGGATTTTAGCGATGGAATTGTCGATTCGTCCCAACAATCCCCGATTAATCACACATATGATACCACAAAAACCTATTTCCCTCGGTTATATGCGAAAAATTATAACAGTAATTGCGAGCTGTTAATAACGAAAATCATTAATGTGCGCAATGTAAAGTCTGGCTTTCAACCGTCCTCTTTTACTCCTTGCTTGGATGATTCCGTTTCTGTTTCAGCAGCGGAATCCACTGATGCCGGCACTTTTGTCTGGAACAATATGAGCGGAAAATATCTTTGGACTATTGATGACTCAACTAATATATTCATGAAGGAACCTTTTTTTAAAACTAAATTTTCGACAAGAGGAGAGCATAATGTTCGTTTGAAAATTAGAGCAAGCAATGGATGTGTTGACATATCTGATACGATCATAAATGTATTCAAGCCAATTGCCAATTTTTCTCTTGTTGATTCAATGGGTTGTTTGCCCTTTGTAGCCCATTTTACAAATAACTCGCAGTCCGATACTGTAATTTCTGATTGGTATTGGGATTTTAACGATGGATATACAAGTACAGAATATGAGCCCTCTCATGAATTTACAACAAATGGCTTGTTTGATATTCAATTGATAGCAAAAGATATCTTTGATTGTGCAGATACGATAATAAAAACAAATTCTCTAATTGCATCACGCCCAATTCCATTAATTGGTGTAAATACAAATATAGCTTGTCGTTTTGACTCGATTTCTTTTTTAAACCAATCGGAAGGCTTCGGTTTAAGTGCAACATGGGATTTTGGTGATAATAATACTTCAACCTTATTTGAACCTAAACATGCATATTCTGATACCGGCATTTTTGAAGTTTCTGTTCATCTGGTCGATTCTTTTGGTTGCGATACTAATTATGTGTTATCAGACCCGGTTGATGTTAAAAGTTTGCCTGTGGCGGATTGTAATGCTAATTTTTACAGTACATCCTGCTATCCGGCATTAATAGAACTGAACGATCAAAGCACAGGCGATAGTATTATTTCATGGCAGTGGGATTTTGGCGACAATAGTAACATAGCAACCAATCAAAATCCAATTCACACATATTATACCCCTGGTTCATTTGATATAAGGCTTGTGGTTAATAGCATTTATAATTGCAAAGACACTGTAATTAAACCCGCAATGATTAATATCGGGGGGCCGTTTGCCGAAATTTTATTAGCCGATACTGTTTGTAAAAACGACTTAACAGAATTAAGCTTAGCCAACACCGAAAATATTGGTTACTTGCAATGGCTGTTTCCCGATGGAAGTACGAGTTCAGAACCAACAACAAACATTGCATTTTCTAATTTTGGTTACAATAGTGTGCTTCTACATTTAAAAAGTGATACTGCCAATACGTGCGATAAAACCATTAGTGATTCAGCTTTTGTGCCAACGCTTATAAGTGACTTTAATGTATCAGACACCAGTAATTGTGTGCCATTTACAGTTCGTTTCTTCAATAACTCAGAAGGAGAAAGCAGCTACTTCTGGGATTTTGATGATGGAATTAGCTCTACAGGTGAAAATGTAGATCACACCTATGATACTTCGGGTACATTTTATCCAAAACAAATTGTTTTTAATACTTTTGGTTGCAAAGATTCAACCAGTGCCAGAATCGATGTGTATCCACTGCCAGATATCGCTATAAGCTATGATACGCTTATCTGTTATGGCGATTCTATTCCGCTGGTAGCGCAAGGAGGAGAAGTATACCAATGGACGCCAAATGCAAATATTGTTGATGCTTTTTCAAGTACGCCTACGGTTTTTCCCGATTCGACCACAACATACAGTGTAGCTGTAACCGACACTAATAATTGTATTGATTTGGCAAATGTAAATGTGCAAGTACAGCAGCAACCAGAATCAACGGTATTAACTAACGACACAACACTCATTATTGGTACTGAAATAGAATTGAATGCAACCGCTGCCGGAGCAAATGATTTCTATTGGTCTCCCCGGGATTACCTCATGTGCTGGAATTGTGAGTCTACTACAGCACTTCCGCTTGAGACTACCACTTATATTTTTACAGCGATTGACGAAAACCAGTGTTTTAATATTAGCGATTCGGTACATATTACCATCGACAATAAATACTCTGTGGCTATGCCCAATGCCTTTACTCCCAATGGGGACAGAATAAATGATGAAATATGTGTTAAAGGCTGGGGAATAAAAGAATTACTTGAGTTTAGTGTGTATAATGCAAATAACAAACAAATATTTACAACTGATGAACTTCAAAATTGTTGGGATGGAACAGAGTCGGGAAAAATACTATCGCAGGGAGTTTATTATTATTTTGTCAGTGTATTGGGATACGATGATGAAATTCGCACTGTAAAAGGAAGTATTTTTTTAATTCGATAAAAGTATTTACGGCATTAAATGGAAGTGTTTGGTTCATAGCCCGATAATAGCAAAATGTTGCATGTAGGATAGGGTGTTTTTACTTATATGAAATATGAAAATAAAATATTAACTTGAAAATAAATAATATAACGAGAGTTCAATGTAAATTATAAAGTTCAGATTGCATTAAATCTATTTGTAAAAATGCTGGAAGATCTAAACAGGAATCAAAAAAATGCTCATATAGGAAGCGTTTCCGTCGACTTAAATAACCAAACGGCTAAGTGGACAGCAGAAACCTACAATATATTGGGATATGATGCTAAAAGGACTAAACCTACCCTTCAAAAGTATATAGCCCGTATTCACAGCGACGAAAAACAATGGGTGGTGGGAGAAATGGAAGATGCAATTAAAACCGGAACACAATATATTATAGAGCATCGCATTATAAAAGCAACCGGAGATATAAAATATGTGTCGATAATTGGAATACCTGAAATAACTGAGGAAAATCGATCAGGTAAAATGCTATTAATCATTCAGGATATTACTAAACAAAAACAGCAGGAAGAAGAGCTTACCAGGTACAAAAAAGCCATCGAATCGAGTAATGAGGCCATTGCATTGACAAACATCGATGGGGAAATTACATTTATAAATAAAGCATTTGAAAAACTATTTGAATATTCAGCAGCTGAACTTGTGGGCGAAACTGCTACAAAATTATATCCAAACCAAAATCTGGTAGACCAAATAACCAAAAGTTTACTTAAAGGCAAAAATTGGGAAGGCGAAGCTGAATTGGTTTCTAAAAGAAAACAGGAAATTCTAATTAACCTACAAGTAAGTGCCATAACTAACGAAAAAAACGAAGTATTGGGTTTTAACGCCGTGCATAACGATATTCGCGAGCAAAAAGAGGCAGAACGCATAAGAGAAAATGAATTGGTGCGACAGCGCATTACCCTGCAAATTGCAAAACTAGGAACATGGTATATCGATTTTTCAATAGATGGTGAAAAGATTTTTATTGATAGAGATCTTTCAAAAATACAAGGCGAAGTGTTTCCAATAGGAATTAATTACCTGCACTTTAGAAATGAATGGGTGCCAAATTTACTAAATGCAGACCCGGCCAATGGGACAAAAGTTGTGCAATCAGCTTATGAGTATATGGCAAACCCTGAAGTTTTTAGTTGGTTTGCCGAATATCAATATATAAGACCTGTTGACAATAAAAAAATATGGCTCAGGACAAAAGCTGCCATTAGACGGAATCAAGAAGGAAAACCTATTTACATTCATGGTGTAACCCAGGATATTACCATTCAAAAGAATAATGAACTTGAAATATTGTCTTCACAAAAACTTCTTAAAACACAAATAAGAATAAATGAACATTTGGTAAAAAGTGGCTACGATTTCTTAGAATACGCACTTGATGAGGCTGTCGCACTAAGTGATAGCAACATTGGCTATTTTTATTACTATGATGAAGAAAAGCAAGAATTCACACTGAATAGCTGGTCGAAAGAAGCAATGAAAGAATGCCGGGTAATGAAAAAGCAAACCAAATACCAACTTGAAAATACCGGACTTTGGGGCGAAGTTGTCCGTCAGCGAAAACCAATAATTGTAAATGAATATAATTTACAACACCCATATACGAAGGGTACGCCTGAAGGCCATGTAGCGCTTGAGCGTTATATGAGCGTCCCCATATTCTCCGAAAACAAAATAGTTGCCGTAGCTGGTGTCGCTAATAAAGCTGCTGATTATAACATATTAGATCAGCAGCAATTATCGTTAACGATGGATACAGTTTGGAAAAAACTGGAAAAATATAAGGCTGATCAAGAACTAAAAAAATCAAGAGAAAAAATACAGCGTATTCTGGAAACGGCACCCATTGCTGTTGCTATTGTCGATACAAATAAATCAACAATTCTGCTTGCAAACGATGCAGCAAACAAATTATTTGCCATCAATAAACATGAAATAAATAAATATGATACTTCAAAGGTGTGGTTAAACAGCGAAGACAGAGATGAATTTATGACTGAATTATCGCACACCAAAAAACATTTTACCGAAAAAAGAATAAAACGGTTAGGAAACAGCGAAGAATTTTGGGCTTCAATTTCTGCTGTTGTTTTTAATTACGGAGAGACCCCAGCCGTGCTTATTACAGTGGTTGATATGTCTGAACATAAAAAGTTGCAATTCCAGTTGCAAGAAGCCCAAAGGGCCGCCGATAGTATTGTAGACACCATGCCCATACCTACGGCCGTAACCACAATTAAAACAGGGGCAATTTTACGGGCTAATACAGCAATGGCCGAGTTTCATGGAGTTGAAATAAGTGAATTTGCCAAAATGAAAGCACAGGACTGGTATGTAAACCCAAATCATAGACAAACCATAATTGACAAATTAAACAAAAAAGACTTTGTTGTAGAAGAACCTGTCGAAATGTATCGCTATAAGACAAAAGAAAAGCGTAATGTAATATTATCTTTTGTTAAGCTCGCTTACAATAATGTTGACGCTATAGTTGGCTCTATAATTGACATTACCAAAATTCAGGAGGCACAAGATGAACTGGAAAAAGCAAAAAAACAAGCAGAAGTAGCCAACCTGGCGAAAAGTGCATTTTTGGCTAATATGAGCCACGAAATTCGTACACCAATGAATGCCATTTTAGGATATACAGAAGTGCTTAAAAATATGGTTAAGGACAATGAGCAAAAAATGTACCTGGATTCTATGTTTGCAAGTAGTAAAGTATTATTGTCCCTTATAAATGATATTCTTGATTTATCGAAGATAGAGGCTGGTAAAATGTTACTAAATTATGAAACCATAAGCACCAAACACTTTGTCTCAGAAATAGAAATAATGTTTAAAGAACGAGCCCGGCAAAAGGGATTGAACTTAACATGCAATTATGCAGATAATTTCCCACAAACTTTTGTAACAGATGAATTACGGTTGCGACAAGTGGCAATAAACCTAATTGGCAATGCCATTAAATTTACAAAAGAAGGATACGTGAATTTCTATCTGAAAGCAAAGGATATTCAAGATGAGAGCTTTACATTGATTATGGAAATTGAAGATACAGGAATCGGTATAAACAAAGAGAAAATATCTGAAATATTTGAAGATTTTGAACAGGAAGATGGAAGTATAACACGAAATTATGGCGGTACCGGCCTTGGTTTAGGCATCTCAAAGAGGATTGCTAATTTGCTAAAAGGCGAGTTGAAAGTAAAAAGCCAAATAAACAAAGGCAGTGTGTTTACACTGGAAATACCAAAGGTAAAATATTCGGAAAAAGCAGTTATTCGCGAAGAATTAAATCAATACAACCCTGATGAAATAAAGTTTGAAAAGGCTAAGATATTAGTCGTTGATGATATTGAAACAAACAGAAATATGCTGCAAGCCCACCTGAAACAATTTGGCTTTAAAGTGTATATAGCTGAAAATGGTGCACAAGCACTGGAGCAGGCATCTAAACTTTTACCGGATATTATTTTTATGGATCTTCGAATGCCTGAAATGGATGGATATACTGCTGCTGCTAAATTGAAAGCGAAGGCCGAAACAGCTAAAATCCCTGTAATTGCCTGCTCAGCCTCAGCTATTAACCTTAATGAAAGAGATTCGTCAAACTTGGATTTTGCGGGATTTCTACAAAAACCATTACTATTGAATGACATTGTTAATGAGTTATGTAAATTGCTGAAATGGGAAAAGCTTGATGGTAAAAAGAAAATCGAATCTGAAGTGAAGAACCTAACGACTGTTGAAATCAAAGAACTAAAACAAAAAACTAAAGAAATATGGGATAAACTGGACAACAAGCGTACTACCAAACTTAGTAAACAATTTGCTGATTCTCTTATATCACATGGCAAACAAATGAATAATAACTGGATAACGAGTAAAGGGAAAGAATTGCAACAAGCAATAAATAGTTTTAACGTGGAGTTGACAAAGCTTATAATCAATGAATTTAAAGAATTGTTTAAATAAAGAATATGAACAAAATTTTAATAGTAGACGATAATCCCAAAAATATACAAGTACTGGCCAATACCTTAAAGAAAAACGGATATGAAATTGAATTTGCCGAAAATGGACAAGAAGCAGTCGAATTGGTTAAAGACGAAGCATTTGATCTAATTCTTATGGATGTTATGATGCCTGTAATGGATGGGTTTGAAGCATGCAAAAACATAAAAGCTTTAGAAAACAGGGCAGACATTCCAATTATTTTTCTTACCGCAAAAACAGACGTGGAAAGTATTTCTAAAGGATTTGAAGTTGGTGGTGTTGATTATGTGACAAAACCCTTTAATGCTGAAGAAATAATTGCAAGGGTTAAAACCCATGTTGAACTCAAAAAAAATCGCGACCTACTGCAAAACATGAATGCGATTTTAGAACAAAAAGTAGATGAGCGAACCGCAGCGTTAAATGAGGCGAACCAAAAGCTGGATGAAGCCAATAAAGAATTAACCGTTCTTGATAAAGCCAAGAACAGTTTTTTAAATATTATCAGCCATGAGCTCAGAACACCTTTGAATGGTATTATGGGCGCTATGCATCTGTTGAAAAAACATGTTGAAACTAAAGATGTAGCTGCATTGGTCGATATTTTGAATGGATCGGTTAACAGCCTCGAGCGTTTTACAAATCAGGCGCTTAAAGTAACACAACTCCAATCCGGCGACATTCACACCAATTTTACGGAAACGAATCTAAATGAAATATTAGAATCATGTTTCCTTAGTTTGTCAAATTTAATTATCGAAAATGAAATTGAATTTAATGTTAGCGGCAATATTAAAGAGATAAACTTTTCAGCCGATATCGATTTAATTACACTGGCATTTTGTAAAATTCTTGAAAATGCAATTACCTTCAGTCCGAACGGCACTACTGTGGAGATAAAAGCTGAAAATAATCAGGATAACTTTACACTTCAAATAATTGGTTTTGGCGATAGTTTTTCTAATGATGCAACACAATCGAAATTTGAGATGTTCTCAACCGAAGCGAGCCAGGTAAGTTTAAATCATGGCCTCGATTTAGCTTTGGTTAGTCTTGTAATCGAAAAGCACAAAGGAACAATTGAAATTATAAACAATGCGCGAGAAGGAGCCACAATGAATATTACGTTAAAAAAGTAGGCCGATATGAACGAGAAGGTTTTAAAAATAATTTTGAAACTATATGTGATT
>CAYPSX010000102.1:0-13481 GCA_964413185.1 uncultured Bacteroidales bacterium
TAAATTAAATATTGAGGGTTCTGAAAGTAGGGATACAGTTATTAGTATATTTTCATACGAAATTAGAAAAGCGTATTCAGGAAGTAGGTTAAAAAGAAATTCCAGCCACTATTCATGCGATGAAACAAGTTATTTTGGAACTCAGATTTCCTGGTCTGATTTTCTTTTTTCTCACGCTTCATTGAAATTTAATATGCAGTATTCAGAAGTATCGAAATATGATATTTCTATTATTCTTCAAATTGAATATTGGCTTGAAAAAGCTATGTTAAATTACGATGAAATAGGAGCCAGAGACTTGATCGGGTTTATTGAAGGTGGGATTTATGCTGCAAACGAATATATTTATCACTATATGAGAAGTATAAATTCGGATTATTTTAGAATGGGTGGAGGTAAAAAAGCATTTCGTAAATTGGCGGGATTGCTTAAGTGTGGTGTTTTTCTCACTGATGAATACGAGAGATACAAATTACATCTTGAAAATGAGGCAAAAATATTAGGGTGTAACATTGATGAAATGGAACTTAACGATGATGATATCCCGTATGAAAGCATTAAATGGTAAAATGTAAGACCTTCGCTTCGTTGCTGAAAAGGTTAAACGTATTTACCTGGCATAATTATTCTTTCACAAGCATCATTTAGTTTCATGTTAAGGAAAAATTTATTGTTTTTTTTACCTTTGGATAATATCGAGTGAAATGTTTTGTTAGATTTGCCGCACAAATTTTTATAGTATGATAAAAGAATCAAGAGTCCGTTCAGTTGTAAAAGCCATTTCGTGGCGTGTTATTGCTACATTGACTACTGCCGCGCTGGTATATATTTTTACTAAAAGGCTTGATTGGGCCGCTTATGTTGGCGGTTTTGAGGCTGTTATCAAGATGTTTTTCTTCTATGCACACGAGCGTGTATGGAATAGAATTAATTACGGGCGCAAGGAATATATACCAAAGGTAATTTGGTTTACAGGCCTTTCGGGCAGTGGGAAATCTACACTGGCCGATGCATTGTACAAGCGGCTCAAAGCCCAAAAAATAAAAGTTGAGCAATTAGATGGCGATATTGTACGGAATATTTTCCCGAAAACCGGCTTTAGCAAAGAGGAACGTAACCGGCACGTGCGCCGTGTTGGTTTCTTGGCCTCCAAATTATCTGAGAACGGTGTTACTGTAATTGCCTCGTTCATTTCGCCGTACAGGGATTCGCGCGAATTTGTGCGCAACCAATGCCAAAATTTTGTCGAGGTGCATGTGAGTACCCCGCTCGAAGTTTGCGAAGAACGCGATGTGAAAGGCCTTTACAAAAAAGCACGCAGCGGCGAAATTACGCAGTTTACCGGTATCGACGATCCTTACGAAGAGCCGTTGAACCCTGAAATTCGCATCGATACTTCGAAATACGGCATTGAGGAAAGTATCGATATTATTCTGAAAAAGTTGAGGAAGATTTAATTCGCATTTCAAGAAAAAAATAGAAAAATATAAACATTCAAAGGTCTGTTCGACTTCTGCCGGGGCCGCCTTTGCTTTATTCGCCGCTGTTAGGAGTTGGCAGTTCTTTGTTAATAATCAGTATTTCTTCAATGATATTATCTGCTATCCTAAAATCCGTAAGCAATAATTTGTCAATCAATGGTTTTACTTTACCAATCAATGATAATTGTTTTGCTTTATGAATTATTCCAAGTGTCCCGGTAAACCTAAAACTTAGTCGTTTGGCTAGTTTTCGAGCTTTTAAGTCATCCAGCAATAGCAAAACATCGTCAAACTCGGACGCTAAAGCAATTGCGCTTGCTTCACCATAATCCACTTGGGTTTCAAGAAAGTCCTGATATTTCTGATCTCCTACTTCTTTTATTTCAATCCAATCAGGTAATTCATCACCATATTCTTCAACAACTTCTGGTGTCGTAATTAAGTTCCCATAAACTTTTTGCAGCAAATCAAATTCATCAATCTTTTGAAAAAGAATCAGTGTACTTGTATCGGTAATTACAATTTTACGCATTTTCGATGTCGTTATGTAAGTCAGAAATTGAAGTGCTAAAAACAGACACTCCATATTTGCCTAATAACTCAATAAATGCTCGTTTCGACAACCCTGCTATTTTTGCGGCATCTCCAGCTGATAATTTCTCATCTTCGTATAATTTTGAAGCTACTATCATTGAAAAATCATAGTCCTTTAAATCAACATTGTCAGGTATGCTTAATTGAATAGTTCTCATAGTTATTCTTTTTACCAAAAATACAAAAAAAACATGAAATTACCTACTTGCAGCTGCCGGTTCTGCTTGCCCCTAACTCATAAAAATACGGCAAACGTAACTAATTGGTTTTTCTTTTCATTGTTTTTTGTACATGTATTCTCTATACACCAGATTATAAAAACTCAGCATATTCACCAACAATGCGTTCTATTTTATCCAGGTAGAACGCTTCTTTTTTCGGGGATAGTTGCATGCGTTTGATTTGGTAAATATAATCTTCGTGCACCCACGGCAACGCCAGTTGGTGGTTGTTGTAGGAGTGTCGACGGTTGCCCCAAACCATGTCGATTAGCACGGCTTTGAGTTCTTCCATCATTTCATCGGCTATTTGGGTTTTATTATCTGTCAAGATTGTCTAATTTTATAAGCTAAATGTACAGTATTTTCGTTTATTAAGGAAAAAGATATTTTTACCAGAAATTAATGTGGTTATCCGTTTTTGCACCAAGTTTGCAATGTGATTTTTTTCATTTGCCCCTTGCCCTAAAGGGAGTGAAGAAAATCACATTGCTCCCGCCGACTGGCGAGTCGGGCAAAACAATTGATTTTTTGGCAATTGAATGGAGAATGGGTACAAAAACGGATATTTATTAAAATCAAATTACATGGCATTGATCAACATCAAAAACCTTTCCATATATACGAAAAATCAAACCCAAAAACTGGTAAATGATATATCGTTTACGCTTAAGAGAGGCAGTATAACCGGTTTGGTGGGGGAGTCGGGGAGCGGAAAGTCACTCACGGCGCTTTCTGTTATGCAGCTTTTGCCTGAAAGTCTCGAAGCCACGGGCGAAATTAATTTTTACGAGCCCGATGGAGAGCCTTTTCAATTGCACAAAGCATCGCAAAAAGCTTTGATGGCTTACAGAGGCAAGAAAGCCGCCATGATTTTTCAAGACCCCATGTCGAGTCTCAATCCATCGCAAAAAACCGGTGCACAGGTCGCCGAAGCTGCAATGTTGCATCAGCAAACATCGCGAAAAAATGTGCGCAAACAGGTGCTTGAGAAGTTCAATCTTGTACGCTTGCCCGAGCCTGAACGTATTTTTCATTCCTATCCTTTTCAACTTTCCGGCGGGCAACGGCAGCGGGTTATGATTGCCATGGCGCTCATCAATAACCCCTCGCTACTCATTGCCGATGAGGCCACAACCGCGCTCGATGTAACGGTGCAGCACGAAATTATTAAGTTGATACAGGAATTGCAGCAAAAATTACGTCTTACGGTACTTTTTATCACCCACGACCTCACTTTGCTCAAAGGTTTTGCCGACCGTGTAATGGTGATGCAAAACGGAAAAATTGTTGAGCAGGGCACCCGCGAGCAAATAATGGAGCATCCGGAAAATGATTATACCAAAGCGCTTTTGGCGTGCAGGCCGGGCCAGGTTTTACGGGCATATAAACTCCCGGTTATCGCCGATTTTAAAACCGATGGCTCATTTATTTTCCAAAAACGCAGCGTTTCTGTGCCGACATCAACTGCTATTTTAAATGTTCAGGATTTGGAAGTGCATTACAGGCTCAGGCAGGGCGATTTTTTTCGGGCGCTGGGGGATATCAACTTTCCCACATATCGTGGAGAAACACTGGGAATTGTTGGCGAATCGGGATGCGGAAAAACAACCTTGAGCAAAGCTATTTTGCAAATTATACCCTACAAGGGACAAATTTTGCTCGACAATGAGCCCCTGGCCTACCGAAACAAAAAAGAAGAGCTGAAGTTCAGGAAAAAAGTTCAATTTGTTTTTCAGGATCCGTATTCTTCGCTAAATCCAAGTATTAAGGTTGGTAATTCTATACGCGAAGTGCTAAAAGTGCATAAAATAAAAAACCGGGTCAAAAGGGTTGAAGAACTGCTGCTGCAAGTGGGGTTGGATGCAGGTTTTGCCACCCGCTATCCGCATGAGCTTTCGGGCGGTCAGCGGCAACGCGTAGCTATTGCCCGCGCCCTTGCTACGGAGCCAGATTTGCTGATTTTGGATGAAGCAGTAGCTGCGCTGGATGTTTCTGTACAGGCCAAAGTGCTTAATTTGCTCAATGAATTGAAGGCGACACTCGGATTAACCTACATTTTCATATCGCACGATTTAGAAGTAGTGCATTACATGGCCGATCGCATCATGGTTATCAAAGACGGGCATATTGTAGAAGCCGGACCATCGGATGATGTTTTTGAAAAGCCCGCATCAGCTTATACAAAAAAACTTATCGCGGCGAGCCCGGGGAAATGATTTTTAGAAACACTTACAAAGCAAAAGAGGCTATCGAAAAAATTAATTTTTATAATAGCCCCTTTTACATTTAATTACCAGGAGCACTTGGGTATTTTCTGCCATCAATATCCGGTCCTCCGTAAACATTTGTCATTTCTTTTTCATTAAGCTTTTTCATAATTCATTTTCTTTTTGTTTTGCCTGCTTTTTTTGATGGTGTCGGCTTATCCATATTTAAAAGATTGAACCATATTTATAATTCAACATGGTTATATAAAATGCAAAGTTAGTACATTTCGTATTTTTTCCAATAAAATCGCTCGGTAGCGGGGAATTTGTTAACTCAGTTTGTAATTCTCCAAAAACACCGTCTGTTTTTTTATTTTCTGAAAATATAAAACTTTTTGTAACCTCACAGGCAAATCTGAAGACTAAAACGTGAATACAAAGAAGAAAGTTTTGGATGTTATTCATCGTCAGTGCGGTTATCATACTATTGTCAATTTTTATAAAAATACCCGCAATTGACTTTTATAGTGTCACCCTGGATTTATCATACGTAATGATGCCCGTTATTGGCTTGCTTTTCGGCGTGGTAATACTCCAGCAATTTTATGAGTTTATTTCCTGCGAGCGGGGAGGTTGAAATAGCCCCGCTTTCGTTTGTTTTGGTATTACATGCCGATTATTAACGTCTCCGTATGGTCAAATTACTCAGGCCAAACAATGGTTTCTTCATCTTCGAAAAACGGGCCCCATTGAATTTCGGATAATTCGCCCTCTTCCAGCCAGAAATTGATGCTGTGTTTTTGAGAGAAAATCAGTTCCTGTCCTTCAAAATCGTCGTGTTGGAGGTCTTCTGTTTTTAAATCGTCAAAAGATAACGCTTCAAGTTCCTTAATAAGCTCATCTTTTTGCAGACCAAAGAGCTTTTTTCCTTTTAGTTCATAATCTTCTCCCGAAACAGCTATTGAAAATAACATGGGGCCGTCTATTTCTTCAAAACTGATGGACATTTCCATTTCATCGTAGTGCCATGTTTCTGTTGTGCCTGTGTCATCTTCGTTATCAATATGTGTATCAATTTCATCGGGTTTGCCAAGAATATCCTGAACCTCATCCGGGCTCATTCCAAATTTCAGTTCTCCCAGGCCTGTGCCTGCAATTATTTCGTTGGTTGAGTTTTCCATTTTTTTATTTTTTATTTCATTTATGACAAATGTAAGTTTTTTAACTTTCCAGAATACCGTGAATTAGTGCAAATTTTACCAGCGAGGCCATGTTTTTTGTGCCACTTTTATGAAAGATGTTTTTGCGGTGAGTTTCAACTGTATTGGGAGAAATGCGTAATTTTTTGGCAATTTTATCGGTGTTGTAACCTTGCGATATCATTTTTATGATTTGTTTTTCCCGGTTTGTAAACAGTACTGTGTCGGTTGCTTCTTCGTTTTCTTCTCCAATAACAGTAGTTGCATGGGCATCGAAATATTTCGAGCCTGATAAAATAGCGTGTATGGCTTTAATGATATCTTCAAGTGGCGATGCTTTAGTGATGTACCCTGCGATGCCTTTGTTGTACAACGCTTTTATTACAGAGGCTTCTGAGTGCATGCTGAAAACAATGATTTGAAGTTTGGGGTCAATTTCAATTAACTTTTCGGGCAGCTCCATTTCGCTTAAAAAACCATCAATGGATAAATCGGTTATCACTATTTGGATTGAATTTTTTGACAGAACTTCAAAAGCTTTTGCCCTGCTTGTTGCTTCAAAAACAGATGCCTGCCCGAAGACTTGTTCTATATGAGCTTTTAACCCTTGCAGAACAATATCATGATCGTCGATTAATAAAACTGAAAAAGGCTTGTTTTCCATTTTTTTTATGGTTAATGGGTAGCTGAATTGCTATTTCTGTTCCGTTTCCTGGTTTTGAGTTTATTTGAAATTTGCCTTTAAGTATTTTGGTTCGTGTTTCTATACTCAAAAGCCCTTGTCCATTGTTTCCTTTCGTTGTTTTTTCTACATCAAAGCCTGCTCCGTTGTCTGTAATTACTAATTCAATTGTGCCATCCTGGGCAATAAACTGCACGAGGGCTTTTGTTGCTTTGGCATGTTTGGCAATATTGTTCATTGCCTCTTGTATAATTCTGTATAACTCATTCAGTACAAATTTGTCTAAATTGTCAAGAAAACTTTTGTCCGGAATACTCTCTGTCCGGAATTTTACTGCGCTGTATGATTCAAAATTATCTGCCAGTTGTTTAACGATTGAATAGAATGGTTGTCCGGCAAAATTTGGCGGGGCAAGGTTGTAAATAATGTTGCGAAGTTCATCGTGGGTTTGTTGGAGGTGTTTAGAGAATTCTTCCAAATCGTGTTTGTTTTCTGTTTTTTGGAGGCTTTGTATTTTGAATCGTAACCCGGTGATGCGGCTTCCGAGCTCATCGTGCAGCTCTCTTGCTAAACGGGTTTTATGTGATTCTCTTTCTGCAAGGATGCGCGTCATGTTGTAATCGCGAATTAAGTTTACAAGCAGGTGTAGTAAATAAAGAATAACAAATACTAAAATTCCGAAAGCAAGGATAATAACCCACGCATTTTCAAACCATTTGTTTTTATCGAGTGCAATTTTATAATCTTTTTGGCCGCCATCTATAAAAAACAGCGGGGTTTGATTTTGTGTCCGGCTTATTTTCTGTACTCCTCTCAGTCCCTTATAATCAGCAATATCGATTGATGCTAAATGTTGGTATTTGCGATTTGTGAAATATAGTTTTTTGTTTGTAAAGATGAGGTATCCGGGTTTTTTTGCAGCTTCAATTTTTAGGTTTGGTATGATGTAAAAAACAGGAGAAATTCCTATGTTAATTTTATTTTTTATTGCTAATGTGCTGTCAAATTGTACTATATCGCCATTTCTGAAATAAATCATTGGTTCATCGAGAACTTTCTTTTGTCCGGCTTTTAGGAAGAATCGTTGTTGGATTGTAGATTTTGTTTGCTTTACCAGAGAGTCCAGTGACCGGGCAGCCTTGAGTTTACCATTGGCACTGAATAAAAAGAGGCTGTCTTTGCCTTTATCTTTTAGGTTATGATAATAAGCGAGAATATTTGTTTTTTTATTGATCTGAACCGGGTAAGTGCGACAAGTTGCCAGCGGACCTTTTATTTCATACGGTGGAAACCGGAATTTCAGATCATTGTTGAGCACCATTATATAAGCACTTTTGTCATGAAAAGGTTTGCTTAAATCGCGTAGATTATCGCTGGCGTGCGTGCTGAGTATTATTTCATTTTTATGGTCTCCGTCAAGGTCTGCATCAATTGCATTTGGAAATGTTGTGCGAGAGAAGGAGGGTGGGCTCTTGTGTAGTTTGTCTTTACTAATGTCGTAATGGTATGTGTTCCGTGGTTGGAGCGAAAAGCCTGCATTAATAAAAAAGGTTAAATCAGCAAACCCGTCTCCTGTTCTATCCGTTGTATTTATATTGATGATCTGAAAATGAACCGTATTGTTTAAAAGCGGTACTTTATCGATGAAGCGTGATTTGAAAATAAATTCATCGCTTTTGGTTGGGTCAATGCCATTAAGAAAGATAGAGTCCTGTCGCCGGTGGAAAGTGTATATTTCGTATTTTCCGTCGTTATTATGATCGCAAATGAAGGGTTGGGAATTATCTATGAATCTGCCCTGGTGGTTCCAAATACCAAGAATGGCATCTTCTCTGTCTTTTACGATTATTGTTGTACGAAGATATTGTTTAGATAATTGATAACCGTAATACTCAATTTTTTCCTCTACACCATTTCCATCTAAATCAAAATATACTGGATTAAGCGGATATTGAATTTCTTCATGTAGCGTTGCTATGTATTTCGGAACAAAAAACAGATATGACATACCAAAAATGATAGTGAAAACAAGCGTTCCTACCAGTATGCCTGGTTTTTTTTGAGGGAGTACTGTGCTCATGTTTTAAGCTTTCCTCCAAAGCTACAAACAAAATTCATTTTTTACAAACAATAATCAATAATCCCATTCTGCATGGCTGTTGTTTTTTGGCAGGAATAAAAAAAGGAAGGCTCGTGTTTAGCAGCCTTCCTTTTAGAAATTTGATGAGTCTATTTTTGTATTAACCGTTCTGTTCCTATTATACCTTCTTTTGTTTGAATTCTGATGAAATATAAACCCGGATTGCTCTTTTCAAATGCTGCATGTATGGCATGATCGCCTTTGTTGATTTTCTTTTGCAGGACTATTGCGCCCATGTTGTTGTAAATTGTAAGCAGACCATCTGTATGCAAACGGGAGTTTAGCAGCACGGTAAATTCGCTTCGTGTCGGATTTGGATACACAGTAAAGGGTTTGCCGCGCATATCAACCAATACGTGATTCGTTCCAACCTGGTTTATGGTTGTGTCGTCGGTTGCGGCCTGATAAATTTCCCGTGTGCTTTCATCTTGAACAAACATAATGGTTTCAATTTGTTCCGGATCATAAACATTTGCAAAATCCCACGAAAGCTCAATGTTTTCTGTTTGTCCGGGGCTCCATGCATGGCTAAAATAAGTTCCGCCGGCATTTGGAAGCATCTTTTTCATTATACTTAGGAAGGTTGTTTCGCCGTTTGGTGCTGTAACAGAGGTTACTTCTTTTTCAATAATTACTGTATGAACGGTAATATTTCTTGCACTGAATGAGTTTTTAGCTTTTACTGTTGCCTCTATATCAATATGTGAATCTGTTTTTGTGGTTTCAATATTAATAGAGAATTTTGGATCTTGCAGTGATTGCTCATCCAGTATTTTTGTATCCTGAAGCATATTTGCGGTTGTTCCGCTGAATTTATTCCCGTTGACTATAGACCAGGGAACAGTAGTTACGCCATAGAAGGTAGATCTGGCACTCGGGTCTACGGGGTTATTTTCATTAAATTGATCGGCGCCGGGGAAGCTGGTGTGGTATTGAACATCTACAATATCAAGCGGATTTTGATCGAGTATGTTCATCAAATCTTCATTGATTTGGGCGCATCCGTCAGAGCTGTTATTGATGAATGATTCAATGAAAACTAACTTGGAGCGTTCGCCTATTCGAATGTTGTCGAATGCAAAACCATCGTAATTACCGCCATTGTCGGAACCAAATGCAATGCGGAATCTCACGTTATTTTTGCCCATAAGAAAGTCGAGTTTGTGTCTGGCATCTACCCATCCGGTATCAACGCCGGTCCATCCGTAACTACCAATGTTGTCATCGCCGCCGGGATTGCCGGTAAGCCCGACTCCGTTGTACCAGTTAATGGCATCGTTGGGGCTGCCCACGTTTGTCCAGCCGGTTTCGCCAACTACTTTTGCCTGCAGTACGGCTCCATCGGCGTCTTTCTGTGTGGCCGACCAAATGTTCATTTTAAGCATAGGCTTTTTGAAGTT
This sequence comes from uncultured Bacteroidales bacterium, assembly GCA_964413185.1. Lineage (GTDB taxonomy): Bacteria > Bacteroidota > Bacteroidia > Bacteroidales > Salinivirgaceae > Salinivirga. The sequence continues at coordinate 9,925 of CAYPSX010000102.1, forward strand.
GGAAAAGTCAAAACACGGGCTTACTATGGCCGATTGCTCACTGTCGTTGTGGTTGCTGCTCAATCCGGTGCACCAGGCATTTATTCCATCTATTGGGTGATCAATGATGACTCCGTTGGGTGTTCCGAATTCCCAGCTGCTGTTTGTGTGGTTTACATCTGCCAGCCATCCGCCACTGGTTTCTCCTTCAAAATCCTCTACATACGGGAAGTTTTGAATGTAGGGTCTTACATGTACTGTTTTTGTTAAAATGGTTTCACAGCCAAAACTGTTGGCAACACTTAGTGTAACATCATAGGCTCCTTCTTCTGAAAAGCTGTGTGTTGTGTTTGCATCATCGGATGTGGTTCCATCGCCAAAATTCCAAAGTACGGTTGTTGTATCATTGCTTAAATTAGTGAAATTGGTTGTTCCGATTCCGGCACATTCGTTTTCCCAAATGAAGTCAACTTGAGGACTGTTGTCGAAATCAATGGTTTGCGTGAGGCTCGAGCTGCATCCGTCAATGGTTGTTACGGTAAGTTGAATCTCTTTTTCGCCCGGATCTTCGTAGAAGTGTTCGGGGTTAGATAACGTTGATGTATTATCATCTGATAATGGGTCGCCAAAGTTCCAAAGCCATGTGCCCAGGTTTATTTCTGAGGAGGTTTCATCTACAAAATTAATTGTATCGCCTACACAGAAACTTTCTACACTAAAATCAATAACCGGCAGTGGCGAAACGGTAACGGTATCCTGAGTTGAGTTTGAGCACCCGTGATTATCTGTGTAAGAATATGTTACAATGCCATTTTCAATAACTGTGCCTGGCTCAAATAGTGCTGTTCCATTGCCATTGTTTATAAGATCGCCGCCGGCGCCTGAATAGCTAAAACTTCCATTACTGTTTTCAGGAACTCCGGAAATGGTTACGGAATTGTCTCCTTCGCAATAAAGCGGATCAAGGTTGTAAATAGAAACATCGGGCAGTCCATATATTTCAATACTGGTTTCGTGTGTATTTACACAACTATTTTCATCAATATAAGTGAATTGAACTTCGTACGTGCCTTCTGTTTCTGCTGAATCCGGGTAAATAAAAGCCTGTCCGTCGTTTGTGTTGCTGTCGTGCACCAGTGGTCCTGTAAAACTGCCCGAATTTACCTGTGCTCCATTTACCAGCCCTGAAATTTCTGTTTCATTTGCATTGATGCAGTAACCATCTTGTAAAGATGTGATTCCGAGCAACGGCAACTCAACGATTTCTATTGGTTGAACGTATGAGTTTTGGCAGCCATTTGCATCGCTGTATGTATACGTAATGTTGTGTGTGCCTGTAATTGACGAGTTTGGTGTGAAAATAACGGAGTCTGTTCCGCTTAAGTTGGGGCCGGAGAAAATACCGCCCCGGGGACTTCCGATAATATTTACCGGGTCGCCGTTTGGGCAAAATACCGAATCGGTATTAAATGATACATTTGGCAATCCTACAACATCAACTGTTTCGGAAATGCTGTTTGTGCAGCCTACATCATCAGTAAAGGTGTATGTAACCGTGCCATCATTAATAGTATGATTGGGCGAAAACAACGCGGTTCCATCATCATTGTCATCGAAATCGGCATTGTTGCCGGAGTAGGAAAATACACCATTGGTACTTTTAGGGAAGCCTTCAATGGTTACGGCTGCTTCTCCGACACAATATTTGGGGTCGAGGTTATTTATGGATACATCAGGAAGCCGTTGTACAGATACTTCTGCGGTATAAGTAGCAATACATCCATTGGGGTCTGTGTAGGAGTAAGTTATGTCGTAAGGGCCACCCGTTCCTGCTATTTCCGGATGAAAATATGCGCGCCCGTCGGTCGAGTCTGCATCAAATACACCGGAGCCATAGAAGCTACCCGTATCTTCAACAATACCAAATACTTCACCTACAATTTCTACTGAATCGGCATTTACACAATAGGCCGTGTTAATAGATTCTATGCCAACATTGGCAATGGATGTAACTTCGAGTGGTTGCTCGGTAGAATTTGTACACCCGTTGGCATCTGTATACTCATACGTAACTGTGTGCGAGCCCACAATGCTTGCAGACGGGGAGAACCATGCTGTATCGCCTGATCCGCTTAGGTTGGGGCCGGTAAAAGTGCCGGGCCCCTGATCGCCAACTATGGGAGCTTGATCGCCATTTGCACAGTATGATGTGTCGTATGTTAGGGATACGTCAGGCAGGCTGTTAACTGTGGTTGTATTTACTGCTGTATCGTAGCAACTGGTCGACGGAATATTGTATATATATTCAATTTCGCGTGTTCCTGCGCCGGCTATCCATGGTTTGAAATAGTCATCAACCATTCCAGCTCCATAAAATGTGCCTCCGACCGGATTACTGGAAAGTTTTGTGGAGTCGCTATTTACGCAATATTCATCAATGAGGCCGGAGAAACTAGCTACATTGTTTATCTCATGCACTTTAGTGCTTTCCAATATCTCGAAATAGGTTCCCTGGAAATACGTAAATTTAAAATCTATATCTCCTTTGGGAAGCAACGTCGGGTCTATTATAATCACTGAATCATTTAGCTTGGTCATTCCCGATAATAATTCAAACCCACAACCAGGTTCTGTTAGTGTACCCCCGGGACCAACGTGACCATAAATCGTATCCTTTCCCTGGTAATCGCAATAGTAATTCTCCACTCCGGTAATTGTTCCGCCCGGTGGAACTACCGATACGTTATCTGTTGCGGTGTTTTGGCAACCTAAACCGGCTGATGCCGGGTAAGTATATGTTATTGTATGTGTTCCGTCTCCGGCAGAGCTGGGGTGAAATGTGCTGTCTGAGGCAATTATTCCGGGGCCGCTAAATAATCCGCCGGGTGGTGTGGCTCCGTGTATTGTGTCTGCAGGAGCATCGTTACTGTAGGTGCTTTGCGGCATGGAAAAACTCACATCGGGCAATGGTTTTACAATTAATTTGAATTGCATTGGTGTCCCTGCGCAACCGCCCGGATCGCCATTGAAATAGGGTGTGACCGTAATGTTTGCTGTATCAGCTTCTGTTTCTGAATTTGACCCGGTAAATGCTGGTATGTTGCCGCTCCCTGATGAGGTTAAGCCAATGGAAGTATTATCGTTTGTCCAAACATAATCGGTTGTTTTGCCTGTATTAGAAGTTGAAAATGCGATGTCTGCAAATTCAGTGTTGTGGCAAATTTCCTGATCTGCAACCTGGTTTACCTGTCCCTCAGGATATACGGTTATGAAAAAGGATTTGCTGCTTCCTGTACATGTTATTCCATTGTTGGTATATTCAGGTGTTACCGTAATTGTAGCTATTTCCGGCGATGTGCCTGTATTAGTGGCTGTAAATGCCGGTATGGAGTTGGAACCTGATGCTGTAAGATTAATGTTTGTATTGTTGTTTGTCCAGGTGTATTCTGTTGTCCCGTCAGTATTGCTTGTTGTGAAATTGATTTCGTCAATAGTACTGTTATTACAGGTTGTAGTATCTGTGGGTTGATCAACTTGTGGTGGCGGGTTAACTGTAATAGAATAAGTTTTTGAGGGCC
>CAYPSX010000103.1:0-13436 GCA_964413185.1 uncultured Bacteroidales bacterium
GAGTCTGAACTATAAAGTTCGATAACGAGGCTTGCTTTGAATGAGTATCAGGAGTCCCGAAAATCGGGATGACTGATGCGAATGAAAAGTATAACGAAGTTAGCGGACTTTATAGACAGACTCTACTTAAATAAAATTTTTCGTATCTTTGAAAAAAAATCAAAATAATGGAAACGATTCGAATTGACATATTAAATCCAAAAGCGAAATCGCTTCTTAAAGATTTGGCTGATTTAGACTTAATCCGCATTAAAAAAGAAAAAGTGAAACCAGAATTTAAAGAATTACTTGACAAGTTTAGGATTGATTCTGATGAAACTCCTTCTATGGATGAGATAACAGCCGAGGTTGAGTCTGTTAGAAAAACTCGATATGAGAAGTAAGAAAGTAATTCTTGACACCAATCTATGGATTAGTTTTCTGATATCAAAAAAGTTTGATTTTCTTGATGATTTATTAATCGATGACAAAATCAAACTAATTTTTTCAAGAGAACTGATTGAAGAATTTTTAACTGTAGCGAAAAGACCCAAATTTGAGAAGTATTTTTCTGATGATAAAATATCAGACCTTTTAAGGCTTTTTGACAGATATGGGAAATTGATTGAGGTTTCTTCTAAAATTACCGAATGTAGAGACTTAAAGGACAATTTCTTGTTAAATCTTGCAGTTGACAGCAAAGCTAATTTTCTAATTACCGACGATTCTGACTTACTCGTGATTAAGAAAATCAAGAAAACAAAAATAATTACCTGGCCAGATTTTATAAAAGAACTAAAATAAGACCCCTCCGCTACCACACGATTGTATCTATCTATCCGAAAACAACTTGTCATCAGAAAAGCCCAACTCCAAAGAATAAATCATACGGGAATGCGGGAAATTATAGAATTTTAAAAGCCACTTTTCGGGCAACCACTATGTAAGTCTGATCTTAGTTCTATAACATCCTTGATTAATATATCTTATACCTCCACAAACTTACCGTATTTTACTGATTTTCAGATCCGTGCAAACTGGATTCTGCAAGCAATTCGGGCACCAACTATGTTGATACAAAAAGAAATGAAAAGTGAAGGTTAAAGACCCTCAACCCACCTCGCTCTGTTTCAATTCCAGCAATGCAATGGTTTCGTTTTCATGGGAAGTTATGGATAGTTTACCTCCGAGCAGTTCGGCATACTTTTTACTGATTGTAAGGCCTAAACCGCTGCCCCGCTCGCCTTCTGTTCCTTTTTCTAACCTGACACCGGGTTCAAAAATATGTTTTTTCTCGTGTGCAGGAAATCCAACGCCCTGATCGGTAATGGTCAGTTCTGTTTTATCTTCACCAATGCTTATCCTGAAAATGATTTCTCCGTTTGAGTTGCTAAACTTAATGGCGTTTGAAACTAAATTTGATACGATTGTACTCACCATGTGTTCATCAACTTTTACAATGGTATCGTCCGGTATTTGCTCTTTTATAACAAGTTGTTTTCGTTCTATTTCGGTTGCAAAATTTTCAATTACTTCTTTTATTATATTTTTTAAGGGCAATTCAGTAAAAACCGGATTTACTGTGTCTGTATTCAAATGTGCCCAAACAAGCAAATTATTCAGTAAAAATATGGCCTGATTTACTTCAAAAGACAGTTGTCTGGACATTTCCATGGCTTTATTACGGTCTATATGATCTTTATCTAACATTTGCATGAGCATATAAACTGAGCTTAGCGGACTTCGTAAATCGTGCGAAATAATCCGGAACATTTCGTCTTTTACCTCATTGAGTTCCTGAAGTTGAGCTTTCTGCTCTGAAGTTTTCAGGTTCATTTCTTCCAGCTTTTTGTTTTTTGCATTGATTTGGTCTTTTTGAAATGCCAGCAAAGCATTTTGCTGTTTTCTGTTTCGCGAGGTAACGTACATCAATATTAGCAACAAAATAAGAATAAGGATGATGCCGCCGCCTGCAAAAAACGACAATTTTTGACGGGCTTGTTTCAAGCGCAGAGCTTTATTTTCTTTTTCTTTTTTTACTAATTGATATTGCGCTTCAAGGCTTTCAACTTTTGCCTGGTTCTCGGCAAGGTTTATACTATCGCGCAATTGCTGATCGAGTTTGTAATATTTCAGGGCTTTTTCTGGCATGTTGTTCGAATTATAACATTGATACAACAATTCGTATGTCCTCCCTATTGCAGGTGCTAATCCTTGTTTTTTCGCTAAGTCCAATGCTTTTTTGAAGTGAAATTCGGCATCATCAATTAAACCCTGCTTACCATAACTAATACCAAAACCCAGATGCCCGAAATATATAGCTTTATCGAAATCATATTTTTGTCCTATATCGAGCACACGGCGAAAGTATTGAAATCCTTCGACAAAATTTCCCATTTCTGTATATTGCAAACCTATATTATAATACGCAGGAGCTGCTGTACTTTCGCCCCGATGGATTTCATACAAAGCAGCACTTTTTTTAAATTTGTTTAACGCCTGAAGTGTATCGCCTCTTTCTTTTAAAATAATTGATTGATTATTGTACACTTTGGCTAAATGGAGCTTCAATTTGTGTTCTAATGCTATTTTTTCGGCCATTTTATAATATTCCCCGGCTCTGTTTAATTTTTGATTTTTTCGGAGCAATTCGCCAACAGATATATAGAAAGAAGCTTTTACGCCGGGTGTAGCCGATTGTTCTACAAAAGGCATAACTTCGGTGGCAAACTTCATAGCTTTTTCAAATTCAGCTTTAGTGGTATAAAAATTAATCTTTGATAAATAGTATTTTGCAATAAAGGTTGAATCCGGTTTGTGGCTTTCTAAATATTTATCAACTTTTTGCATCAATTCCTGTGTCTTTTCCACCTCCTCAAAATGATCATAAAGCTGTACGCCTAACAAATCTCTTTTCGCTATTCTTTTTGCAGAAGTATCTGTTAAACCTGATAAATAATTATAGTATTGCAGCGCTTTACGATGATTATCGCTATACCGGTATATATTAGCTGCCAGAATATAATAATCTATCATTTGATCTTTGGTAAAAGTAGATGTATCAATTGTGTGCAGGTACGCTAATGTCTTACGGGGCGATTCATCTTTATAAATAACCCGGAGCGAGTCTAATGTTTGAGCAGGCAGCACTGATAACTTCAACAATATCAGAAAAACAAATAATATCTTCAAACTTAAAACGTCTTTCACTCTCATAACAAACTAATTATTTACAGATTAACCATTCGTAACGAAAATTTAATAAACACTTCCCTGAAAATATATACCACTTTCATAAGGAATGAATTTTGCTTTTACCTCAAAACCTGACTTTTTTTGTTCTGTATCCGGTTCCTCATTATTAGCATCATCGCCATATTTTTTAAGTATATCGGGAAAATGAAAGAAGACAGCACCTATAGCATCTTTGTGCCCTGAAAATCCGCTTTTCCTTTTATCATTTACAAGTTCATTGATTACCAGCAACAAGGCTGTTTTATTTTGTGAGAAATACAACCACTCGTGCACCTGGCTCACATATAATTTGTGATTGCCTGGTATGCCGGGAAAAACAATTTTGCTAAGCTGATCGGGCAACATTTTTGCAATGGTAAAACTTTTTCTGGGGTTTTCTTTTTCAAGGTTGATGGTTCGGTAATCCGTAAAAAAACGGCTGCCCGATGCAAAAGGAGCAGCATCGGACTTAAGCTTACAAGCAGCGAATGTCTCTCGCCCGCTTGCCAGTTGGCTGTTAAAATAAACGATAGTGCCTTCGAACCATGCATCCAAAATATTTTTAAATTTGAATTGATAGCGGTCTTCGGCATCCCATAAAGTAGACTGAAGGCTATCGGGCAAGATGCCGGTTAAACAAGAGTTTTCGTTAAACCCGTATTGCCAGGCAGCAATTGCCGAGCTTGGCAGTGCTTTGTTAAAAGCTACCGGTTTATATTCATTGCAATGCAACGGTATGCTGTCGATGCTTCCGTTAAAAAACACACGATTATTGTTTACATAATAATTAAGCTCGTAAGCTTTACCGGTTAATGGTATTTCGCTAAAATCGCGAAATCTGGATTTTATATATGACACAGCAGGTTTTACACTGCCTTTCAATTTATTCATCGGCATGTCATTAATAAAGGAAACACTCTTGAACCGAAAATCTGATATAAAGTCCATAAGTTCTCCGCTATTGCCCAATGCCAGATAATTATGGCCCCGGGTTATAAAAACCTTTTCATCGTTAATTTTCACTTCCAGGAGTCTGTCAAAACTTTTTCCGCTAAAAACTGAGTCGGAAATAATATCGTAATCTTCGCCTACCACCACCCAAACAACAGGTTCAAGACTTTCTTGTCGCGTAAGGTGCCACGAAACCAAGGCACTATCGCCTGCCACATATTTATAAAGCAGGCTATTTGCAGGAATAAGTTTCGAAAGTTCAAAATCAGCATTATTATCACCTGTGAACCCGGCCAATTTCATTACAGAAGCTTCATTGTACCGATGATACAAAGCGGCCTGATCGTTCAAAAAACCTTGTAAAGGCTGGTCTTCTTTTTCATCCTCAAACCAAAAATACAGGGCAATACTTGCACCTGCAATTATAACTAGCGCAATAATAAATCTCAACGTTCGCATATAAACTCAATTAAAATTGGTAAACACTAATCAAAGATAGCCTAAAAATATGGTTTTACTAAAAAGCTTGATTATGTTTGTGATGAAAAATTCACGGATCAACCTTAATAAAAGAAACATACACATTTAATCTTTTATGGTATGAAAAAAACTGATTGGAAACCCGGAACACTGATTTATCCTTTGCCAGCCACAATAGTAAGTTGCGGACACAAACCCGAAGATTACAATTTAATTACTATTGCCTGGACCGGAACAGTTAATTCCAAACCGCCCATGTGCTATATTTCGGTTCGCAAAGAACGCCACTCCTATGAAATATTAAAAGAAACACGGGATTTTGTCATCAACCTCACAACCGAAGACCTTGCCTACGCAACCGATTGGTGCGGAGTAAAGTCGGGTCGCGATTTTAATAAATTCAAAGAGATGAACCTGACACCTGCGCCATCAACAAAAATTAAATCGCCGGTAATAGCTGAATCGCCACTCAATATTGAATGTATAGTTAAAGATATTATTCCATTAGGATCGCACGACATGTTTTTATCCGAAGTAGTTAACGTACAAGCCAGTGTAGACTTTTTTGATGAAAACGACACATTCAGGCTCGATAAAGCCGGCCTGATAGCATACAGCCATGGTAAATATCATGCTTTGGGCAAGAAAATAGGTAAGTTCGGCTACAGCGTAGAGAAGAAAAAAACGAAAAAACGTAAAAGCAAAAAATAAAATAGTAATAGTTTTATGTAACATTTTTCAAAAAAATAAGTAAAGCATCTTTGTTGAAATATTTATTGTTCGTATCTTTTCAAAAAATTATTAGCCGTGCAAAAACTATCTTATATTTTCATTCTTTTGCTGTTTATAACTGCCTGCAATACAAAGCAGCCAGACAAAATTGAGGCAGAGGGCACAAAAAAGCAACAAGACCTGTCGCAAGACAAAAAGCTTGTTGAGCGAATTTTTTACAATATTCCGTCGCCACTGGAGATGGCAAAAATTGCCCGTGATGCCGGAATGGAATTCAATAATGAATTAATGAATCCCATTGAAAACAATCAATCTTATATTGATCAAACCCAGCAAGCCCTCAATTTAGGCGTTTATGGAGCCGACCTGAGTTATTCCAGAATATTTGACCAGGTTCAAAAATCTGTGAACTATCTTTCGGCCATCAGGGAATTAACAGAAGCGTTGCAAATCCCACAAGACCATAAAAATTTCGCCATTGATAAGTTGGAAAAGCATATTGACAATCGAGACTCTCTCCTTCACATCATTACGGACATTTATGGTGATGTAGACAATTACCTGAAAGAAAATAACCGCAGTCTTGTTGCCGTAATGATTATATCGGGCGGCTGGATAGAAGGAAATTATTTAGCGATAAACTCAATGGACTTCAGCAATCCCAACAAAGAGGTAACAAAAAGAGTTGGAGAACAAAAACTGGCACTGGAAAGTCTTATTAAACTGGTAGAGCCACATGTTCGAAAAGAACATAAATCGGCTGAAGTACTACAAGGTTTGAAAGAACTCCAAAAAATTTATGATAACGTAAAAATTACAACTACTCATGAAGGCGTTGAAACTGATGGTAAAAACAATAAAACAACAATAAAAGGCACCACAAAAGTTGAAATTGACACAAACACACTGAAACAAATAAAAGAGTACATCACAAAAATCAGAAACAAAATTACAACACCATAATTTTTTGGACTTCATTCAGGAAAATACTATTATTGTATATAAAAACCGGTAAAGATGAACCGAGCCAGAATAAAAAATAAACATATGAACCGAGCCATGACAAAACTTTTCACACACACCCGCATGATTATAATGAACCTACAAAAATTACGCGGCGTACATTAGGCTTATCATGGCGAGCTACATATGACCTTTTAAAATTAAAAATAAACATATGAAAAACATAATCATTATACTATTCACAGCCCTCCTCTCTTTAGCAGCATTCACTGATGCAAACGCACAATGCCGCAAATTCACAAAAAACACTTGCGTACCCAAACTCGACCCATACATTTTTAACGGACAGGTAAACAGCGCGCTTTTAAATGAAGGCGACATTGCAGAGCTAATGTTGACTTTTTATGCCGATCAGGAGTACCGCGTAATTATTTGTGCAGAAGGCCAACTGGGAAATGTGGGTTTTAAGCTTAAAGACACAAATGATAAAGTACTCTTCGATAACCGGAATCACGAAATGTCCAATTACTGGGACTTTACTTCCAATACAACGCAACAAATAATTGTAGAAATGGAAGTCCCCGAATCTGATACCGACAACGAAAAGCTAAAAAATGGTTGTGTTGCAATTTTGGTTGGATTTAAAGAAACAGAATAAACACTAACATAAATCTTTCTACTAAATGCATTAATCTCATTAAACAATTAGCCATGATTATACAAAACTTCAAAAACTGGAAACATGCAATTGCATCTCTTTTTCTGGTATTTTTCCTAATCGGAATTATTTTTTCCTGCCAAAGAGAAGAAGAATACACTTGCGAATGTACTGATTACTACGACGGTGATTATGAGTATTACTACGAATACCATAAGAATTATGCAGCAGCTTCAAGTTGGTGCAATGACCTTGAAAGTAGTTACGGTTATGATTATTGCTACATTTACTAGGCAAAAAACAACGAACCAACAAAGGTTACTTAAGTTTTATTAAAAGCTATTGGCATACAATAGCTTTTTTTTTGCATATCTCATAAAAAGAACTTTTCTTTGTCATGAAATTTCAAACAAGTAAACATTAGTTTTACTTCTTTGAGTTATACAGAAGAGTGGAGAGATCAGGCTCGATGAAACTCTGGCAACCAGCAGAAACGAGGTGCCAAAACCTGCCCAAAGGGAATTATAACTTAAACCAATGACAATGACACACAAACAACAACTCCCTACCTCACTTAAAACCCGATTTCAGGCATTTACACTCTGTACCTCATGCTGTTCCTGTATGCGAATGTACTGCTGGTGTTAAGTCAGGCATAATTTGACGGGCCAGGCATTGATCATTCCACTTTTTATCTGCAATAAAAAATGTTTGCAGAACGTTGCGAACGTTTTTGCCTTGCAAAAAATGAAATCCCCTTAACCTTACCCGTCATCTCATTCCTGACATAACACCAGCACCCTTTTGGGTTGCTTTCACGTTTGGTCTGAAAAGATCAAAACTCCTTTATTAAACATTCAAATATGATTACATTGAAAATAACACCTCCATACAGGCCCCGCGAAGTCGGCATAATGCATTAGCGTCCCAACAATACACTAACAACTAATTAACAGATAGTTGGATCAAAAAGATTCCAGCGCTGAACAAGAGAATTATGTCTAATCATCAAAATAAAAACAAATGAACTTTGAAACTTTACAAATAATTGCGGGTTATGAACCAAACGAATCATCGGGTTCGCGAGCCGTTCCAATTCACCAAACCACATCATTCCAATTTCGTGATTCTGCACATGCAAAAGCACTTTTTGCCCTTAAGGAAACCGGAAACATTTATACACGAATAGGCAACCCCACAAATACTATTTTGGAAAACCGAATTACTCAATTGGAAAACGGCGCTGGCTCATTAGCCGTATCTTCGGGGCATGCAGCCCAGCTTATTGCAATACTTACACTGGCAAAAAACGGCGATAATTTTATTTCCTCTCCATTTTTATACGGGGGCAGCCATAATCAATTTAATGTATTACTACGAAACATGGGAATTGATGCGCGGTTTGCAGATAGCCTGGAATCCCGGTCATTTGAAAAACTCATTGACAAAAACACGAAAGCCTTGTATGTAGAGACCATTGGCAATCCTTCTTTCCGAATACCGGACTTTAAAACATTATCGGCACTGGCCAATTCCTATAACATCCCACTAATCGTGGATAATACTTTTGGGGCCGGCGGTTTTTATTGTAAACCAATCGATTTCAGGGCTTCCATAGTTACCCATTCGGCCACTAAATGGATTGGCGGACATGGAACCACTATGGGCGGATTGATTGTAGACAGTGGTAAGTTCGATTGGGAAACCGGACGCTTCCCTTTGCTTGCCGAACCGTCGGCGGGGTACCATGGCTTAACATTCACACAAAAATTCGGGAATAAAGCATTTATCGCCCGGGCAAGAGCCGAGTTGCTCAGGGATATCGGAGCCGTACAAAGTCCGTATAACAGTTTTCAATTGCTCCAGGGACTGGAAACGCTGGCACTCAGAGCCGGGCAGCAGGCAAAAAACGCACAAAAGCTGGCTCACTGGCTGTTGCAGCACCCAAAAGTAAAATGCGTAAGCTATAACGGACTTGAAAGCCATCCGGATCATCAAACTGCAAAAAAATATTTATCAAATGGATTTGGAAGCGTGCTTAGTTTTGAAGTAAACGGGTCACAAAACACGGCTTCACAAGTAATAGACAACCTGAAAATTGTCGCACACATGGCCAATGTTGGTGATAACCGAACACTGGCAATTCAGCCGGCAACAACAACTCACCAGCAACTATCAGAAAAACAACAATCGGCAGCCGGCATAACACCGGGACAAATTCGAATATCGGTGGGTATAGAACACATAGAAGATATTCTGACCGACTTTGATCAGGCATTTCAATCAACCTAAAACAGTAAAAAATGACACTTACATCAACTCATACAAAACAAGCACGAAGCGTGAACACAGGCGTGATAAAAATCAGTCGATTCACGACAAGGCAAAATACTACACTGAAAGACATCAACATATTTTACCACAGTTGGGGGAAATTAAACGCCAACCGTGATAATGCAATCTGGATTTGCCATGGACTAACCGCAGACAGCAATGCTGCAAATTGGTGGCCGGAGCTCATCGGGCCGGGCAAAATATTTGATACCGAACACTATTTCGTAATCTGCCCGAATTTGCCGGGCTCATGCTACGGATCGAGCCAACCCGCTGAACTCGTTGATTCCGAATCAGAAGACAAGGTACAACTTGAAATTAAAGATTTTGCCGCCATTTTTGAACAAACAGCACAGAAACTGGGCATAAACGGAGTTTATATGCTCACAGGCGCATCCATTGGGGGTTTTATTGCTTTAGAATTTGCAATACAAACACTTTTGCCGGTTAAACATCTGTGCCTGGCAGCCACGAGTTATTATGCATCGCCCTGGAGCATTGCCATCAATCAGGCACAACTAATGGCGCTGGAAAACCCAAATAACCAATCCGGATTAGCCGTGGCCAGAGCCATTGCCATGCTGAGCTATCGTAATTGGAAAGTTTATAATCGCACACAAAACACAATTGTAAAAAATAAAAAGCAAAATGCTGCCACGTATCAGCGTTACCAGGGTAAAAAATTGGCCGGGCGCTTCAGTTCTGAATCTTACACATTTCTTTTACGGGCATTCGACACCCATGATGTTGGCCGGGAAAGCCAACCAGCCGAAGAAGTACTTGGCAGTTTACAGACAAAAACCCTGGTTCTGGGATTCTCAACCGATATCTTATTCCCGGTTGAAGAACAAAAAGCATTGGCAGGTATGCTGCCCCGGGCAACGTTGCGCATTGTGAATTCTGATTTTGGACACGATGCTTTTCTGACCGAGACAAAAATTATTTCGAACATTATTTATCATTTTTTAAACGAATAACCATGAATACAAAAAAATTAAACATCGGATTATTTGGCTACGGAAATGTTGGCCGCGGCCTTGCTGAAGTATTGGATAAAGCCCCGTCTACAAGAGCACAAATCAGCAAAATTGTAGTTAAAAACCATGATAAAGACCGGGGAAAATCACCGGCAGCCATCAGTCACAACCCCGACGACATACTTGAAAATCCGGACATCAATATAGTTGTAGAACTAATTGATGACGACCGGAGAGCGTATGAAATAACCAAAAAAGCCCTTGAAAAAGGGAAAAACGTAGTTTCGGGAAACAAAAAAATGATTGCCAACCACCTCGAAGAATTAATCGACCTGCAAAAAGAAACGCAAAAAAGCCTGTTGTACGATGCATCAGCTTGTGGGAGTATTCCGGTAATCAGAAACCTGGAAGAATACTACGACAATGATTTGCTGCAAAGCATAACCGGCATTTTAAACGGCTCATCAAACTTCATTCTTACCCAAATGCAAACACACGGCAAAAAATATAACGAAGCTTTAACCGAAGCACAAAACAAAGGATTTGCCGAGTCTGACCCGTCATTTGATGTTAATGGAGATGATGCGCTGTACAAAATTATTATCCTGACCCTGCACGGATTTGGAATTATTGTAAAACCTCAAAATATTTTTTATTCAGGCATTTCGAACATTTCAGATGCAGATATTCAAAAAGCCCGGGAAAAAGGGAAGAAAATCAAACTCATAGCCCGGGCCATAAAAACCAGTGGAAACCAATTAGCTATATTTGTTATTCCGGCATTCGTTGGCAAAAACAGCTTTTTGTACAATGTAGACAATGAATTTAACGGAGTAATTATTAAAGGAGATGCTTATGGAGACCAGTTAATGTTCGGTAAAGGTGCAGGCGGTCAACCTACCGGATCGGCAGTACTTTCAGACATTACAGCACTGAGTCATGCTTATAAATATGAATACAAAAAAAGAACGTATTTTGAATTGCCTGACCACTCCAACGACACCGAATTAACAGTTTACTTCCGTTATGACCACCCGCACATTACAGAAAGTTTACCATTAAAAAGCGTCATAGAACAATACGCAAGCAACAACCATTATTACACCGTGGGTACAGTTAACCTCACGGATTTAATTAAAACAAAAAGAAAAATCCGGGAACAAAACGTTTTTGTGGCATTGTATAATCTTTAAAATCTAAGCTGATTAACAGGCGGGCGGCCAACTATAAGAACCTAACAAACAGAGGTTGAGCCTCCCCGCCTGTTAAAGATACTTTTCAAATACGCCTGAAATATTGACATATCAAAATATTTCCGTAATTTTGCTTTTTATGGCATTATTCAAACCCTTAAAAGCAACATTTTATAATAATAAGACCATGAGGCTGTTTAAAAAGGCTTTGAAACAACATTCCGCTTCGTCAGTTGACGGAGAAGGATACTTCTGACCCTGACAATCAACCGATTTCCGCGCTTCCGACATTTTTAAGACCGGCTGTCGCTGTTCGGCACGACAAAAGATGTAACTTTTTAAACAACCACAGTAAACTTGCATATTTATGACAAAAAAAAATAACATTGCCAACGTTCTAAAAAAGAAAATACTTGTACTTGACGGAGCCATGGGCACAATGCTTCAGGCCTATCATTTCGAGGAAGAAGACTATCACCATGAAACAATCCCCGAAACCGACACCAACTACAAAGGAAACAACGAGTTATTGAATATATCGCACCCGGAAGCCGTACTGGAAATCCATAAAAAATACCTGGAAGCCGGGGCAGATATTATTGAAACGAATACATTTAACGGCACTGCAATATCGCAAGCCGATTACGGACTTGAAGCCATTGCATTTGATGTAAACCTCGAAGGAGCAAAATTAGCCCGCGAGGCTGCTGATGAATACAGCACACCCGACAACCCAAGGTTTGTAGCCGGCTCAATGGGGCCCACAAACCAAACAGCATCGCTTTCGCCGGACGTTTCAAATCCGGGCTTTAGAAAAGTTACATTCGACGACCTTTATGAAGCCTACAAAACTCAGGCACTGGCATTAATCGAAGGCGGCGTTGATATTTTGCTCATCGAAACCATTTTCGATACGCTCAATGCCAAAGCAGCACTTTATGCCATTGAAGAAGCAAATGAAGAAAAAGGCACCGACATTCCCATAATGATTAGCGGTACAATAACCGATGCCAGCGGACGCACACTCAGCGGACAAAAGCTAAACGCTTTCTACACATCGATGAGCCACGGAAATATTATTTCCTTCGGGCTCAATTGCGCCATGGGAGCTGAACAGCTTACCCCATACATTGAAGAGCTATCAAAAATGGCAACCACCTTCACCAGTGCGCATCCGAACGCCGGCCTGCCAAACGAACTCGGCGAATACGACCAATCTGCACAAGAAATGGCCGACTTAATTGAATCATACCTCAAAAAAGGCTGGGTAAACATTATTGGCGGATGCTGCGGAACACGCCCCGACCACGTAAAAGCCATTGCTGAAGTTGCCAAAAAATATGAACCGAGAAAAATCCCAAAACACAAACCTGTAACACGCCTAAGCGGCCTGGAAATGCTCGAAATAACCCCGGAAATGAACCTCATCAACATCGGGGAGCGCACCAACGTTTCAGGATCGCGAAAATTTGCCAGACTCATTCGCGAAGAAAAGCTCGAAGAAGCACTCGATGTGGCCAGAAATCAGGTTGATGGCGGCGCACAAGTAATCGACGTATGCATGGACGATGCCATGCTCGACGATGAAGCAGCGATGGTAAAATTCCTCAACCTGGTTGCCGCAGAGCCCGACATCTCGAGAGTACCCATCATGATTGACTCGTCACGTTGGAATGTTATTCTTGCCGGTTTAAAATGTGTACAGGGAAAATCCATTGTAAATTCCATAAGCCTGAAAGACGGCGAAGAAGAAATGATAAGAAAAGCCAAAATAATTCAACGTTTTGGGGCAGCAGCCGTAGTCATGCTTTTCGATGAAACAGGACAGGCCGATGTTTTTGAAAGAAAAATAGAAGTAGCAGAAAAATCATATAAAATACTTACCGAAAAAGCCGGATTTGCGCCTGAAGATATCATTTTCGACCCCAATGTACT
>CAYPSX010000104.1:0-13399 GCA_964413185.1 uncultured Bacteroidales bacterium
TCTACCGCTTCGTAAGTGAGTGTTCCGGAGCGGGAAACAATTCCAATATTACCTTTTTTGTGAATAAAGCCGGGCATGATACCCACTTTGCCAAATCCGGGCGAAATAACTCCGGGGCAATTGGGCCCTACAAGGCGCGATGGTTTTCCGGCCATGTAATTTTTTACTTTTACCATATCGCTTGTGGGAATTCCTTCGGTGATAGTCACAATTAGCGGCATACCTGCATTGGTGGCTTCCATAATGGCATCGGCTGCAAACGCCGGCGGCACAAAAATTACCGAAACATTGGCTCCTGTTTCTTTGATGGCTTCCTCAACTGTGTTGAAAACCGGCTTGCCTAAATGTGTTTCTCCGCCTTTGCCTGGGGTTACTCCGCCAACTACGTTTGTGCCGTAATCGATCATTTGTTGGGCATGAAAGCTGCCTTCGCTACCGGTAAATCCCTGCACCAGTACTTTGGAATTTTCGTTTATTAATACGCTCATAAGTGTTATTTTTATATCTTAATACCTAATACCAAAATATCGTCAATTTGTTCATTTTCACCTTTCCATTCAACAAATGTACGATTTAAAATATTTCTTTGTATAGATAATTGCATATTTTGTATTTCGTACAGTTTATTTTTAAAGTGAGATGATTTGAATTTTTTACTGGCTGTGCCTCCGAACTGGTCGGCAAAACCGTCTGTGTACATGTATAGAATATCATTCGGAGCTAATTGCCATTCCTGACTTTTGTATGGGTATTTTTTTGTTAGTTGCATCCTTCCAATGGAGCGTTTAGTGGTCGATATTTCATTGATTTCGCCATTTCGGCATATAATTAACGGTCTTTTAGCGCCGGCTGCGGTAAGCAGGTTTGTTTTTTTGTCAATTTTAATGAAAATCATATCCATTCCGTTTCCTGCAATTTCTGGCGACTCATGAGTTGCTGCTTTAATTTGTATGTCGATATCTTCCAGAATTTTGTCGGGTTCGGTCAATTTTTTTTCAATAACAGAGGTGCGCAAGGCATTGTATGCCAATAAACTCATGAAAGCGCCCGGAACGCCGTGGCCGGTACAATCAACCACAGAAATATAAATAGAATCGTTTGTTTCTTCGCCAAAATAGAAATCCCCGCTTACAATGTTTTTTGGTTTATAGTATATGAAATGATCACTGAAATGCTGTTTAAAAAAGTTTTCATCCGGAAAAATGCTCCGTTGAATATACCGGGCATATACAATACTGTCGGTGATGTTATCTTGTTGGTTTTGAAGAAGTTCTTTTTGTGATCCTATTTGTGTTAATTGTGCTTCGATTTCATCGCGCTGAGTCTCAATTTCCTCTTTTTGCTCAATGATTTCGGCATTGTAGTAAGTTAATTTTTTATTGGCTTTTCGTTTTATGATAAGCGAATAAACGACAAAGATAATAACTAAAATCAGCAGGATTCCGCCTCCAATGGCAAAATTTCTCATGAGCGTAACTTTTTCAATTTGCGCTTTTTGAGCTGTGTTTTCAAGCTTATGGAGTTTATTTTGCGATGACAGTAATAATATTTCTTTTTCTTTTTGCTCCAGTTGGTATTTTTTCTCGAGTTCGGTAATATTTTGTAACGTTTCCTCCTTATAAATGGAATCTCCAATTTGCTCGGCTTTTTCATAAAAATAGAGGGCGGTTTTATATTTTTTGAGTTTTTTAAAGTTTTTGTAGTAATTGAAATAAATGGTTTGTAAAAGTTGAAGGGAGTTGGTTTGCCGGGCTTTCTCCAATGCTGTTTTTAGAATTTTGTTTGATGTGTAATAATCTTTCTTCTTTTGAAATAAACTACTATAGTCAATCAGCGCGGTAGACAGGTAGTACAGTTGGTTTTTATCTCTGGCCATTGCTATTGCTTGTGCAAAAAGTTCTTTGGCTTGTGAGAATTCTTTTTGTTCGACCAGAAGTTTCGCATAATTCAAATAACTGTAGAGCTTTTCTTCGAAATATTCCGATTTCCTGAATATTTCCAGAGCTTGTTTGTAATTTTCTTCAGCTTTTTGCAATTTACCCTGGTTGCGGTATATATCTGCAAGATTTATAATAATGCGTGCTCTTTCAATTTTATCTTTGTCCGAATGAAGCTTTTTAAGCGCCTTTTTGTAATACTCCGTTGCTTTTTGTTTTTTACCCCATTCGTAGTATAAATTTGCCAGTGCATTATACACTTTAGCGGTTTGGGATTTATTTCCTTTTCTTTCATATATTTCGAGGGCGGCCAGGTAATTCTCCATGCTCTGTTCAAACAGGTTTTTCTTTTTATACATCCGCCCCAGATTATAATAGCGAAGGGCTATTTCACTGGAATCTTTCAGATAACGGTTTATGGCTAATGATTGCTGATAATATGAAATGGCTTTATCGAATTCCCTGTAACTGCCATAAATATTGCCAATATTGTTGAGTGTAGATGAAACAGATGCAGAATCGCTGAACTTGCGTTTAATTTGAAGCGCTTTGAGGTAATAGCCCAAAGCTATTGTATTCTCTTCTTTTAGTTCAAAAATGTAAGCCAAATTATGCAGGCTTTTGGCTTTTGATAGCTGATCGCGGTTTTTTTCTGCAAAATCAATGCTTTGATTGAGAAAAGTTATAGCTTCATCAAACTTGCGTTGTTTTAATAAAACAATGCCGAGGTTGTTATAGCAGGCTTCAATGCCTGCGTTATGGTTGGTGTTTTTGTAAATTTCGAGGGCATTTTTATAATGCGACTCAGCCTTTTGCAGGTTTCCTGTGAACAGTTCTATATTGCCTTTTTGTTTTTTTGCATAAGCATAAATTGTATCTGTATTTCCCTTGTTGTTATTCAGAATATAATCCAAAAAATATAAAGCAGAATCGTTTCGCTTATTGTACCAAAAATCAGCCAATTGATAGGCAGCCTTGCTTTTTTTGTAACCCTGATTTTTAGTAAAAACTGAAGTCAGACTATCTGTATTTTGGCTGAATGTATCAATGGGTTTGAAAATGAACACGATAATTATCAACCAGAAAAATATTTTCCCGTGCACTTTTTTGGACATATTGTAATTGCGATGACGATTCATAATGATTAGTGTTTTATTTCCTTAATAAAACAAAACAATATTTGTGCTAACTTCGTTTTTTTCTATATTTGCCGGATCAAATATAAATTTTTAAAATTAAGTTATTATGAAAAAATTATCCCAAAAACAACAAAAACAAATTCTTGGTGGAGACGAAGCAGATGGTTTAAAAACTAAATTAGAAGAAGCCGGGGCAGAAGTAGAGATTAAATAAATTTAAAAACCACCATAGTGAAGGTCACTGAAAAGTGGCCTTTTTTTGTTTATGCACACGAATAATTCCATACGGGTTTTAGTTGGCTTTAGTGGCGGAGTCGATAGTCTGGTTACTGCCTTGCTACTTAAGGAGGCGGGATTTGAAGTGCATACCTGCACCTTCATTTTTACTGATTTTCATGCAACCGCTGCGTTTACTTCGCATGTAGAAAATGCTGCTCGCGAAGTTGCTGTAAGCCATCACTTTGTCGATTTAAGAGAAACTTTCCGGGAAAAAGTTCAGGCATATTTTAAAAACGGTTATTTAAGCGGTGAAACGCCTAATCCCTGCTCATTTTGCAATATTCATGTCAAATGGCCTGAATTGTTCAGGCAAGCCGATAAAATAGGAGCCCAAAAAGTAGCAACCGGCCATTATGCACAAGTTGTAAATTTCCAGAATTCATTAGCCATAATGCGAGGTTTTGATCCGGAAAAAGAGCAAAGTTTTTTCTTGTGGGGATTGAGTCCGGAGGATTTAAAGCGTGTTATTCTACCCCTGGGCAAAAAAGATAAGGCAGAAATAAAACAAATTGCGCAAAACCACGGTTTCAGTTCGTTTTCCAGTCAGAAGGAGTCCGTTGGGCCATGTTTTGCTGCCAATAACTACCGCAACAAACTTCGCTCTTTGCTAACTAAAGATGAGTTGCCCGGCCCCGGCAATTTTTTAAGTACACATAATGAAGTTTTAGGCCGCCATGATGGTTATCCGTTTTACACGATTAGTCAGCGTAAAGGATTGAAAATAAATACGCCCGGGAAACTTTTTGTGAAGACAATCATCCCTGAAAAAAATCAGATAATTCTTGATGGCGCCGACGGCCTTTGGGTTAACGAGTTTTTTGTGCGCGATTTTGTTGTTCATTTTCCCGAATTGCTTTTCTCAAATGCTGTAGAGGTAAAAATACGATACCGGAATCAATCTGTTATGGCAACGGTAGCCAAAGTTGGCAAGAGATTACATGTGCAGCTTCATGAGCCTGAATGGGCTGTTGCCCCCGGACAAACTGCTGCTTTTTATGTCCATGATCATTTAATTGGCGGCGGATTTATTGATTGCGCAAAAATTTAATTGCTGTAACCCATCTTTTTTTATAATTTGCTAAAAAATGGGGGTATGAAGAATTTATTTCTCTTTATTGTTGGTTGCATAATTGTTGTTCAGGCGTGTAAAGAGCCTGAAAAGCAGTTGCCCGATATGCATTCCGGCTGGATGTTCAAAGAAACAAGCGACAGTATTTGGCGTTCGGCTGAAGTTCCCGGTTGCGTGCATACAGATTTGCTTAGCCATCAGCTTATAGATCCGCCGTTTTATCGTGACAATGAGCAACGTTTGCAATGGATCGATAAAAAAGACTGGGAATACAAAAAGAACTTTGAGTTTCATCACAACCAGCTCAAAGGTCAACAAGCATGGCTTACATTTGAAGGCCTGGATACGTATGCCGATGTTTTTTTGAATGGCAACCACATTCTGCAATCTTCCAATATGTTTGTGGGACACGAAGTAAGGATTGATGAATTTTTACGGAACGGCGATAATGTGTTGAATGTGAAACTGCATTCGCCAATTAAGAAAACAATGCCATATTTTGAGAATATACCCTATTCATTGCCGGTTTCCGCCAACGATGATGATACAACCGGACAGATTCCCGGTAAGCGCATTAGTGCATTTGTTCGGAAAGCCCCGTTTCATTTTGGCTGGGATTTTGGCCCGCGCTTTGTCACATCCGGAATTTGGCGGGCTGTAAATTTCGAGACCCGGCACGCAAATCATATCCGGGATATCCATATCAAATCACTAATGATGGATGAGGATAGTGCACTTATTGATGTGAATATAGCCTGTGAGATAGCACAAAAGGAGAAAGCAGAGATAAAAATCAACGTCAATGGTTCCTCATCAATCTCAAAGGAAGTAAATTTGATGCCGGATAGTAAGCCGTTGCGTTTCCCGATGAAAATTAAAGATCCTGATTTTTGGTGGCCACGCGGTTATGGCAAACAAAATTTGTATACGTGTAATGTCCAGTTAGTCGTTGGCGATTCTGTCTTATCTGAAAAAAAACAAACATTTGGACTGCGAACGGTGGAATTGGTGCAGGAACCGGATTCTGTTGGCGAAAGTTTCTATTTCCGCGTGAATGGTAAACCCGTTTATGCCAGGGGTGCTAACATGATACCTATGAACATCTTTTTGACTGAGGTTTCCCGAAAAGAATTGCGCACAAAACTTGAGGATGTAGTTGATGCTAATATGAACATGATTCGTATTTGGGGCGGTGGTATTTATCCCGATAATTATTTCTATAAATTGTGCGATTCGCTGGGCATAATGGTCTGGCAGGATTTTATGTTTGCGTGTAGTATGGTTCCTGATTTTCCGGGTTATTTCGATCAAATAAGCAATGAAGTAACTTACAATGTGAAACGATTGCGCAATCATCCGTCACTTGTTTTGTGGTGTGGCAATAATGAGGTAATTTCTGCCTGGTACAACTGGGGATGGAAAAAGCGCGTTACAAAAGAGCAGGGAGAGGATGTTGCTAAACAGATTTTCACCATATATGATTCTCTTTTTCACGGATTGATGCCTTCAATTTTAAATAATCTCGATCCGAACACACCGTATTGGGCATCATCGCCGCAATCTGCCCCTGGAAAACCAAAGAATGTGGAAGCAGGAGATTTACACTACTGGATGGTTTGGTGGGGAAAAGCGCCGTTCAGTAGTTTTCGGGAAAATACAGGTCGCTTTGTTTCTGAGTACGGTTTTCAGTCTATACCGTCCTTATCTTCGCTTCAATTGTTCATGCGCGAAGCAGAGTTGGAGTTTGGTTCCAAAGGATTTGAAAACCATCAAAAATCAACAGGCGGAAATATGCGGCTTTTGCATTACCTTGACCATTATTATACAAAACGAACTTCATTCGACAATTACCCTTATCTTACTCAATTGCTTCAAGGGCGGGCGATGGAAGAGGCCATTCAGTACCACCGCGTACAAAAACCCTATTGTATGGGCTCGCTTCTTTGGCAACTCAATGATTGTTGGCCGGCTGTTTCATGGTCTATACAAGATTTCTACGGCAAAAAGAAAGCGGCATATTATACTGTACAAGAATCATTTGAGCCTGTTGCAGTTTTTGCAGATACACTCAGGGATTCTTTACACCTTATTTTTGTGTCGGATGCTCCTGAGATGCAAAAGGCTGATTATGAACTGGAAATGTTGGACTTTTATGGAAATGTTTTGTTGGAGAAAGAGGGTACTGTGCATTTATCAACCACATCGAACACATGGGAAGCCTTTGAAGCTATGGATTCTCTTAAACCAATAAAAGATAGTGTTTTAATTCATATTGAATATGATGGTAAAAATGGAAACAAGGAAAAAGTTTTTCTGCTCAATTTAGACAATAATTTACACCTTCCCCGGCCACAATTTACTTATGAATTAAAGAAGAACAAAAATGGAGCTGAGTTAACATTATTTGCCCCAGTGTTTATCCGGTCGATGTATGTGTCGTTCCCATCTTATGAGGTTACAGTAGAACCTAATTTTATTGATATGCTCCCTGGTCAGGAATATGAATTGACCATTAAGAGCAAAGTGAATTTTAAGGTGTTGCAATCGGCCATTCGATTTAAAAATGTGAATGGATTTATGAGGCAGATGAGTAAATAAAGACAGACTTTTTTACGCATTTGGTTTTTCTTCGAAAAATCTAGCATTATCAGGTTATAGCTTCCAAATTGGCCGAAAAAGATAGAGTTTACCTTAGAACTTTCATGATAGTATGTACTTTACCATAGGATTCTCCTTCAAGTGAATAAGGAGAGCCATGGGTTATATCAACGTTTTTGCCCAGCTTGCTCATCCATATTCCGTTCTTCTTTTGTCTGGCCGCGTGCAAACAGTCGAGGGTATTTGGGTTAACATACAAGGCGATTTTAACAAATTTTTTCTCAAGCTTATCTGTATTACATACTTTGAATCCTCTGGTTTTAAAAGCTTCAATATATGCATCTATGTGTTGGCTTGTAGTTACTCCTTCTGGCCACCAATACCAAACTCCGTCTAATCTGGGATCAGTGTCAAATTGCATCCATCTATTTGTAAATAATGAATAAGCCCAAGCAATGCAATTATATTTTTCATCATAGGGACTTGTTATTTCGAAATGAGGATCATTTGCCAATCCGGGAAAAGCATTTATGATTGCAGCGCGTTCACCCATAGTTTACAAGCCTGTTCAATTGTAGTGTTTTCTTTATTTGTTATTGTTTGGTTATAAATATAATTGAGAGCCCATACCAATGGAGAAGGTTTTTTTTCTATTTCTTCAATAATAAATGGAACCATAGCTTCTCCATAAGAGACTATTTTCTTGAAGTTAATGTCCTCAACTATTTGGTTGGCAAACGACATGAATGTAGTTTTTGTTTTCCAGGCAGATAGTAATTTATTGAATTCAATTCTTAGACTCATATTTGTGTATGTGTTTTCTTGAGTCTGCGTAATGTGGTTATCTGTAGATGAGCTGGAGATAACATTTTTAGAGGGGATATCTGTTAGAGTATTGTAACTAAAAACAAAGGCTGAGGCAGTAATACTACCTGCCATTGTTAATGTTACAATTCTTTTATTATTAGAATTAACTAAACGCATAGGTCTATAGTTTTTTGCTTTACTGTTTTGAAGAAAATATTATTTTTGACATCTCTTAAATCACATACCTTTCTAATAGTATTGTTTTTATCAAAGGAATACTTTTCATGATCTAAAGCGTCAACGTCTAAATAGTAATAAACATTGTTTTCCTCAATTGGTTCAATAGCTTGGTTCACAATTGCGGTTGTCTCTTTATCAGGTATTTTATATAAAATTCTGTGAGAGAATTTATTAATTGGGTAAATTTCATCCGTGTCTGTTGAAATTGCCTGACTAAAATAA
This sequence comes from uncultured Bacteroidales bacterium, assembly GCA_964413185.1. Lineage (GTDB taxonomy): Bacteria > Bacteroidota > Bacteroidia > Bacteroidales > Salinivirgaceae > Salinivirga. Next base: position 8,292 of record CAYPSX010000104.1, read on the forward strand.
TCAAGTGGGTCATTGAAATCCGGTATATTAAACTTATTTACAAACCTTAAAGAAGTTCTTTCAATCACCGATTCTTCTAACTGAGAGTTGAATATTTCGAGGCACCATTTTATTTCATTTAAAAAATCAGCCCATTTAGTATATTCTTCCTCATTAACAAAAGTAATGCTGTTACCCTGAACAATTAGTTTTTTTCGCTTATTTTCGGTAAAATAAATGTAAGCTGTAATTTTCGTATCAGCTTTTGCTGTTAAGGTTGATATGCCTGGTGCCGGAGTTCCATCTATTCCCAAATTTGAGTGAATATTATGCTCTCTTAAAGGAAACTTCATTTTAATATCATGATCATTAGATATCATTCTGCTTATATCTCCTCCCATATCTTTTTTAAACTTAACCTGGAATATGGCAAGAATAATAGGAGGTTTCTCTAGTGTTGGCCATTTTCTGCTCATTGGTTTCTTTTGAGATTTATTAACCGGACAACCTTTTTCTAGTAATCCTCTTGCAAATATATAAAGTAAAAAAACATGAAACAACCATTTAAACTGTTAATTATGATAGTTTCGCTGGATAATAAACATTTTATCTGTTTTTAATTTTGGTTTTAGTTGCCGGATAGCCTGCCTCGCAGAGACGTGTGGGGCTCGCCATGATAAGCTAAATATCCGGGACACACTATTTTTAGTTCCGTTATAATCATGCGAATGTACTTCGACAAGCTCAGCATCAACTTCGAAATGCTCAGCAGAGCGGTGTTGATAAATTTTCATGGCTCGGTTCATTTAAGAATCAGCAATGCGGTTTGTTAAGATTAAGGTTTATACAAAGAATAGCGGTTTTTAGCTAAAAATGATTATTTTTGGAATGATGCAAAGAGTTTCAAATATTATACTTTTAGTTTTATTTTTTATTTCCGGATATGCCTTTGGGCAGTTGAATCTGGAGAAAATAGACTGGCAATCTTTACAAGTTTCAACTCCACAGGAGATTCATTCCGGTAATCCGGATATAAGCTACTATCGGGGACCTACTCTCCTGCAACCTGGTTTGTCAAATTATCAAATTACAGATGAGGGTAGAAAAAAGAAGAACGGAAAATTGAAATCTCCCATTGAACTCCCTCGGGAAAAGTTTGATTATGCATCTGTATTAAAAGAAGCAAAAGTTAGTTATTTTGATCCTAATCAATTTATTGGTGCAAAAGACAGCACACAGAAAAGACTGGTTGTTCCGGATCAGCAGCGCGCTTTGCCTCCCAGATATAATGATGAAGCTGTTGTAGATATAAAATACTACGATGTAGAACAGGGTCTTAACAATAGCTATATATATGATTTTCATAAATCTAAAAACGGTTTTCTTTGGATGGCTTCCAACGGAGGAGGGCTGATACGTTTCGATGGTGAGCACTTTAATTTTTATATGAAAGAACATGGGTTGATTAGTAATATGGTGCTTGCGGTTGCTCCGGATAATGAGGGGAACCTGTGGCTCGCTACATTAGATGGCGCAAGCAAATTTAATGGAAGAACATTTCAAAACTATACTACTGAGCATGGGCTTAACAGTAATTTACTGAAAGATATTCTTGTTGACTCAAAAGACCGCATTTGGATTGCATCAGAGGATAAAGGGTTAAATATGATTGATGGAGTTCATATTTACAGCTTAACAGAACATATTGGTCTGGACAATCGCATTGAAACGCTTTATGAAGATTTTGAAGGGAAAATTTGGATTGGAACGTATGGCAATGGGGCTTTTTGCTATGATGGTATTGATTTTCGGCATTTTACCAAAAAACACGGTTTAAAAAGCAATTATGTACGTGATATAAATGGGAATGAAGTTGACGAAGTATATTTTGGTACACATAAAGGGCTGACTATACTAAAAAAAGATCATATACTGAATTATGGACATGAACAAGGCCTCCCCGAAAGCCCTGTAAATGTTGTGTATGCTGATTCTGTTTCCGGAATTCTTTTGGGAACAAATGGTGCAGGAATGTGCAGAATTAGCAATGGAGTAGTAATTTGTCTAAATAAAAATCAAGGACTTAGTCATAATGAAATATATGCCATTAAAAAAGATCAGGGTAGTGTATTTTGGATTGGAACATGGGGCGGTGGTTTAAACCGCTATGATGGTTTCATGTTCATGCATTACAAGCAAACACATGGCATGCCAGCTGAATTGGTGCCGGCTATTGCTATGAGTAGCCAAAAAAGGCTGTGGTTTGGGTCTTTTGACAACGGAATTTTTGAGTACCGAAATGGCATATTTTATCAATATTCGAATAAACAGGGTTTTAATGTTGATGCAGTCTGGAGCATGCTTTTTGACAATAGCGATAATTTATGGATAGCTACAAATAGTAATGGTTTGTGGCAATACAAAGACAACAAATTTCACGTATATAATAAATTAACCGGGCTTCCATCTAATTCAATATGGTCACTTTTGGAAGATGAAAAAGGTAATCTTTGGTTTGGTACAGATAAACATGGGCTCATCAAATACGATGGAGAACAATTTTTCAGGGCAGACTTCACCCAAAATATGATTATTTCGCTTTATGAAGATTCAAAAGGAAATATATGGGCATGTACCTGGGGCGACGGGGTTTACAAAATAACGGGCACTCAGTATATACATTTTAATAAGGAAAATGGTTTCAACGCCGATAAAGTTTATAATGTTTTTGAAGATGAATTGGGCTATGTATGGTTTGCAACCAGTGGCGACGGAATTATTGTGTACAACGGGAAGTCTTTTGAAACATTAACCAAAAAAAATGGATTAACCAGTAATATAGTTTATTGGATAAAACAGGTCAATCAGGAACGTATTGTTATTGGAACGGAGAATGGACTGAATGAACTTGTTTTGAGACGAAAACTGACGCCTGAATATCCGGAGAATAATTTTATTGTCGAAATGTTAGATTCTGCCACGCAAAAGAAGATCATTTCTATAGATCAACAGCAATATGAGCTTCAAACTTACGGCATTACTGAAGGGTTTACCGGACTGGATTGTATTGGAAGTCAGCATTCTGCATTAGTAGTGGATAGCAGTTCGATGTGGATTGGTACCGGCAGGCAACTTACAAATTATAATCCGGCATACCATTTCAAAGACACTGTGCCGCCAACCATTCATCTCAAGGCCGTTAATTTGTTCCTTCAGCCTGTAGACTGGGTAGAAAAATTGGCTAAAATAAAGGAAAAAGGAAACAAACGCCATGCTATATTTTTTGACAGCCTGAACGAAATTTACGGAATTCCCATCAACCTTTCGTTACCACATGATCAGAATCACTTATCATTTGATTTTGTTGGAATTAGCTGGAAAGAGCCGCAGAAAACACTCTATCAATATAGATTGTTAGGGTTGGAGGAAGATTGGAGCTTTCCAACCCACATGTCGCATGCAATTTATTCAAACCTTTCGCCGGGCGACTATACATTAGAAATTAGGGCTATGAATAGTTATAATTACTGGTCGAAACCATACCAATATCGGTTTATGATAAAAACGCCCTGGTGGCAATCTTTATGGTTTCAGGCTGGAATAGTTTTAATTGCTGTTTTAATTGTTATTGGTCTGATAAAATGGCGTGTAAAGGCCTTAAAAGAACAGAAAGAAATGCTCGAAAAAATGGTTCAGGAGCGTACCCAGGAAATTATGCAGCAAAAAGAAGAAATCATGACGCAACGCGATAACCTGAACCATGTTAATATTAAGCTGGAAAGACTGTCTATTGTGGCTCGTGAAACACATAACGGAGTGTTAATTGCTGATTATCGAGGTAATATTGAATGGATAAACGAGGGTTATACCAATTTGTTAGGTTACACACTTGAAACATTGCGCGATAAAATCGGGATAAATTTGTTTTTTGTTTATAGCGATGAAAACACATTGAAATATCTTAAAAGGTGTCGCGATAAAAAAGAACCGGTGACTTTTACATCGGAATACGATAAGGAAAATGGTAGTGCTGTGTGGCTGCAAACTACAATCACTCCGATTCTTGATGATAAAGGCGATATGCACAAATATGTAGTGATTTATGCAGATGTAACCAGCCTCAAAAAAGCTCAGGCACAAATAGAAAAACATAACAAGGAAATTACTTCCAGTATTCGCTATGCCAGCCGCATTCAATCGTCAGTATTGCCATTGCGACAACAAATAGATAAAGCACAAATGGAGTCGTTTATTATTTATAAACCCAAAGATATTGTTGGTGGCGACTTCTATTGGTTTTCAAAGCATAACGAAAATTATTTGGCCGGTGTAATCGACTGTACCGGACATGGTGTTCCGGGTGCTTTTATGACAGTTATTGCTTACGCTGCCATAAGCCGTATAATTAATGACTCAACCGCTAACAATCCGGCAAAAATATTGCAATTGACAAATAAGCATGTTCGGGAGTTATTAAAACAACACACAGAAAATTCGGGTAACTCCGATGATGGACTGGATGCATCGTTTTGCTATATTATGCCTGAACAGAAAAAATTGAAATTTGCCGGCGCCAAACAAGATTTATTTTACCTGTGGAGCGATGAAATTATTGAAATTAAGGGCGACAGGCAGAGTATTGGATACACAACGTCAAGTGAAATGTTTCAATATACCAACCATTTAGTTGATATACGGTATAATTCAATTTTTTACCTTGCTTCCGATGGCTTCAAAGACATGTCGGTTGACAGCGACGGGCATATTATGGGTAAAAAGCGGTTTCGGGAATTGCTGGGTTCTATGGGCGGAAAATCGATGGTTGAACAGCAACATTATTTGCAAAATATTATGTACAAATCTCTACAGGTTAGAGAGCAACACGACGATATTACCATTTTTGCTTTCAAGCTGCCGGAACACGTACACCATACAGAGAAATAAACACTACAAAAAAACAAAGGCTTTGGCAATTTAAGCCAAAACCTTTGCAGCGTTTTTTATAATTGAGGTACGTATTATATTTAGTGCTAGTAAAAAAACTACCTTTTTTAAGTCTTTGATAAGAAAGCGCCAAAGACAAAGCCTGTTCCGAAGAAATCGGAAGCTTTCGAAGTTTTTGAATCCAA
>CAYPSX010000105.1:0-13392 GCA_964413185.1 uncultured Bacteroidales bacterium
AATAAATAAAAAAATTCTGTAAGAAACCGCGCTCTGCAAAGGGCGCGGTTTTTTTGTGCTCCTCTACCCCATCTGCAAACTAAACAACAGAACAAATGGGGTGCTCATTATCAATCAGTTTCGTACTTTTTGCAATGTCTAATTGATTATCAAAAATATTTGCCATAACTTTACCAATCTGATTGATTAAAACTAATTACTGCATAATTTAAAATAAAAAGGCATGAGACAAAAATTATTCGTGCTATTAGCATGGCTTATTTCAGTGAGCTTTGCTATTAATGCACAAAAGACAACCGAAAAATTTGAATCTGAAAGAAAAACCCGCATAACAGAGTTAACCAGTCACGAAAAAGAGTTTATTCAAACCCTTGGGCTCTCAGTTAGCGAGTACGTTCATTTAACAAGCAGTGAAAAATCCATACTGGAAGAAAAACTGCGAAAAAAGAAAAGAAAACAGCCTAAAAAAAGGTTAAAAACAACTTCCCGCACAAAAGCACTATCAGAAGATTTCGAGGGCACGTCATTTCCTCCCGTTGGATGGACACATTACAATCTCGGAGATAATACAACCAGTACAACATGGACACAAAGTAGTTCAGAGGCACATTCCGGATCGTACTCAGCATATTGCAACTATGGAGCGAGCGGAGAAGCACAAGACGAATGGCTTATTACACCTTTACTATCTGTATCAGCATCAGAAAATGAATTAAGTTTCTACTACCAAACTCACGGGTCATTTGCAGCCACTGTTGATGTAATGATATCAACCACAGATTTACAAACATCCTCGTTCACCTCAATACTGACACTTGGTCAACAAGGGGTTTGGGATCAGGAAGTAGTTGACCTATCTGCTTATGAAGGACAAAATATTTACATAGCCTTCCGTTATCAGGGAGAATGGGATTGGTATGCTGCAATCGATGACGTTACAGCCCCATCAATCTATGTCTCACAGCACGATCTGGGAATTACCGAAATCATTCCCGACAAACTTTTATCAGGTGAAACCACTACACCTCAAGTAACCATAAGCAACAACGGTCAATCAGACGAACCGTCATGGACAGTTCAGCTAACCGATGGCGCAGGATACGATCAAACTATATCAGACGAAGCTACAATTTTAGCAGGCGAAGAGTACACAGTAGACTTCCCCGACTGGGCACCGGCAGATGGAACATATACGCTACAGGCAATCCTTAGCAATGTTACAGATGATGAAATCCCATTTAACGACACATTGGAGGTAGAGTGTACTGTATCAGATGATTTTTTTATGGGAATACCATCATCAACCTACACAATAACCACATGCTCCGGTACAATTTATGATGATGGCGGCCCCTCCGAAAACTACGGAGAATTTGTGCATCATTTCCTTACAGTAGAACCTGAATCAGCAGGTTCATATACTGTTCTTGATTTTGAGGAATTTGATATTTCCGGTTATTCTGCATCATTACGAATTTATGACGGACTCGATGCCAATGCAACACTAATTGGAGAATGGGATGAAACAAATTCACCGGGCACAATCACTGCCACTAATGCAAACGGGGCACTTACCATTGAACTGGAGGTAACCAGCAGCTTTACATACCCGGGATTCAAAGCAAATATTTCATGTTACACTCCCGTTGCGCATGATATGGCTGTTGAATCAATAAGCCCCACACACGTCTATTCCGGATCGACAGTTACACCCACTGTGCAAATCAAAAATAACGGGATGGAAACAGAAAGTGTGTGGACAGTAAACCTGACAGATGCAGATGGATATAACGAAACCATCTCCGACCAACAAACTCTTGCAAACGAAGATATTTACGAAATAACATTCCCGGGCTGGTCCCCGGCAGATGGAACATATACGCTTACCGCCACAATTTCCAATGTAACCGGAGATGCTGTTCCCGAAAATGATGCACTATCTGTCAATTGCACTGTTTCTAATGACCTTTACATGGGTACGCCATCTTCTACATACACAGTTACTACCTGTTCAGGAACCATTTATGATGATGGTGGCCCGGATGGCAATTATGCAAACAGCACAATACAAACGCTCACAATTGTTCCGGAAACACCCGGCACATTTACGCAATTAACTTTTAATGAATTTGCCACAGAAGCAAGTTACGATGATTTATATATTTATGATGGTGAAAGCGAATCGGCCACTGAAATTGGAGTTTATACCGGCGCAACACTGCAAGGCGAAGTTATTACAGCATCGAACCCAACAGGCGCACTTACACTCAAATTCACACCCGATCATTCAAACACCGATGCCGGATTTGCAATAGATATTGCTTGTTATACACCTCCCGAACACGATTTAGGCGTAACAGAAATTACACCAACGTCAGGACTTACAGGTGCTCCGATAACACCGCAGGTAACACTGCATAACTATGGATTATCAGATGAAGATACCTGGAGCGTTACGCTTACCGATGGAGACAGCTACAATGAAACCATTTCAGATGCTGCTACTATTACGGCAGCAACTGATTACACAATAGATTTTCCTGAATGGAATCCCGAAGCGAATTCGTACACGCTTATTGCAACAATCACCAATGTAACCGGAGATGATAATGCCGCTAATGATGAAATTTCCGTTGATTGTGAAATCACCAACGAAATTTACATGGGCAACCCAACATCATCATTCTCCGTAACCACATGCGATGCTATTTTATACGACAATGGCGGCCCTACAGGAGATTACAGCAGCAATGTTACACATAGTGTTACCATTTTTCCGTCAACAGCAGAAGCTTATGCTGAACTTTATTTTGAAGAATTTGATACAGAAGAGGGCTACGATGAATTGTATATTTATGATGGCGAAGATGAAAACGCACCTTTAATCGGCGAATATACAGGAACCGAATTGCAGGACGAAACAATTACTGCATCAAATGCAACAGGTGCACTTACACTTAAATTTACACCAGACGGATCCGTAACAGCCCCCGGCTTTATCATCCATATATCATGCTTCACCCCTGCACCACACGATCTTGCTATTAAATCTCTTTCTCCTGAATGGATTGCCAGTGGAGAAGCGTTTATGCCGGAAATAGTTGTAAATAACAGAGGTTTGGAAAATGAAAGTAGTTGGAGTGTTAATCTTACCGATGGCAATGCATACAATGAAACAATTACAGACCCGGCAACCATCAATTCCGGAGAGAGTTACACAGTAAACACATTTCCCGCGTGGACACCGGCAGACGGCACGTACACACTAACCGCCACTGTTTCACTCGCAGATGAAGGAAACCCCGATGATAACACCCTTGTACAAAATTTAGAAGTGGTGAATTTCTCCTACAACAAAGATATGGTTTATTCATACAATGCATACGATTGGAGCGGCTCCGGCCTTGAAAATTATATTGTTGGCGTAAACATGGATGCAACTATGACCGCACTCGCCCCAAGTGGCGTTCAAAATATTAATTGCGGCGATTATGTAGGTAGCTTTGATACAACAAAACTAATTGGTATTGCTGATAGCGTAGCATATTGCATTAATGGAGATGGCAGCACGTATGAATACGCAACAATTCATGGAATTACCAATATCAAAGGTTTTACATGGGATAAAACTACAAATCAAATGTTTATTATATCAAATACAAACGATGCAACACTTTACGCTCTTGACGAAAACTTCAATGCAACAACCATTGGTACAATTATAACCAGTACAACGATTACTGCCCTGGCTGCTGATACTTCAGGCATCCTGTATGGCCTGGGACTTGACGACAGGCTGTACTCAATAGATAAGAATACCGGAGAAGGCACCCTGGTGGCCTTATTAGATATGGATGTAATTTTAGACCAGGACATAGGCTTCGACCGCACAACAAATACCCTCTATGGTACACTTTATAAGACAGGCTCAACCGGCGGCCTTTATACCATTGATGTCAGTGATGGATCTACTTCACAAATTGGTGTCGATTACCAGGACAAACTCACAATGTGTGCAATATACACCACTGAAACGGAAAGTTATTCAGCAACATTTACTGTAACAGATGGAACTAATCCGCTTCAGGACGTGACTATAAGTATCGATGGACAATCTGTACAAACCAATGCCGACGGAGATGCCATAGTAGAATTACAAAATGGCAGTTACAATTACACAGCAACGCTGGCAGGTTATCAGCAACATACAGGCACAATTGAAATTGACGGAGCAGATATCACCGAAAGCATTACCATGACTGAAGCCACAGAATTCTGGACAGTTACCTTCAATGTAACCGATGGTTCAACAGCCATTGATGGAGCAACCGTAAACCTTTCGGGCTATGGCGAACAAATAACCGATGCTTCGGGAGTGGCAACATTTAGCGAAATGGTGAGCGACGGAACTTACGATTATACGGTAACAGCAACCGGCTACCTTTCTGAAAGCGGATCGGTAACAGTATCGGGTAGCGATATTTCAGAAAACGTTACACTCGAACTTGCCCCGGTACCGTATACCGTTGCTTTCAATGTAACTGATGGAGCAAACGCCATTGAAGGTGCCACGGTTGCGCTTCAGGATCACGGCGAACAAACCACAGATGCATCAGGTTATGCAGAATTTACCGAAGCTGTAGAAGATGGAACATACAACTACACGGTTTCGGCCAACGGTTATCTGCAAAATACCGGCACAATAACTGTGGACGGTGCTGATGTAACAGAAAATGTAACCTTGACAGAAGCAACCGAGTTCTGGACGGTAACTTTCACCGTTACAGATGGATCCAACGCAATTGAAGGAGCTGCAATTTCGCTCCAGGGCTATGGAACCGTCACAACAGATGCATCGGGCGTTGCAACTTATACCGATCAGGTTAGCGACGGAACATACGACTACACAATAAATGCCTCGGGTTATTTGCAGCAAACAGGCACAATTACTGTCAGCGGAGCCGATGTTGATGAAAGTGTAGAAATGACAGAAGCCACAGAATTTTGGACCGTTACATTTACCGTAACAAACGGAACCAACCCGATTGAAGGTGCTACAGTTATGCTTGAAAATTATGGTGAGCAAACAACAGATGGATCCGGAATAGCCATGTACGACAGTGAGGTTAGCGATGGCACTTTCAATTACAGTGTTACAGCTCCAGGCTACGAAGAAACAAATGGCTCTGTTACCGTTTCCGGACAAGACCTTGATGTAGATATAACCCTAGACGAAATTGGCATTTACTCAACGAACAACAATCTATTCCACATTTACCCTAACCCAACTGACGGACGTTTTACGATTAAGGCAGATGGAATATACAACGCATTTGTGTATAATTCAACAGGAAAAATTGTACATACCCAAAAAGTAACAGGAAAAAGCACAATAAATTTAAAAGGCCACCCTAAAGGATTGTATTTTATTCATTTACGAAACGAAGCACAGATTTTAAACACAAAAATCATTATTGAATAAAGAACAATAAATGCCCACAAAAAGCCACCTGATTAAACGGTGGCTTTTTTTTAAATCATATTTAAACCTGACCCATATCAGTTAAAATTATAAGTAGATATCCGGCTTTTACACCCAAGTAATTAGCAACTGGCTGTATTTTTGCAGGAACCAGATAACATGGGATTAACCACCCCGCGATTTGAAATAAACCAACAAACCAGAATGGACAAATCAGCTTCTTATGAACTACTGAAGAAAAACTTACAAAATTTACTTCAGATACAGGACACAAAAGAAATCTTCGATCTTATTGGTCACGATTTAAGTCATTGTATCCCGAATTCCATTATTATTGTAAATGAAGTAACTCACAACGAAAAGACAACGATCACAAGAGGAATTTTTGGAGTCAAACAGCCTCTCCTTTCCAATATTTTTAGCCAATTAGGAAAAAATCCTATAGGTGTAGCCTATAAACTTCGCGAAGATTTTCAAAATTTATATCAAAACAGCGGAATTCATCCATTTAACGAAAACCTGCAAGCTTTTAGCAATAACACATTTGGCAGCCAAATTCTAAAAAAAATGGAACGGCTCCTTGATATAAAAAAAATTTATTCCACAGCATTCAAACAAAAAGGAAAGTTGGTGGCAGTTGTACATATTTTCATGCAGCACGAAGAAAAACTACCCAACAAAGATTTGGCCCTTCAAATGCTCAATCAAACTGAAATAGTCTATCAAAACAAATTGTACCAAATTGAGCTCGAAAAAAGAGAGAACAAATTGCAGGAAGCCTTAAAAACCTCATCAAGTGGATATTGGGAGTGGAATTTTCACACAAATAAAACAAAGTACAGCCATCAATTTGCTCACATGTTAGGATGCAAGCCTGACGATTTTGGTTCCACTATTTCATGCTGGGAATTTCTGATTCACCCGGATGATAAAAAGGCCATACTGAACAAAATCAAGCATTACACACAAAGAGGACTGCCATTTTCATTTGAATATCGTATCTTGTTTCGTGACGGAAAATACCGCTGGATTGAGTCTGTTGGCAAAAACTATACATACGACAAAAACCAAAACCCCGAAAGTCTCATTATCGTTAATCGGGATATACATTCCAACAAAATAGCCGAAGAAGCACTGGAAAAAACAAAAAACAGGTATCAACAGCTTGCCAACCTTACTTTTGAAGGTATTATTCTGCATCAGAACGGGGTTTGTCTCGATGTAAACCCGGCTTTCATGTCTATAACCGGCTATTCAAAAAAAGAGATTATAGGAAAAGAGTTAGTTAAAGTATTATTTGAAGGGAAACAGCTTAAAAAGGTTGAAAATGCTTTTGAAAACGATCAGGACAATAAAATTCAGGTAATTGCCCGGCACAGAAACGGTCAAAACTTTTTTGCAGAAATTGAATATAAAAAACTGTATAACGATCCTAACAAGCTATCTGTATATGCTTTGCGGGACATGACCACACTAAAGAAAACGCAGGCAGAGCTTGAAATTAAAAATAATGAATTGAAGAAAGCCCTGCACACCAAAGAAAAGTTTTTGTCTATTATTGCCCACGATCTTAAAAATCCGTTTACCAGCATAATTGGCCTGTTGGAGCTTATGGCCACGAGAATAAAAACTCAAACCAAAGAAAAACAACTGAAGTTTATTCAACAAGTTCTTAATGAATCTAAAAACACCTACGCACTGCTCGAAAACCTGCTAAACTGGTCGAAAGTTGAACAAAACAAAATGCCGTTTAATCCGGAAAGATTAAATTTAAATGATGTTTGCCGGTATGCAATGCTCAACTATGAGCAATTAGCCAAATCAAAACAAATAACCATTCAAAACAAAATACCCGAAGATGTATACGTAACAGCCGATCAGCAAATGCTACAATCCATCATTCGCAACTTGCTTTCCAATGCGCTCAAATATACACTTAATAACGGAATGATACAATTGCAATCAACCTTAGTTAACAAAGAAAAAGCACAAATCACAATTTCAGACAACGGCACAGGAATTGAAACGGAACAACTGCAAAAGCTTCAGAATAACGATGATATATTATCTTCTTTAGGCACCAACAAAGAAGAAGGAACAGGTCTTGGATTAACTATTGTTAATGAATTTATCAGAAAACATGGTAGCAACTTGCATATAGAAACAAAAATAAAAAAAGGCAGCGCTTTCTCTTTCCAGTTAAGCATTTCGAGACATTAACAATTCGTTATCATTAATCTAAGTTATTTTTTCATACCTTTTAAATCTGATTGGTTTGGAAATATTGTGCATGGTACAAAAAGCAAAAGATGATATTAATTTCATAATACAAAAACTCCGGAAAATATACGAGTCGGGAGACTATAACAAACTGCCCGAAGTCATTGATAAACTAGTCGTTTTCAGGCAGGAGATTGAAACTCATCAAAATCAAATGCTGAAAACATCACTTTTATACCATTATTCGAAAGAAGCCCTCATTATCATTAACAACAACCAAATTACAGACTGTTCTCCATCATTATCCAGAATTACAGGCTACGACTGCCAGTCTCTTTCACAAAAATCACTAGAAGACATTACTGACCTGCACTACAAAGAAAAACTGCTCGAAGCACTCAAAACCAACACCACTGCAGAGATTGAATTTAAAGGACGAAAAAAAGACAATACCGCTTTTTTTGCTGAATTACTATTGTACAGAATACCCAATAAAGAAAATCAATTTATAGGTATACTCAGGGACAACACACAAAAAAAACTACTTGAAACCCAGCTCCGAGAAAGCGAAAAAAAGTTCCGGCACCTGGCCGAAACAACCTCCGTGGGCATCATGATTTATCAAGGCGATTATTGGGTATATGCCAATCCGGCCGCAGAAAAAATAAGTGGGTATACCGTAGAAGAGATGCTGCAAATGGAATATTGGACTTTTGTGGCCCCCGAATACCTGAAAATGATCAGGGAAAGAGGAAAGCAAAGACAAAAAGGGGAAAAAGTGCCATCAGGTTATGAATTTAAAATTATTGCAAAAGACGGTCGGGAAAAATGGGTGTATCTTGACGGAAAACTAACTACTTACAATGGCAAACCCGCCGGCCTTATTTCCATAATCGACATCACACATATTAAAAATGCTGAAATCTCAATCAAAGAAAAAAACCTGGCCATTGAAAAAGCCGATAAACAACTTCACCAAACCAATAAAAAACTAATTGAGCTTAACGAAGAACTACAGGTACAAAACCTAAACCTAAAAAAAGCAAAAGAAAAAGCAGAAGAAAGCGACCGGCTTAAATCGGCATTCCTGGCCAATATGAGCCACGAGATAAGAACACCCATGAACGCAATCATGGGTTTTGCCGAAATTTTGGCGCACAGCAAAGTGCCTCACGAATCGCAAGTAGAATTCGGCCAAACCATTTTCTCACGGTCGCAGCATCTGCTGGAAATTATTAATGATATTGTTGATATCTCGAAAATTGAAGCCAACCTGCTCAAAATTCACAAAACAAATTTCGATATAAACAAATTACTCATTGAACTTGCAAATACTTACAAGCAAAGCCTGCTGCAAAAAGGTAAATCCCATGTCGATTTACTACTAAAAATCCCCGGTAATCCACAAAATCCAAACTTCATTACAACAGATAAACACAGAATTGACCAAATTCTCACTAACCTCATTAGCAACGCCATAAAATTCACTGATCAGGGTAGCATCACAATCGGGTATAAAAATCAAATCCATGATAAAATAGAGTTTTTTGTTCAAGACACAGGTATTGGAATTAAAGAAAATGAAAAACACATCATTTTCGACCGCTTTGTTATGGCCACAAATGCTGAAAACGAGAAAAAACAAGGAACAGGCCTCGGGCTGACCATTTCTAAAAGTCTGGCAAAACTATTGGGCGGAGAAATCTGGATAGAAAAATCATCGTCGGAAGGAACATCAATACACTTTACAATAAGCACGCAGGGTAAAACAGAAGTCGAAAAAAATATTCAAAATGCTAAATCAACAGATCAATGCCCCATAAAAGGGAAAAAAATTCTAATTGTAGAAGATGACAAATGGAGCGCAAATTACCTGGAAACGCTACTGTTTGAAAAATGTGCCAACATTACCATTTGCCAAACCGCTGAAGAAGCCATTGATTTAATCAGCGACAACAAACCTTTTGATTTGATACTCATGGACCTGCGATTGCCCGGCCTGTCAGGTTTAGAGGCAACCAGCTCCATAAAAGCAATAAAACCCAACATTCCAATTATTGCGCAAACCGCCTATGCCCTGAACCACGATCGTACAAAAGCACTAAATGCCGGCTGCGACGATTATATCGCCAAGCCCATTGAGGCAGAACAATTAATTGAACTCATTAACAAACATTTGGCAATTAAAAACCGCCTCTGAAATCCGGCTTAGAGGACGAAAGGTTGCCTTCCCCAAAAAGGTAGCTGAAGTATAAGCGTGATGTGCGCTCACACATTACTATCGTGCCAGGTTATTAATTCGTTCAATCCATGCTGTTTTGGAATCGGTATATGCTTCCCTGTCGTTCGGATATTTCTCAGCAAGTTCCAACTTTAAGGTTTCGTATTCTTTTGCAATGTTTTTGTTTTTTAGCAGGTAATCCCTGAACCGTATTTCGTCCCAATCTCCGGGATATCTAATATGAACATGATATGCTTGTCCTTTAAATCCCTGGTTTGTATAACCTTTTACAAATGTTAAATGCGGTGCCGGGTTTTCCGGATGTTCATTTATTTGATATCCGAGTGATTTGAAAATGTCCTTTAATTTTTGAATATCAATCTGCTGTGTAACCTGCAGCAAGATATCAATCGTGGGTTTTGCTTTTAAACCCGGAATGGCTGTACTCCCAATATGGTCGATTTTTAAAACCTCTGTTTGTGTAAATGCATTTGTGATGAATTTAGCTTCTTCGCGATACAAACCGGGCCACGTGTCCGAATAATCTGTTATGTTTATCGGAAATAGCTGACCTAGTTCCTGTGTGGACATTTTATGTAAATCTTTTTGTTCAGTCATTTATAAGGTAAATCCAAAACAATAAACTCAAATCCATTTTTATTACTTTTTCTTTCCATCAATTTTTCTTATTGAAGCCTTATCTGTTACCTTCTTTTTGAACTATTAAGAAATCCTTAATAGTTGCTTTCTCTTCCAATTCCCCTTCCTCAAAAATGCTTTTAAGGTGCATATTAATATTTGGAATAGTTGTCTGAAACAACTCAGCCATAAGCCTTTGCGTAAGCCAGACAGTCTCGTCCTGAAAACGGACATCAATTTTTGTTTCTCCGTTTTCGGTTTGATATATAATTATTTGTGAATTATTTTCTTCCATCGTTATTTAAAATCAAATTTTTCTTACTAGTAGTTATAAATACACAATTTTGGCAAATAAGAATGCAGAGAAAATGGCAACAATAGTACATAACATTCAAAAATAGGTTATAAAAACCACTCTGAAAAAATATTTTCCGATTTTTCCTTCTGTAGCTTTTTTAAACGAGCGGGGTCAGTTTGCTCCGAAATCGGAAATTCCGGGCACAAAAAACGATAAAAATCTCAATTCATAATATAAGGAGGTCAGCTTCCGCCGGAATATCATGTTTTTTATTACGATTTACATTTTGCAAAACAGCCTGTCAAATCGTTGATTTTAATTCGTTGAGCTCACCGTCGGTTGGCGGTGGTAAATTAACTCCTCAGTCGCTAAAAACTGCCACAAACGCCTTATTCTCTCTCGCAGGTGTTACCCAACGTATTTAATGTTTTAAAAATCAATTCTTCACACAACGAATAGAGAGACCATAAGATGGGTATTCAAAATAGTTGCTTATAACATCATAATTATAATCTATTTTCCAGGTTAAAGGGTAAAGATGACTAAGCAAGGGTGCACTATACCATAAACCATAATATCCTTCACCAGAAGAAATTCCAAGTACATTTGCTCTCCCTCCAGGAAGTGCAGAAAAGCCATAATCATCGGTACCGTTACTACTTTCCTCCCATCCATAAGCTGCTTTTAATGCTGCTCCTACTCTTCCACTATGCCCATCTTCAGAAATATAATTAACCAAAGCGTCCCATTCATTTTCATCTGGAACATGCCATCCTTTGGGACATAGTTTTTCCGTTTTAACTGCCAATCCATTATACAAAGCACCGTATTTTTCAGAATATTCAGCTTGATTGAAATCGTACCAACAATATGCTCCAGTTGTATTGTTTTCCCATGCGCTATATGAGTTACCAGAAGAAATCAATGTTCCATCATTGTATGTAGTTGTTTTCAAATTTTCAGCCATCCAATTTTGGCCCCCAATCCAAACTGTACGGTATTTATTCCCATCAATATCTTTGATAGAATCACCAGTACCATCCATATGTATAACAGAAATATAATCCTTTTTAGTTTCAGAATCTGAACCATATTCATTAGTTACAGTTAGCTTTATTGTATATAGCCCTACGCTATCGAAAGTATGCAAAGGGTTTTTTTTGCTACTAATACTTCCATCCCCAAAATCCCACTTCCATGATATTGGATCGTTAGAGGATATGTCAGTAAACTGAACAAAGTCGGCTACAACAATTTCATCATTATCCACAGTAAATCCCGCTACTACTAATTCTTCATCTTCACATGATGTAAAAAGAAATAATATACCCGCTAATGCCATTATTAAAATTAGTAAATAATTGTGTTTAAGTCTCATAATTCTGTTTGTTTAATTGTCTGCTTTTTTATGTTGGGTAACTTCTTCCTATAACCCAAACGCCATTCGCGTATTTCCATTTTGGGAGATTTCCGAACCCGACTTAGCAATATTTACGTTCTTTTAGTTGCACATAACCCGTTGGCATTTTGCCTCTGCCAAACATAACAAAACTTATTGGATCGTGCAAGAAATATAGCAGCAAAACTGAGGGTTTGTTGCGGCGGGGTGTTGGGTCTAACACCGCAGTTGGCGGTTGTAGTTATTCCATTCTATTGAAATAATAATTATATCCATCAAATGCTGAAGAAATCAAGTTCATGGAATCCTTTTTAGGTAATTCGACAAAGAATTCAAACTCGTTAAAAAAGAAATCCGAGTTATCATCTCGCTGTAATGTAATCCACAGGTTTTCTAAGTTTTGCTCTTTTATCACAACTTGTCCATATTCTAATAAACTGTCATTTCGAACAAAACCATATATTCCATAATTTCTAATTTCCAAATAATCAAAATCTGGAGCATATCCTGTTCCTGTAAATCCTCCAGAAATTCTCTCTATGTCCCATTGACCATAAAAATCAAGATAAGTGTTTTGCAATATCTCTTCATTATAATACTGAGTTTCTACAATACCACTCCATAAATCTGATGGGTCATTATTAATTTCATCTTCGTCTTTTTCACATGCTACTAATCCTAAAATTAGAAGACAGCTAATCATAAAATGATTTGCTAAATTTTTCATATACCGGGTTTTTTATGAATGATTGGTTGCTTAATCTATAACCGCCAACTGTAAATAACCCGTTGGCATTTTGCTTTATCCAAATATAACAAAACTTATTGAAGCGTACAAGAAATAAAGTACGAAAGCTGTAAGTTTATTGTGGCGTGGTGTTTCGCCTTACCGGCCTGACTTTATTTCCTAATTAAAATTCCATTCAATTTATTTCCGGCTGTAAAATGGCTGAAGCAAAAAAACAGAACAGGAATGTTACCTGCCCGGTTTAAAAGTTTACCGCTCTCTGATAATAAAACATTTCGTCTTGCGGCTGTGGAATGATTTCTCTTGCAATAAGAACATCGGCCGCTTCCGAATAAATCCAATGGTACCAAAAGATAAAAAATTCTTCAAAGGAAACTTCATCATC
>CAYPSX010000106.1:0-13366 GCA_964413185.1 uncultured Bacteroidales bacterium
AAAATGAAAAGATCAATACTTGGCCCGTCAGATTATGCTTGACTTGACACTAGTGAATATCCACAATCCACTTCCCCAAAATATTCAATGTACTTTGCTCAAAAAATCTATTTTTAATAATTATATTCGCCGCGGTTGTCGTTACCAACAAAATAAGCTAGGTGATTATTAGTAATTTCATAGTACTTGAGGTTCGAGTATTGATATTTATAAATTAATAATTTTTATACCTTCGCTGATTCAAAATAATATATATGATTTCCCTTAATAACATAACAGTAAGATTTGATGGAATTGCTTTGTTTGAGAACATTACATTCAAAGTAAACCCAAAAAACAGAATTGGGCTTGCCGGAAGAAATGGTGCCGGAAAAACTACCTTACTGAAAGTAATTGCAGGACTTCAAAACTACGATGAAGGGACACTTGCCATTAGCCGCGACACCAGCATTGGTTATTTACCGCAACACATGAAAATTCTCGATAAACAAACTGTGATAGAAGAGACGCTCACAGCATTTGAACATATTAATGAGCTTGAAGAAGATATTGCCCATTTGAATGAAGCCATTGCAGAGCGGACAGATTATGATTCGGAAGAATATATGAGCTTGATTACAAGAGTTGCCGATAAAAATGAGCGTTTTCAAATGATGGGCGGAGAAAAACGACAAGGTTTTGCTGAGCAAACGCTTGCAGGCCTTGGTTTCAAGTCTAAAGATTTTACCCGTCAAACATCTGAATTCAGCGGCGGTTGGCGCATGCGTATTGAACTGGCCAAAATTATACTTCAGCAACCCGATGTACTTTTGCTCGATGAGCCTACGAACCACCTCGACATTGAAAGTATTGCCTGGCTGGAAGATTTGCTAAAAAATTACAGCGGATCGGTTATTATGGTTTCGCACGACCGCCTTTTTCTCGATGCCATAACCAACCGGACTATTGAAATATCCATGGGTCGTATTTACGATTACCCGGTACCCTATTCCGAATACACAAAATTGATTGAAGAACGGCGTGAAACACAGCGTGCATCCTACGAAAATCAGCAAAAAAAAATTAAAGAAACCGAAGAGTTTATTGAAAAGTTCCGATACAAAGCCACCAAAGCAGTGCAGGTTCAAAGTCGGGTAAAAATGCTGGAGAAAATGGATCGCATTGAAATAGATGAAACCGACAATACGACCATGAAGCTTCGTTTCCCGCCGGCTCCGCGCTCCGGCGATGTGGTTATCATGGCCGAAGATGTTGGGAAATCTTTTGGTGATTTGGAGGTGTTTAAAAATGCAAATCTGACCATTGAACGAGGCGAAAAAGTGAGTTTTGTGGGAAAAAATGGCGAAGGAAAAACAACACTTGTGCGCATCATAATGAATGAGATTGAGCATGATGGTGAATTAAAAATTGGGCACAATGTGAAAATTGGTTACTATGCGCAAAATCAGCCCGAGAGCCTCAATCCAAATAAAACAGTTTTTGAAACCATTGATGATTTGGCCACAGGCGATATGCGAACAAAAACACGCGATATTCTCGGTTCATTTTTGTTCAGTGGAGAAGATATCGACAAGCAGGTAAGCGTGCTCAGCGGTGGCGAACGCTCCAGATTGGCCATTGCCTGCATGTTGCTCGAACCTATCAATTTACTTGTGATGGATGAGCCCACGCATCATCTCGATATGCACTCAAAAGATGTATTGAAACAGGCGCTAAATAACTTTGACGGCACGCTGATAATTATTTCGCACGACCGGTATTTTCTGGAAAACCTTACAGATAAAACGTATGAGTTTCGAAATAAAAAGGTCATTGAGCATCTGGGCGGAATTGAAGAGTTTATCAGAAAACGCAAACTTGAAAGGCTCAATGAATTAAATTCCACGGTTTCTGCAAAAAAGAACGAAAAAGCACAGAAAGAGCAAGGGAAAGATAATAAAGAGCGGTACGAAGACCGAAAGAAAATGGATAAAAACATCCGTAAAGCAGAGAAACAAGCTGAGGAGCTGGAGGCGAAAATCGCCGAATATGAAAAGGCCATTGATGAGCTGAATGCTAAAATGGCAAACCCGGAAACAGCAGAATACGCTGAAGATACACAGAAGCTGAACGATTTCGAAGAGGCTATGAGCAATGCTATGGTAGAATGGGACAGGAGCCTGGAAGAAGCAGAAAAGTTAAAAGCCAAAAGAGACGAAATTTAATTGTGATATGGCAAATAAAAAGGTTCTATTATTTCTGGCACAAGGATTCGAAGAGTACGAAGCTGCTGTTTTTACTGATGTTATGGGGTGGAGTCGCGACCTTGGAAATCAGCCGGTAGATTTAACAACCACTGCTTTACGAGATGAGATTAAAGGTACCTGGAACCTCATTGTGAAACCGGAAGTTCCATTTGAAAATATCAATATTGATGATTTCGATGCGTTGGCAATTCCCGGAGGTTTTGAAGAGGCCGGTTTTTACGAAGATGCTTATGATGAGCGCTTTTTAGACTTGATACGGGCATTCGACAAGCAGAACAAGATTATTGCTTCGGTTTGTGTGGGTGCATTGCCAATTGGTAAATCAGGAGTTTTGAAAAACAGAAAAGCAACCACTTATGATCTTTCCAACGGAGCCAGACAAAAGCAGCTCGCCGATTTCGGTGCAATTGTTCAAAGTGAGCGTATTACAACTGATAAAAACATAATTACTTCAACCGGACCTGCTACCGGAACTGATGTGGCATTCAAATTACTGGAAATGCTTACGAGTGAAAAAAATGCTACTGACGTAAAAAAAGAAATGCGGTTCATATAAAATACAAACCGCATTACAAAATATTTAGATTCCGTATTATTCAATCTCCAAATTGGTAACTTCGTCTGTCATTTCGTATTCATATTTTGGATACTCGTAAATTGGCATGCGGTATTCTGTTTCGCCTATTGAATATCCAAAAACTGTAAGATATTCATTGATGTCTTCGCCCATCTCTTCGAGTTCTTCAATATATTGGCCAACAGGTTTTGATTCCACAATGTGAAATTTACCCATTTTTTCGATAATCGGGCTGTGGGTGCGGGTGTGGTCGTGGTCGAATTCAAGCACGCGCTTTCCATAGCGTGTAATTCCAATAACCCTGTAAGTTAGACTTTTGCCTACGCCCGGCAGATTTAGTACGTTGCGGTCTGTGGCCAGGAACGGAATGTTCAGTTTTTTGCGCAACTCTGCAACCTGTTCAATCATGTCTTCAGCATTGATGGGGAACGTGCGAATTGTATCGTATTCTTGTTCAGGAATATGGCCAAGTAATTTCTCCTCGCGCTGCTCTTGCATGGCACGTTCGTTTGTTGCAAAATTATGGCTGTTTTCCATGAAACCTTTTACAGAAAAAGTATAATAGGTAAGTACGCCAATATCGTTCAGTACTTTACGTAATTTTGCCGTGTGCCCGCGGCGCGATGCGGCTGTGGTAAATACCTGTTGGTTCGTGATGGTCCAGCCGGCAGTAATTAGCCGCTTTACGGCATCTTTTACAATTGGTGTGACTTCCATGGCTGTTTCAAAATGTGTTTGTATCACAAATTGCTTGAAGCCGATGGCTGCTGCTTTCTTTTTGAACTTGGAAAGTATCTCAATCAGTTCCGGTGTAATTCGCTGTGGCAGGTAGATGGGCAGGCGGGTTCCCAGGCGTATACGTACCATTTCTGCGTATTTTTTGCCTTGTGGGCGCTTTTCGTTGGCCTCTCTTTTGCGTTTGGCCATTTCGTAAACTTCATCGAGGATTTGTTGGAGCGACCGGTCGGAGCTCATCATAGCATCGCCACCGGTAATTAAAATATCGCGTAATTGCGAATCGTCTTCAAAGTATTTCATTAGCCGTTTTAGCTTGTCGGGCCATTTTTCATCGGGGTGTAATTTGTCGAGATTGAAGTTCAGGTGACCGCTTTGGAAGTCGTACATGCGTTGGCACGATGAGCACAATCCGCCACAAGCCCGGCCAACAGTGTCGGGAATGAGAATGGCAACTTCGGGGTAGCGGCGGTGAACGTTATGTTGCGATGGCAATAACCAACCGGCTGCATTGGGTTTCCCGGGTTCTACAATGTCTTCTTTTTCCCAGGCCTGGATTGACCCAAACTCATCAACAAGTTGGCGCGAATAAAAAATGTAGTCGCGAATTGGCAAATCAGCTCCAACGTGTTCGGTATGATCTACATCAAGCAATGATAAATAATACGGGTTTACAAAAAACGGGATGCCGGCTTCTTTGGCATCGTTCATTATTTGCAGTGTTTGCTTATCGAGCGAGTAATCGAGCAGTTCGTTAAGCATTTCCGGTGTGCGGGCAGCAAACTTCAGGTGAAAAACGCGATCGTTCCACCACTCGTTTCGAGCAATATCCAGGTTTTCTGTAAACGATTTTTCTTTATCAAATTTGTATTTTGCATCTTGTATTTCGCCGGACTCCATTTTACGCAAAAAAATGGTCAATATTCTGTCCCGGTTTTGGTTGCGGGTTTCTTCAATATCTTTATCTAATCCGGATGGATGCCTGTCCATCCAGTCGCGAACTTTCTTGAGCGATGGTTTTTCTTCTTTCAGTATTCCATTCAGCTGGCGAAAAAGGTAGAGCATATCGAGGTAGAAGTAGTACATGGCACCACCGCGGCCTGTTTTGTAGGCATTCCACATAATGCCAAATGGATCGAGAATTGATTCGTCGGCCAGGGCAAGGCTCGGATCCTGAATAGAGCGTCCGGTATGCTGAACGTAATCATATAAACGAATAGCGGCTTTATCTGTCCAGTCCAATTTTTCAAAAGCAACGCGTTTATCTATGTCCTCAAAAAGAAAATTGCTTGCTGCTGTGCTTTCGGCAATGAGCTGGTTTGCCCAATCCTTCATAGCATTGCGAGCTTCATCTTCATTATTTGCGTTTTTTAAAATTTCGCGTAGGCGTGGGTTTTCTTCGAGCAATGTGTGAAAAACACGCTGAGCTTTTGGACGTATTGCAACTTTGTACAGATCTCTATTCATATTTTATATGTTTTTTATTATATATGTGAAACAAAAAATGTGAAGCAAAGTTCACATTGGCAGGAGAAAACAAGCCGGACAGCTTCTGAAATTTGAAAATAAACTTGATTTCTTAAAAAAGCACCTTATTCTCCTAATTTAATGCGAAAGTACGAAAATATCAAGTGATTTCCAAATTCGCTTTGCCGGCAATATTTGGCAATCAGCCTGTCATGCGTGTTTGCGTTTAGTTTGCAAAAGGTAGGCCGCAGTAGGAATAAGTGCTATTAAAAAAAAGAGGCTGTCCAAAAAGGTTCGAATACGTCATTCCAAACGAAGTGAAGGAACCGCAGCACGAAGTGCAAGCTCAGCGAAGCTAATCTTTATAAGCTGATAATCAACAGACTCCTTCGTCGTGCCTCCTCGGAATGACGGCGAGGTTTGACTTTTTGGACAGCCTCTTTGTTCAATAGTGGGAATGTTATTGTAAATTAAATTTCATCAACCGCAACGGAATTTTTTTATCACTTTTATCCAGGACTACCGCAATAACTTGCCCATTGTAAAACTGAATTTGATCCGGGTCAAGTACAACTTCATAATCGTTGCACTGCACTTTTGATTCGCCCAGGTATTTCCCGTCATCGTTGTAGGCGTATAGTTGAAAAGACTCTGTGGGTTCCATTTCTTTGGAGTATTTAACAATCCACAAGTTGCCTATATCATCAGTCAGTATTTCAGCAAAATAGGGTAGGTGTGATGGGTAGAAACCGGGGTCTTTCAGCATTTCTACGCCTTTATAGTAGCCATCGATGAGCTGTTGCTTTTCTTTTTCGTTGTAACGCTCGGTTTTCCTGATGGTCTTTTCTACTTCTTTGGCTTTTTTTAACGCCTGATCGTAATACGATTTACGGTCTGCTTCAGTTATTTTAAGTGGTTCAACCTCCAGTGTGAAGGATTTTATTTTCGATCCGGATGGGTTATATATGTCCACTTTTCCGGCACGGGGATGACCAATAAGTAAGTTTCCGTCGACCGTAGTTGCTATTTGGGGCTGAAAATATCGTGGGTTCGAAAAGATTTGACCAAAGGAGATATGCCCTTTGTTGCCGAGATCAACTACAATATCTTTTTCTGTTAGCTCTCTTCTTGTAATGATTTTGTCCCAAACAATAATTTCCTTGCCGGTTTCAATATTTAAAATGCTGATAATGTTTTTCACTCCGCCGTTTTTATACGGAACATGACCCAATATGGCAACTTTATTGTTTTTTAGCGGAACTGATTCCAACGGCATATAATCAATTTTGGCATTTTTATAAAATGCGCCATTTAGTTTAAACACCCGAATCCTTCCCTGTACATCGGTTGTATATACATGCTTATTGTCGATAATTCCGCGAACCTTTGGTAGCATTGGGAATTGACCATCGCCGGATCCTTGTGAGCCGATATTTTTGATTTTTTCTCCTTTGGGGGAGAATTTATACATAGTATGATTGGTTTTTTGGGTCATGAAAACCGATCCGTCAGAGGCAACAACAATTTTTCGGTATTTTCCTACCGGTCGTTCATATATTTCCTGATGATAATCGGAAAACAACTGATGCCAATTATTATCTTCCCCAAAAGAAGCAACAGCTTCAAATTGCGTAACGCCATCAGCATAATGCTTTTGTGACTGCCCGATAAGTGAGAGACTGATCAGGCTTACGAGTATGATTATTACGTATTTTTTCATGGTTTTTCGTTTTTAAGTTAGAATTTTTACGACGTTGAATGGCGCCTTTCAACGTTTAGCGTGAGGTGGATATTTGTTCAACTATGTTTCCGTCCTTGTCTGTTATGGTAATGGTCATCATTTTATTTTGCCATTCCTCATTCATGCTTGCTTGTTGCATCATTTCCCATTCCTGCATCCTCAATTCGTTTAGTTTTTGCTGCTCAAACCGGTGTTGCCGGAACAATACAGATATAGTTATCAGTGTTACAATCGCGGCTGCCGATGCGTATATTTTCACTTTTGGCCAAAGCTTTTTTGTTTTCAGTGGTGGTTTGCTGAATTTTGGAATTGTGATTTGAGCAGTTTCAGGTCGTTCATTTTCCAGCATGTGCCCAATAGCTTGCAGGTCGTTTTGGTATGAATGTACTTTCTCGCTGCATTGGATGCAGGATTTCAGATGATTTTCAACCTGATTTGTCTGTTCCGGAGTTAATTCATGATCCAGAAAAGCTTGTATAGTTTCATTTTTCAAACAATTCATGGCACTCCTCCTTAATTAATGTTCGTAATTTTTCAATGGTTCTCGATAATGTTTTTCCTACCGATGAGGTTTTCATATTTAAAACTTCGGCAATTTCCCGGTATTTTAAACCTTCCTGATAAAGCATCAACAAATGGTATTCATCATCACCTAATTTTGCAAGGCCTTTTTCGAGTTGTGTTTGTTTTTCATCCTTTTCGTCGGGTATTTCCGTTGCATTTCTGTTGTGTAAATATTTTTTTTCGTGTTGATAAATGCCTTCGATTTGTTGTTTTTTATACTGATTTACAAAGAGATTGTAAGCCACTTTGTAAAGCCATGATTTTGTATCTTTTGGCTGTTCTTTTTTTGCAATTATTTGCATATACATTTTTTCAAAAACCTCCTGCGTCAGGTCATTCGATGAATCATGGCAACGTGTTAACCGCAACAGGTATTTGTAAATCAGTTTATAATTTGATGTATAAATGCTTTCAAAATCCATTTTTCGTTCTTTGTACTTTCTCTGACAAGCAAAATTAGGTTTTGTGACAATTATATGCGGATTTTTTTTGTTTCTTTTAGTGTTGAAATAAAGATTACCCCTTATGCGAAAGATTTTATTTACGGTTTTTAGTTTTATTTCTATCGGGCTTTTTGCCCAGCAAACCATTACGCATCATGAGATTGAGAATGATGTAATGCCTTCGGGAAAGCTGGAACTCTTTTATGCCAATACCGGGTTTCCCATTAATGAGTTTTTTGCCGGGGAAGAATATACTTTGCTTTTTAGTCGGTATAAACAAGCCTTTTATTTGCTTAAAAACCAAAATGGACTGATTGTCGATCAGTTGCATTTGAAAGATATTGATGGAATTGAAGGGGGAAGAACGGGTTATCACAGTCAGGGCGTTCATCGGAAGTATACAAGCCAATATACAAATTATTTGTCGGGATACCGGGGGTTTATTGCGAGTAGTATGATACGTAAAAATGACACCCTCTTTTATTGCGGGTTAGTACGTAAAAAAAGACATTTTTATTCTCGGTTTTATGTGAGTTGGTCGGGTGGCGGGAAATTACAGTATGAAATAATTGACAATATTCCCGGAGAAAATGATTTTGTGAAGCCGAATGTGAATTATGAAATTACGTTTAATAAGTATTTCAGTTCATTTGTAATGATTGGAGACTATTATTATCCACAGAGTAATTATTTACTCATGAGTAAAAGTCCATGGGAAAAAGTTGAAAACAAGTTTCATAGTACAACCATTCGCGATGGTTTGTATTTGTACAAAAGAAATGAGAATGGTAAATTTTTTCCTGCTCGTGAGCTGGCAAAAAATGCCGGAACTGTTTATAATTTATTTTTTGATGATAAAAAAGTGTTATTTTACAGCAGTACATTACAAAAAGACTTCCTTGTTTTGTCAGGCGATAGCATTATACAACGAATTCCGCACCCCGGGATTAATTATGGCAACTGGTTGGTGAAAGATGTAGCGAGGCAAAAAATCTATCTGTTTGCCAATGTGATTTATAAAAATAAGAATAGCTGTTATAAAATGTATGATGAATTTTCTCGTGAGGAAAAATATATTAAAACAGAAAAGATTTATGACATTTACGAATTGGATCGGGCAACATGGCAATTTAAAAGTGTGCATCACATCAAAATTACCGGACAAATTGCTCAATACCTCAATGAAAAAGTGAATGCTTTCCACAATGATCCTACCTTCAGAATGCATGATAACCAGGTTTATTTGAATATTCCTATTTTTTCACCTGATGAGCAGTTGGGTGTTTTTAAGGTTCACCTTAATTGGGAAAATGATACAACGATCATTCCTACCTACAACAAGCAGGAGTATGCTTTTATGGAAGAAAATGAAACAAGTTTTCGGGGTATTGAAGAAAGTATCGCGTTAGCTACTGATGACAAATTTAGTGAGATGCCCGGTAAATATGCAAAAGTTGTTACCGGAAAACGTTTCCACAGAAACAGGACAGAAAGCATCGGGGGGTTGCTAATTGAAATTGACAGTGCAATTGTTAATAATCCTCTTGAATTAGCAGCTAAGTTTGTGGCATACGATAATAAAGCTTTGGGCGGAATGAGTGCACATCATACTAACAACTACTTATATGATGCTTTTCATAATATGGTTCCAAAATGGAAAAAGCCTTTACAGAATCTGCTAAAAGCCATCTCCGTAGCCGGAGAAAATGTAATTGTTGAGCAAAAAGGCAAAGTGCGGCACTACACAACACCCGATGGCTGGCACTGTTCGTTTGTAGAAATTAAAAATAACTGGTATTTGTACTACCAGTTTCATAAATTCGACCAGATGCAGATTGGTGCTCAAGATTTGGAATTGCCCGTTATTGAAAAGGTGCGTGTTGATTAGGGTGTTCTTACTATTGTTGTGAATATGGAAAGTAAACTTGCCAAATTTGCATAAATACGGCAACTAAACTTGCCAAATTCAATAAAATTTGGAAACTTTAAGTGTTTTATTCTTCCGAAAAATCTCTCAACATTTTGCGATAGCTGGAAAATACATTGGCGCGGGATACAAATCCGTAGTATTTGCCATTGCGCATTACGGGCAGGTTGTAGTGCGATGTTTGCTGGAATTTACGTGCAACTTCTTCCATTGATTCATCCGGGTCGACAATGGGCGCGGGCATAAACATGAGTTCGTGCACATAAATTTTATCGTACAGCTCCCTGCGAAAAAGCAAATGCCGAATATCGTTAATAAAAATGATACCGTGCAAAGTATTATCTTCTTCAATTACCGGAATAATGTTGCGCTTGCTTACGGCTACTTTTTTTACCAGATCGCCAAGTTTGGCATCCGGGCCAATAGTGCGGAAATTGGTTTCGATGAGGTTGCGCACACTCATCATGGATAGTACCACCTGGTCTTTGTTGTGTGTGAATAACTCACCGCGCCTGGCCAATAGATGAGTGTAAACGGAGTACCGCTCAAAAATACGTACAATGGCATACGATGTCGATGCAACGATCATCAGCGGCATAATGAGTTTGTATCCGCCGGTGGTTTCTGCAATCAGGAAAATGGCTGTGAGCGGAGCATGCAGCACGCCGGCAATGAGACCGGCCATACCAACCAACGCAAAATTTGTGGTGGGAATTTTTTCCAACCCTGTGAGGTTAATTACTTTGGCAAAAAGCAATCCGGTATTGGCGCCCATAAAAAGGGTAGGGGCAAATATGCCGCCAATTCCGCCGGCGCCAAAAGTGGCTGAGGTTGCTATAACTTTAAAAAAGATGATCAATATAAAAAGACCAATAATTGCCCATGTTTCAGTGCGCAAACTGTAAAAAATACTATTGTTGAAGAGGTATTCGTGGTCTCCCCGCAAAGCTGAGTTTATAGCTTCGTAACCTTCACCATAGAGCGATGGAAACAGGAAAATTAGCAAACCCAATGTTGAAACCCCGATGAGCCATCTTTTTAGCGGGCTATTTAGCCGGTCGAACTGGCTTTGCAAATGTTTGTACATGCGGGCAAAATACACGGAAACTACGCCTGCAAACAATCCAATTCCAATGTAATATGGAGTTTGGGCCATCACAAATTCATGCACTACTTCAAATGGATAGAGCACATTCTGACCCAGGAAAAAATAACTTGTGAGTGCAGCGGCCACCGATGCAAAAAGCAAGGGTACAATGGAAGCCATCGTAAGATCGATCATCAACACTTCAAGCACAAAAACCGTAGCTGCAATGGGTGCCTTAAAAATGGCCGACATGGCGCCAGCGCCTGCACAGGCAAGCAATAGCAGTGTTTGTTTCCGGTTGAGCCTCGCTGCCCGCCCAAGCGCTGAGCCCCACGCAGATCCTGTTGCTACTGTTGGGCCTTCAAGTCCGACACTACCACCAAAGCCCACGGTAAGTGCACTGGTAACGATGGATGAGAAGGTATTGTGCCGGGCAATGTATCCGTTATCTTTTGATATGGCGTACAAAACTGTTGGTATTCCATGTCCGACCTGGCGCCTGATAATGAAACGCATAAACAGAAAAACGATAAAAATACCGATGGCCGGGTAGGCAAAATACAGATAATTGTGCAAATCGACGGCAAATTCGCTGGTGAGCAAGTTCTGGATGAGGTGAACAGAATTTTTAATGATAACTGCAGCAAAACCCACCAGCACACCAATAACCATGCTCAGGAAGTTGACGTACTGCCTGTCGCTGACATTGGTGCTTCGCCAAACCATAAAGCGTTCTATAATTCTGTTCTTCTGCATTGGCAACAAAAATATAACTTGTTTGGGAAAATGAAGGCTTTTGGATAAAAATATCCGAAGTTTTTAATAACCCCTCGTTTTTCCAATACCTTAATAGTACGTGAGGAAAGAGGGTTAGGTTGTTTTTTCCAATTCATTAATTGCATTTTCCAATGAACTGACCATCACATTTTCTGCCAGTGGATATTTTTCATTTACCGGAGCTATAACATAAGTTTTATCTGGTTTTATAATTTCAAGGGCTTTCCAGAAACCTTTTGTTAGCTTTGGAGCGGTTGATGCTTTGCATTCAATGGCTACAGTTTCATTTCCTTTTTGAATAATAAGGTCTAACTCGTTGCCTGAAGAGCTGCGAAAGAATGAAAAATCGGCATCTGTTAGCGATGAGCAAATGTTTTCTATAACCATTCCTTCCCATGATGCCCCGTAAATCGGATTTCCTAATAAGGAATTAAAGTTGTCAATTTGAAGCAAACGGTGCAATAAACCACTGTCGCGGACGTATATTTTAGGCGATTTGACCAAACGTTTTTTTACATTTGCTTCATAAGGACGTAAAACCCTCAAAATAAAGGTTTGCTCCAGCAGGTCAATATATTTCTTTATTGTAGGATGCGTTAATCCCATTGACTCTCCAAGTTTTGAGGCATTTAATACTTGTCCGTGCGAATGTGCACACATGATAAGCATTCTTTTTAATTGATTAGCAGGTATTTGAAAACCCAGTTGTGGGATATCGCGTTCTACGTATGTTCTTATAAAGTTTTCCCGCCATAAAATACTGGCTTGCTCAAATGGAGCCAGAAAACTATCCGGGTACCCGCCTCTTAGCCAAAATTTGGTTAAGGTATAATTTTCTTCATTACTTACCTCGGTAATTTGGAAAGGGGGCAGCTCAATAATCCCGACTCTTCCGGCCAGTGATTCCGAAGTTTGCTGAATTAGATTGCGTGATGCAGAACCTAAGAGAATAAACCGGCCCGGACGTCTGTCTTTATCAATTTCACTTCTTAAAAATGTAAAAAGTTCCGGTACTTCCTGTACTTCATCGAGACATATAGTGCGATCATTGTTGGCTTGAAAAAACAAAGAAGGTTCATTGAGTTTTGCAACATCATCCCTGCTCTGCAAATCAAGGTATAGCAAATTGTGTAGGTCTGTTGAAATCATTCTCACAAGCGTGGATTTTCCACATTGTCGGGGGCCAAGTATAACAACAGCAGGAAATATTTCAAGATGCGTTTTTACAAACTTTTCAGTATTCCTGGGAATTAATCTATGCATATTGTAAAGGTTATTTTCAATTTGCATAAAAATAGCAATATTTTTTATGTTTTACAAATACTACATTTTGTATTGAATGCAACATAAAAACTTATTTAACTGTTTTTCAATTTTCTACGGGTATCCACGCTTCAACTTTTATCATGGGCTGGCTTTTTCCTTTGAAGTGTTTCCATGGATTGCCTAAATATTTGTACCACGATAATGGCTCGTAATCGGGCTTGCTGAATCCCAATATGGAACCATACCTGATTGCGTACTTTTCTTTTGCTTTGTGTTTTCCAAAGTTGACCGGGAAATGGTATTCATCTCCCTGATTGATCCACTGAACAGCAATAAAGGCGCCATCTGGCGGAAATGGAATGTTGTACGAAGATAAATCAAAGGTATTCCAGCGACCTCCTTTTTTTGTGCTTTCTACGATTACATTTTCATGCAGTAAGTCTTCTGTCGGGGCGTTTTGTTTTTTGTTCATTTTGTAAACCCTGATACGAAAGGGGCATTGGGGAAACCCGTGTTTTTTTATATAAACACTTACG
>CAYPSX010000107.1:0-13356 GCA_964413185.1 uncultured Bacteroidales bacterium
CACCGGTTTCGGGCAAAGAGGTCAAAAAAGACAGTGTTGACGATGTGGTGAATTTCATGATTGACAAAGCCACCAACGAAAAGGCCATGATTCTGGCACCCATACAGTTTGCCGATGACACGCAGGAACGGCTGACCATGCGCGGCTACAACCGTATAATTTGCCGTAACGAGATTATGCGATTGAACGAAATCGAAGACATTTCAACGTTAAAAAAATGTGACGACGTATATCTGGTTGTAGACCGGGTGGTGTGCAAAACCGATGAAGATAACCAAAGCCGCATGGCCGATTCGGTTGAAACAGCCTTTTTTGAAGGTCATGGCGCCTGTACGGTTATGCTGGTAGATCAGGATAATGCCAAACATCACTTCTCGAACCGTTTTGAGCTCGATGGCATCACGCTCCAGGAGCCCAACGAGCACTTTTTCAGCTTTAACAGTCCGCTGGGCGCGTGCCGCCGCTGCGATGGCTACGGACAAACCATCGGCATTGACGAAGATTTGGTAATACCCGACAAGAGTTTATCAATTTTTGATGATGCCGTGGCATGCTGGCGCGGCGAAAAAATGGGTGAATGGAAAGAGCAACTTATACAGAACGCCCATCATTTCGACTTTCCTATTCACCGGCCATTTTACGACCTCACAGACGATGAGCGGAAGTTACTCTGGACAGGCAACCGGTACTTTGACGGGCTCGACCGCTTTTTTGAGTATTTGGAAGAAAAATCGTACAAAATTCAGTACCGCGTAATGCTCAGCCGTTATCGCGGAAAAACCGTTTGTCCCGAATGTAAAGGCTCGCGTTTGCGAAAAGACACCGCTTATGTGAAAGTAGCCGACAAAAGTATACAGGAACTGGTTTCCATGCCGGTGAACAAGCTTCAGCCGTTTTTTGACAGCATGAAGCTCAACGAATTTGACACCAAAGTGAGCAAACGCATTTTACAGGAGATTCAGAGCCGCCTGCAATTCCTCAACGATGTAGGATTGGGCTATTTGACACTCAACCGGCAGTCCTCTACCCTTTCGGGCGGCGAATCGCAACGCATCAACCTGGCGACGTCGCTGGGCAGCAGTCTTGTGGGATCGGTTTACATTCTCGACGAGCCCAGCATTGGTTTGCACCCGCGCGACACGCACAACCTGATTGGCGTGCTGCAACGGCTGAAAGCACTTGGTAACACGGTAGTTGTGGTGGAACACGAAGAAGAGTTTATGCACGAAGCCGATCAAATAATCGACATTGGGCCACGGGCTGGCTCGCACGGTGGCGAAATTGTCTTCCAGGGCTCGGGCAAAGAGCTCATCGACTCACAAAAAAGCCTCACAGCCGAATATTTAACCGGCAAACGAGCCATTGCGGTGCCCGAGCAACGCCGCAAAGGTTCCAATTTCCTGAAAATTGAAGGTGCACGTCATCATAACTTAAAAAATATTGATGTTAAAATACAGTTACAGGCGCTGAGCGTAATTACCGGCGTTAGCGGAAGCGGTAAATCATCGCTTATACGCAACATACTTTATCCGGCGCTACAACGCAAATACCAGGGTTACAGCCAGGAAAAAGGCGATTTTAAACAACTTTCGGGCGATTTCCAACTGCACAAAGGGGTTGAGTTTGTTGACCAGAATCCCATTGGGAAATCATCGCGCAGCAACCCGGTAACATACCTGAAAGCTTACGACGAAATACGCACGCTGTTTGCCGATCAGCAACTATCGAAGCAACAGAACTTTAAGCCTGCGCATTTTTCTTTCAATGTTGATGGCGGCCGTTGCGATGAGTGCCAGGGCGAAGGCATTATCAAGGTAGAAATGCAGTTTATGGCCGATGTGGAATTGGTATGCGAATCGTGCAAAGGGCGCAGGTTCAAAGATGAAGTTCTGGAGGTGCAATACCGCGGCAAGTCTATTTTCGACATACTCGAAATGACCATTGAAGATGCCATTGCGTTTTTTAAAGAAGATGATAAATCGCAAGCCAAAAAAGTGGTCAAAAAACTGCACCCGCTGCTCGATGTGGGACTGGGCTACGTGAAACTCGGGCAATCGTCGAGCACCTTGTCGGGCGGTGAAAGCCAGCGGGTTAAACTGGCATCGTTCCTTTCCAAAGACCAGGTTTCAGATTCGCTTATTTTCATTTTTGACGAGCCAACCACGGGTTTGCATTTTCACGATATCAGCAAGCTGCTGGATGCTTTTAATGCACTGATAGAAAAAGGACACTCAATTATTGTAATTGAACACAATCCGGAGATAATAAAATCTGCCGACTGGATTGTCGATTTAGGCCCCGAAGGCGGCGATGGCGGTGGAGAACTCATATTTGAGGGGACACCGGAAGCGTTGGCGAAACACAAAACATCGCATACTGCAAAATTTATCAGACAAAAGATATAAGAACGATGAAAAAACCGGCAAAAAAATCGTGAGGGGTTCGTTATGAGCGAAACCCTCACGGGTATTACGTTTTTTATGCTTTTGCAGGTCTTTCAAAAATGTTTCGGACTTTTTTATATCTCACTTTTTTAAAAAAACAAAACCCGGAAGGCGTAAAACATATTTTCGTTCAACTTGTCAAAAACATTAGAAAGATAAGAAAATGCGAAACAAAAGTTTTTACACGCAAACACCAGAGCAGGCTCTTGAGACTTTGAATACTCAAAAGCAGGGACTTACCGAAGAAGAATCTGAAAAACGACTCAATAAATACGGCCCCAATAAACTAAAGGAAACAAAAAAGCGGGGATTCCTGGAAATAATGTGGGACCAGGTTAACAATCCTGTTGTGTACTTATTGGCAGCCGCTACCATAGTTGCTTTCTTTTTTGGTGATATTGCAGAAGGAGTGGCCATTCTTGTGGTTATCCTTGTCAATACGATTATCGGATTTTGGATGGAGTACCAGGCGCAAAAATCCATGCGGGCGCTGAAAAAAATGGATAAGATTAAAGCAAATGTTGTAAGAGATGGCGAAACAAACAGCATCGATGCCGAAAAACTGGTCCCGGGCGATATAATTAGGCTGGAAGCCGGTATCATTGTTCCGGCCGATTTAAGAATTATCGAAAACAACGAGCTGGAAGCCGATGAATCGGCACTTACCGGCGAATCGGTCCCTGTGAAAAAAACAACAGCCAAAATAGACGATGAAAAAGGAGTTGGCGACCGCATAAATTTGCTTTTTAAGGGAACGATTATTACAAACGGAACCGGCTCTGCAGTAGTTACCACAACGGGTATGGACACCGAAATGGGTAATATTTCGGCCATGGTAAGCGAAGCCGGGCAGGAGCAAATTCCGCTTGACAAAAAACTCCATAAACTCACAAAAAAGCTTATCTGGCTAACGTTAGGCCTCGCCCTGGCCTATTTTTTATTCGGTTTATTAACCGGAAAAGAAATTTACATCCTTTTCCAAACTGCTGTAGCCTGGGCTATTGCGGCCATTCCTGAAGGCCTGCCAATCGTTGCAAGCATTGCGCTTGCCAGGGGCATGCTAAAACTGGCTAAACATAATGTTGTAGTAAAGCGCTTATCGGCAGTGGAAACCCTGGGCGAAACAACAGTTATTTTTACCGACAAAACCGGTACACTTACAAAAAATGAACTATCGCTGGAGCGAATTGCCTTACCCAAAGAAACGTTTCAGGTCAAGCATCAACAAAATTCCGTTCAACTTGAACCTTCAGCCACGGCTAAAACAGAGGAAGGTTTTCAACATTTTCTCAGAATATCGGCCCTGAGCAATTATGCAAACCTCGAAAAAGGCAAAGGAGACCCGCTTGATTTATCGTTATTGCGGTTTTTGAAACGTTACGATGAAGATAAATGGAATGAATTTAACCAGATGCAACGTAAAGAGGAAGACCCGTTTGATTCTGAAGCCAAACTTATGGGTTCGGTTAATACATACGGCGACAAATATTATGTTTCATGCAAGGGAGCTGCCGAATCCATTATTTCCCGTTCGGTTTCGATTCAGATAAATGGGGAAAAACAAGAGTTCACTGAAAAAATAAAACAAGACTGGAAGAAAAAAAACGACGAAATGTCGGCAGAAGGCCTGCGGGTAATTGCCTTCGCTTATAAAACCATTGATAAACTTGAAGATGATGTAGATGATGCCACAGAAACTTACATGCATTCGATGGTATTTATCGGCCTTGGCGGATTCCTCGATCCTCCAAAACCGGAAGTGCAAAGTGCCGTTGAAGAATGTCAAACCGCGGGAATAAAGGTAATTATGGTTACAGGCGATCATCCGGGCACATCAAAAAACATTGCCCAACAAGTGCACATTGTCGACGATGAAGCAGCCAATGTCATTAAGGGTAAAGAACTTGAAGAAGATGAGCAAAACGAAATAACATCGACACGAATATTCTCACGGGTTGATCCGGAGCAAAAACTCAACATAATTGATCACTTTCAGCAACAAAACGAAATTGTAGGCATGACCGGCGATGGAGTAAACGATGCTCCTGCCCTGAAAAAAGCCGATATAGGTATTGCTATGGGACAAAGAGGCACACAAGTTGCCAGCGAAGTCGCCGATATGGTATTGAAAGACGATTCTTTTCCGTCGATTGTACAAGCAATTCAAGAAGGCCGTATTATTTTTGGAAATATACGAAAATTCATCATCTATCAGCTTTCATACCACCTTGGCGAAATTTTAGTGATTGGTTCCATTAGCTTTACGCTGTTTAAGTTACCCATATTACCACTTCAATTGCTGTTCCTGAACCTGTTGTCTGATGTATTTCCTGCCCTTGCACTTGGCGTGGGAAAAGGCAATCCCGGAATCATGAAATTACCGCCAAAAGACCCGGAAGAGCCTATTATTACTCGTAAAAGCTGGTACCGAATTATATATTACGGAGTTGTAATTGGTATTACGGTAACCGGCGCATACTTATTTGCTAAATTTGCCATGCAGCTTTCCGATGACATAGCCAATAACGTTGCATTTTTCACATTGGCTTTTAGTCAATTACTACACGTTTTCAATATGCGCGATCCCGATGAAGGAATTTTTGTAAACCAGGTTACAAAAAATAAATACATTTGGTATGCACTTGTATTTTGCATTGCAGCTATTATTACAGCTTATTTTGTCCCGTTACTGAAAGATGTTTTATCGTTCCAGGACATGGGAATAAATGCATGGCTCATAGTGATAATTGGCGCTATAACACCATTTATGATTATACAAGCAGGTAAAATCATTGCTAAAAAATGGGGTATTAAATCGGAAAAAAACAAGGAAATATAAGAATTTATCAGTTTTAAATTCCGGAGTCGTCAGATTTGAGTGTAATCAGGGTAATTTCCGGCCGCATGCCCACGCGGCCCGGAAAACCAATGGTACCTAACCCAATGTTGATGTACATGTAGCGGTCTTTGTATTTATGCATTCCGCCCCACTCTTTGTAACGCATGGAAACCGGACTCCAGTTAAAGTTCTCCGAACGTACACCAAACTGGAATCCGTGCGTATGCCCGGCCAACATAAGAAAAATATCTGCTTCGTGATTTTTCACTTCAGCTCCCCAGTGTGAGGGATCGTGACTTAAAAGCACAACCGGATGATTGAGCGTATCGGGCAGAGAAGCTCTCAAATCGCCATATTGCGGAAATGGCGGATGCCCCCAATTTTCTACACCTGACAATACAATAGTGTCGTTTTCTTTTACCAAGTATCGGTATTCATTGCGAAGCAAATCCCAGTTTATTTTATCAAAAAATGAAACAATCTCCATAAAATTTTGACGTTTATCGCGCGGACTGACCCATCTCACATAATCGCCATAATCGTGATTCCCAAGAATGGCATAAACGCCATCAGGTGCAGTAATTTTTTTAAAAACCGTGTCCCAACCATTTAATTCAGATGCAAAATTATTGATAATATCGCCCGTAAAAACAACCAAATCAGCATTGAGACCATTAACTTTTTTTACAAGTTCATCAAATGCAGCCTGCCGGCCTTTTACTGTGCCCAAATGTGTATCGGAAATCTGGGCAATTTTGTATCCGTTAAAACCAGCAGGGACATGCTTAGAAACCACCTCTTGTTTAATAACACGGAACTGGAAACGAATAATAAAAATGCCGGACAGCACCAAACCCATTATCAGCAAACCAAAACCCATTGAAATCCAAATAGATGTTTTCCGTTTACTTACTCTGAGTAATTCCAAAACAAACAAAATCGTACGTAACGCTAATGCAATAAGTCGCGGAAAATACCAGGCCATCATGACACCAATACCGGCAAAATACAAATAATAATTATCAGGCTCCTCATAACTATATGCTTCCGGTGTGAATAAAAAAAGATACGACCAGTATGCCAGATATGTTATAGCTAAACTAAAATAGACATAGGTTATAGGTTTTTTGCGCCTGATTTTCCGCAAAAAAACATAGTAAAAAAGGACATCAACAAAAAGGATAAAGAAAAGAATGGCAAATAAGCCCACATATAACCGCATAATCAAAAATTTATACAAATAAGGTAATATAAACGTTTATATCAAAGAAAAGTTTGCATTGTGTATATTTTCGCCGTAATTTCGCATGTTAACAAATTATTAACTATGCGATTACCCTTATTGATAGCATTTTGCGTTTTTTTCACAACAATCATCGCAACCAATCAAACAGACCCTCAAAAACTATTGAACGGGCTGGATACTGCAAAAAGTGATTCAATACGTATAAGTACTTTTTTTAAATTGGGTAAATATTATCAAAAAACACAATACGACTCAGCTTTTCATTATTTTAACAAAGGGTTAAAAATTGCAAGAGCAAATAGTTTTACCGGTCTTGAAGCAAATATATTATTATCAAAATCTGTTGCCATAAGCTACACCGGCAAATACCATGCTTCTATTGACAGCATGAAACAAGCATTGAAACTTTATAAAGAAAAGCAAGACACATTAGGAATTACAAATGTATACAACAGCATTGGTGTTAATTATTATAACTTATCTGAATACGATAGTTGCAGGGCCTATTGGCAAAAAACCAGTAAAATCAACAAAACAATAGGTAATCAATCAGGACTGGCCACAAATTATGCAAATTTGGGCGTTGCCAATTACGTTCAAAATCGTTACGAAGAGGCTCTTGATTATTTCATAAAGTCGCTTGAAATAAGAGAAACACTGGACGAAAATAACAAACTTGCCAGCATATACATGAAAATTGCCCTAATCTATCAAGACCATATCGTTCAACCGGAAAAAAACTACCGCTATACAAAGAAAGCCTTAGAAATATATGAAAAAGAAGGAAACGAGTTGGGTGTGGCCAAAGCATTAGTAAACATGCATAGTGCTTATGAACTCCTGGATAGCACTAAAATGGCGAAAAAAAGCCTGCAAAAAGCCAAAAGAATTGCCGAAAAAATTGGAAACAAACGATTGCTTGGGAATATTTACAACAACCTCAGCACAAACCTATTGAGTGAAAACCGCAAAGAAAAAGCTTTGGAATATTTGTACAAAGCCAAAGACATATATGAGCAACTGGGACAAAAAAGAGAATTGACAAATACTTATAATTCCATTGGAAGCATTTTCTATGATCTGGCCGATTATAATACGGCCATTGCGTATTATTCCAGCGGACTGGAGGTAGCCGAAAAAACCAAAATATTTTCGCACCAAGTCATTGCCCTAAACATGCTGGCAAAATCGCATGCACAAAAAAACGAGTACAGAAAAGCCTATCTGTACCATCAAAAATACAGCGATGCAAAAGATTCACTAGCAAGAAAAGAACGCCTGGAAAGGTTGGAAAAACTCGAAGCCCAATTTGCCTCAAAAGAACAAAAACAAAAAATAGCCCTGCTGGAAAAGCAACAAGAGCTAAAGAATATTCAGTTAGAACGAACACATATTTTGCGTAATTTCCTGATTGTAATATCTTTACTTATTTTAGGGCTTGCTTTGCTGGCATTCCTGAAATACCGGCAAAAAGTATCGTTAAACAATAAGCTGAGGGAAAGAAACAAAGAAGTACGACAGAAAAACAAAGAAATACGTTACCAATCTGCCAATTTAAAAGAATTTAACAAACTACTAATGGAAAAAAACAGATTGATTGAACAGCAGAATGAAGAGATGGAAGAATCGAATGTAATGAAAGACCGTGTATTTTCAATTATCGGGCACGATTTACGTTCTCCAATGGCCAGCATGAAATCTTCGATTTACCTTTTAGAAAACGATGATATTAACGAAGACAAAAGAAAGCGGCTGATACAACTCATGAAATCCGATGTTGATACAACCATCGACCTTCTGGAAAACTTACTCATGTGGGCAAAAAACCAGGACAAACAACTGGTAATAAACCCCAAAAAACACTCCGTAAATGAAATTGCAGAAGACGCCATATACGGAGTACAGGGAATGGCCGCCAATAAAGACATTACAATCGACCTGAAGGCTGAAAAAGAATTCGACAATGTTCTATTGGATGAAAACATGATTTCATCGGTTATGCGCAACCTGCTCACTAATGCCATTAAATTCTCCCCAAGATCAGGGAAAATTGATGTTCTGATAGAGCAGCAATCATCCATGATCCGGGTTTCAGTAAAAGATGAAGGCGTGGGAATGACCAGCGAAACCATTCAAAAAATAATGCATCCAAACACCTATTACACCCAACCTGGCACCGATAAAGAAAAAGGTTCAGGATTAGGCCTTAATTTGTGCCTCGATTTCGTCAACCAACACCAGGGCAATTTGGTGATTGAAAGCGAACCGGGTAAAGGATCGGAAATTTCTTTTACACTGCCGACGTAAAAATTTTGAATTTTCCGGCTTAAGGCTTTTAGGCGCGAAGCATCTGCAAAAATCTGCGTTCTATAAATGAATCGCTTATCGGAACTCAATAGCTCCGTTGCTTTTACGAATGATATATGCTACATGTGTTCATATATTCATGGTTTTTTTGTAAAATAGAACTTGCCTGTTATTTTTGCATTTCGAATTAACGATAAAAAACTATTAAAATGCTGAAAGCAATCAAAAGGTTCAATTTCCTGAATTTTGTAGAAAAAGCTGGTAACGCACTGCCACACCCGGCCACTCTTTTTGCCCTTTTTGCGCTAAGTGTACTCGTTTTATCCGGTGTAGCCCACTGGGTTGAATGGACAGCCATTCACCCGGTATCAAAAGACCTTGTTGAACCTGTAAACCTGCTTTCTAAAGAAGGCTTTCACAGGGTGTTGCTTGAAATGGTCGACAACTTTACAGGATTTGCCCCGTTGGGAATTGTGCTGGTAGCTATGTTGGGAATTGGCATGGCAGAAGGCAGCGGACTCATTGGTGCATTAATACGTAAATTGGTTTTGAGTGCTCCCAAAAGGCTTTTAACATTTGTATTGGTATTTGCCGGTATACTTTCCAATTTCGCCAGCGATATTGGCTACGTATTGCTTATTCCTCTAGCCGGCGTTATCTTCCTTTCTGTTGGCAGGCATCCTGTAGCCGGTATGGCAGCTGCTTTTGCCGGAGTTTCCGGTGGTTTCAGCGCCAATTTGGTTTTAGGAACCATTGACCCGCTGTTGGCCGGACTTTCGCAGGAAGCTGCCCGCATTGTCGACCCGGTTTATGAAGTAAACCCAACAGCCAATTACTATTTTATGGTTGCCTCAACTTTTGTTGTGGCCATTGCCGGAACCTGGGTAACGGAGCGTATTGTAGTACCACGGCTTGGCAAGTACACAGGTGAACATAAAGAAGAATTAGTACCGCTATCGCAAA
Organism: uncultured Bacteroidales bacterium; assembly: GCA_964413185.1. Classification (GTDB taxonomy): domain Bacteria; phylum Bacteroidota; class Bacteroidia; order Bacteroidales; family Salinivirgaceae; genus Salinivirga. The sequence continues at coordinate 9,800 of CAYPSX010000107.1, forward strand.
AAGAACGTAAAGGAATACGGGCATCCGTTATTACCTTGCTTGCCATTATATCTGTTATTTTGATTGGCCTTATTCCCGAAAATGGATTTTTACGCGGTGCCGATGGAACTATTTTAAATTCACCGGTCATTAAAGGCGTTGTAGCCTGGCTGTTCATTCTTGCAGGTAGTATGGGTATAGCTTACGGAGTTGTTACGGGTAAATTTAAAAATGATACAGATATCGTAAACGGCATGACAGACAGTATAAAAACACTGGCTGCGTACGTTGTGCTGGTATTTTTTGCAGCTCAATTTGTTGCCTATTTTAAATGGAGCAACCTCGGGCTCATCTTTGCCATTAAAGGCGCCGGTTTCCTGGTATCGCTCGACATGGGATTAATCCCGCTCATGATTATGTTTGTTATACTTTCAGCTATTATCAACATGTTTATGGGAAGCGCTTCGGCAAAATGGGCTGTTTTAGCGCCAATTTTTATTCCGGTATTCATGTTTCTGGGTTACACGCCCGAATTAAGCCAGGTTGTTTACCGTATTGGCGATAGTGTAACCAATATAATTTCACCTATGATGAGTTTCTTTGCCCTTATTATTGCATTCATTCAAAAATATGATAAAAATGCCGGCATCGGAACCATTATTTCAACGATGCTGCCTTACACCATTGCGTTTTTCATTGCCTGGGTAATACTGATGGTAATTTGGGTATGGCTTGATATTCCGCTTGGGCCGGGTGTTGGATTGCACTTGTAGCGGGGCATGAAAACAGATACTTAACGAATCAGCCATACAAAAATCTCACCATTAGAGAAATTTTATTAACATGAAAACAAACCCAAAATGTTACATGCCGGGAAATTATGCTTAAATTTGAAAACACTTCAAGAAACCAACTAAAAATAAAAAAATGAACTATAGTCTTCGCGAACGCCTTTTCCAAATCTGGTATTGGTATGTAAACAGAGTAGATAAAAATGCAGAAGTTCTCTTTATGAACTACGGTTACCATGATGATTCAACCAAAGTCAATTTATCAGAAACCGATGAAATCAACCGTTACTCCATTCAGTTATACGATCATTTAGCTTCAGAAGTAGACCTAAAGAACCTGAACATAATCGAAGTAGGATGTGGACGCGGAGGAGGACTTTCGCATGTTGTCAATGCCCATTATCCGGCCACTGCAAAAGGTTTGGATTTAGATAAAAGAGCCATAAATTTCTGCAACACGCATTACAAAAACGATAACCTGAGTTTTTATCATGGCGATGCCCAGCAAATGTCTTTTCAGAATGAAGAAGCCGATGCCATTTTTAATGTAGAATCGTCGCACCGATACCCTGACATGAAGAAATTTCTGAACGAAATAAAGCGAATATTAAAAAACAACGGTTACTTTCTCTACACAGATTTTCGCTACCAACATGAAATGGAAGAGCTTAAAAAACAATTATCCGAATCAGGCCTTAGTATTGAAAAAGAAAAAAATATAAACAAAGAAGTTCTTGAAGCACTGAAAATGGATGATGGTCGCAGGCGCAAGCTTATAAAAAAACTCACTCCGCGGGTGCTGCACAAAACAGCATTAAACTTTGCCGGCACCATTGGTTCAAAAACATACAAACAAATTGAATCCGGCGAATATGTATATTTCAGTTATGTACTACGCAAAACAAACGACCAATAACAACAACTTACAAAATAGCCGATTATATTTTAGCAAAGTACAATAGTTGTTGTAAATTTTGTTTTATTTAAATTGAATTTATACATTCACCGTTATGAACCGAAGTTGATCTTCCGGGATCAGTCTCATTTCATGATAATTATAAAGAAACAAAACTATGATAAAAGAAAATTTTGTTAAGTATATAAACGATAGTATTCATGAAAATTGGGACTATCCGGCTCTTTCTGATTATAAGGGAAAAGATTACACTTATGGCGAAACAGCCCGCCATATAAAATGGTTACACGAAGTATTTGAACAAACAGGGATTGAAAAAGGCGATAAAATTGCCCTTCTGGGAAAAAACTCCGCCCATTGGGGCATGATTTATTTAGCCACAGTAAGTTACGGAGCCGTAATTGTACCAATTTTACCCGATTTTCATGCCAACGATATTCATCACATCGTAAACCACTCCGACTCAAAATTGCTATTTGTCGGCGACATGATTTGGGAAAACATAGATAATGAATGCATGGCTGATTTGCGTGCTATTATTTCTATAGATAATTTCTCTGTAAGACACGCTTGTAAAGATTGTGATATAGAAAAAATCACCAAGAACACCAATGCAAAATTTGAAAGTTTATACAAAGACGGCTTTACCAAAGAGCATTTTACCACAATTGACGTATCGAACGATGATATTGGCATAATTAATTATACCAGCGGCACAACAGGTTTTTCAAAAGGTGTGGTTTTAAAAAACAATGCATTATCGGCCAACGTGCGCTATGCCAGGAATAACCTACCCCTGAATTCCGGTGAACGAATTGTTTCCATTTTGCCCTTAGCACACACGTATGGCTGTGCTTTTGAGTTTTTGTGGCCCTTCTCCATGGGTTGCCACATTAATTTCCTGACCCGTACACCATCACCCAAAATTATTATTCAAGCCTTTCAAAATATAAAGCCATCAGTTGTAATTGCCGTACCGTTGATTATCGAAAAGATTTACAAGAAACAAATAAAACCAACTTTAGATAAAAAATTATTAAAGTTGCTACTTACCCTGCCGGTAGTTGACAAATCCATTTACCAAAAAATCAATAAAAAACTAACTGATGTTTTTGGCGGGCAATTTCGCGAAATAGTTATTGGTGGCGCTCCGCTCAGCCAAGAAGTTGAATTATTTCTTAGAAAAATAAAATTCAAATATGCCGTTGGTTATGGAATGACCGAATGCGGACCGCTTATTAGTTATGCCGGGTGGGAAAAAACAAAATTTCGCTCTGCAGGAAAAGTTGTCGATACGCTCGAAGTGAAAATAGACAAAAAAGACACGGAGGGAGATTCGGGCGAAATAATGGTGCGGGGCGAAAACGTAATGGAAGGATATTACAAAAACCCGGAAGCCACCAAAGAAGCAATCGACAAAGATGGCTGGCTGCACACAGGAGACCTTGGAAGTGTTGATGAAGACGGATACATTTTCATAAACGGCAGAAGTAAGTCCCTGATACTGGGCCCATCCGGAGAAAATATTTATCCGGAAGAAATCGAAGCCCGCATTAATAATCAACCGTTCGTAATGGAGTCACTGGTTTTATCCGACGACAACAAGCTCGTTGCTCTGGTGCATCCCGATTATGAAACCATAGACCATAATGGCATTCGCATGCATGAGTTACCTAATCATCTGGAAAAAAGCCGGAAAGAAATTAACGCGGAGCTTCCAAAGTTTCAGCAAATTAGCCGTATCAAACTATACCCGCACGAATTCGAAAAAACACCAAAGAAAAGCATCAAGCGGTTCTTGTACAATATTGACAGCTAAGTAGAGTCTGTCTATAAAGTCCGCTAACTTCGTTATACTTTTCATTCGCATC
>CAYPSX010000108.1:0-13289 GCA_964413185.1 uncultured Bacteroidales bacterium
TCAGCGACATACGCGTCAAGCCTACGATAAATTTATATTTTGTCGGTTAATAGTGTAAAAAAATATAGAAATCAGCCAAAACAAAAAAAAATGAGCAGGTTGCGCGTTAAACGACCTGCTCATTTTTTTATGCATGTTTGATTTTATGTTGTGTACACAGAGTTGAACATTACATAATCTGTCGTTAAGTCTGTTCCCCAGCCTTTGGCTTCAGCTTTGCCTTGATGCAGGTCGAGTTTAATATGCAAATGCGATTCCCGCAACAATTTTTTCATCATATTCCGGTCGAATTCTTGCGGAACACCCCGTTCAATAACTTTTACAATTTTCTCATCGCTGCCTAAATACAAGTCTATTTTCTGATAATCAAATGGGATTCCGGCATTTCCGGCAGCACCTACGATTCGTCCCCAATTGGGATCGCGGCCAAACATAGCGGCTTTAACCAGCGTAGAGTCTGATATTTCCCGGATTAGAATTCGGGCTTCATCGATGCTCGATGCATTAACAACTTCGTACTCTATGAATTTTGAAGCACCCTCACCATCCGATACAATTTGTTTGGCAAGGTGAATCATCATATCTTCCAGATTCTTTTTGAACTCGTTATACCCCGCATCATTTTTTGTTTTAAGCATTTCGTTATTTGCTTTTCCATTGGCCATAACCAAAACCATATCGTTCGTAGATGTGTCGCCATCTACAGTAATCATATTGAATGATTTATCTGCGGCTTCTTTAACGGTTTTTTGTAATAATTTGGGTTCGATAGCTACATCAGTAACAATAAAAGCCAGCATGGTAGCCATGTTTGGATGAATCATGCCCGATCCTTTGGCTATTCCGCCCATGTTTACTTCGTACCCATCTACATTAAACTCAACAAAACCTTCTTTTGCATAAGTGTCGGTGGTTAAAATGGCATTGGCCGTGAATGAACCGGCATTTGATTTGGTGGTTAGTTTACTCACATTTTCGCGAATACCTTTCACTATTTCGTCTGTTGGAAAAGGCTCGCCGATTAACCCTGTGGAAGATACAAGCACAAGCTCTTTGTCTATTCCAAGTTCTTCTGCCATTGCTTCTGCCATTGCCTCTGCACCCTGGCGACCTTGCTCTCCGGTTGCTGCATTCGCATTGCCGGCATTGATAACAATCGCCTGGGCTTTACCATCGGCAATGTGTTTTTTGGTAAGATTTACCGGGGCCGCAGTTACTTTGTTTTGCGTAAATACCCCGGCTGCACTGGCAGGTACATCTGAATAGATTAAGGCCAGATCGCGACGCAAAGATTTAATTCCTGTGTGTGCTCCCCAGCATTTTATTCCTCTTACATTGGTTATATTTTTTATCATTTCCATGTTTTTTATTGTTTTAGTAATTATTCTTTATTAGGTAGTGGCTGCAAGAAAACTACCTATTTTCTCAAGTGCTTTTCGGGCAAGCACTAGGTAATAGTGATTTATGGCTGCACTGGCACCAGGTTCAGACCTTCTGTTTCCTCAATGCCCAGCATCAGGTTCATGTTGTGTACAGCTTGCCCGGCTGCTCCTTTTACCAGGTTGTCAATAGCACTAATTATGATTATCATTCCTGTACGATCATCGTAGGTTACATAAATATCGCAAAAGTTACTTCCGCGTACATTTTTTGTAGCCGGTGCTTTATCGCGTATCCGGACAAACGGCGCTTTTTCGTAGAATTTTTTGTAAATATCATGTAACTCTTCATCTGAAAGCTTTTTCAAAGGACGGGCATAAATTGTAGATAAAATTCCGCGGTCGATAGGTAACAAATGCGGGGTGAACTGTACCATCGTATCTTTGTTGGAAAGGCTGCCCAGTACTTCCTGAATTTCAATGGTGTGCCGGTGTTTTTTTAGTCCGTATGCTTTAAAGTTATCATTTACATTGGAATATAAATTTACCGGTTTCGATTTAATTCCGGCTCCGGTAACCCCGGTTTTGGAGTCTACAATTAGTGGTTTCGCTTCTATGTGGCCACCTGCTAAGAGCGGGGCGGCACCAAGTATTGCTCCTGTGGGAAAGCAGCCGGGGTTTGCAACCAGGTTGCTGTTTTTAATTTCATCGGAAAACAACTCGGGCAAGCCAAATTTTGCCAGTGAAAAACCTTGCGCAAAAGTATGTGTCTTTTGGTACCATTGCTCATAGGTTGCCGGTGTTGTAAGGCGAAAATCGCCTGAAAGGTCAATAATCTTAAAGGGTTTATTTTGGAATCTTTTTACAAAATCCATTGATACGCCGTGCGGTAAAGCCAGAAAAACCAAATCGGCACCGGCATCGTCAATATCTTCCACAGAGTGCAGTTTATAGTCTGCAATTCCTTGTAAAAACGGATGTACATCGGTTATGTTTTGCCCGGCATACGTTTCAGAAGTAATCATGGTTATTTCTACTCCCGGGTGGTTAACCAGAATTCTTACCAGTTCGGATCCGGTATATCCGGTAGCTCCAATTATAGCAACTTTCTTTTTATGCATGGTTGATTTCTTTTAAAGATTTTTTTATTACTTCAACTACTTTCTCCATTTCATCATAGGATATTACAAGCGGCGGAACAAGTCTAAGCACATTTCCGGCTGTGGCGTTTGCTAAAATACCATGCTCCAGCATTTTTTGCACAAGGGGTTTGGTCTCGAATGTAAATTCAATTCCCAGCATTAATCCTTTACCACGAATTTCTTTAATAGAAATTTCATTCATTGCTTTCAATCGCTCTGTCAGCCAATTTCCTTTTTCAAGAGATTGTTCAACAAGATTATCATTTTCAATAACTTCCAGCGTAGTCAGTGCAGCAGTTGTAGAAAGCGGATTACCGCCAAATGTTGTACCGTGGTCGCCAAAATCAATGGCATCGCTAACTTTTTGGTTTGAGAGTATGGCCCCAATTGGTACGCCGCCGCCTAAACCTTTGGCTAAGGTCATAATATCGGGCTTTACACCGTAATGCTCCCAGGCAAACATTTTTCCTGTACGGGCAATTCCACATTGTATTTCATCGAAAATGAGAACAATATCATGTGCATCGCAAATTTCGCGCAGGCCTTTTAAAAATTCGGGTTTAGCTACGTTTATGCCGCCTTCACCCTGAATGGGCTCAATAATTATGGCTGCAGTTTGGTCGCTAATGGAAGATTTGAGCAAATCAAGATCGTTTGCTGCGATTTGTTTAAATCCTTCGGGAATGGGTTCAAAACCTTTTTGCATTTGGGATTTCCCTGTAGCTATTGTAGCCAGAGTTCTGCCATGGAATGATCCTTCGAATGAAATTATTTCGCCGCCCCGGTTTTTGCTGTGCGCATATTTTCTTGCAATTTTAATGGCTCCCTCAACAGATTCTGCTCCGCTGTTGGAAAAAAATACGCGCTCCAGCCCTGACAAACGGGCTAGTTTCTCAGATAATTCGACTTGTGGTTTACTGAGGTAGAAATTTGAAATATGTAGGAGACGGGCAGCTTGCTCCTGAATGGCTTTTACCAAAACAGGGTGATTGTGACCTAATGCATTGACTGCAATTCCTCCTAACGCATCGATATACTCATTTCCTTCTACATCCCAAACGCGTGCACCCTGACCGCGCTCAAGAGTTATGGGGTAGCGTTTAAATGTTTGCAGGTAATGTTTTTGGTCCTGTTCATGAAAGTATTGATTGGTTTTGGTTGTCATGATGTATTTATTTTATGATGTTTGTACCGATAGAAATTTTGTCGGTAACTTTTTGAATTTGATCGGGTTTTGTTCCATTAATGATTCTGGCAGTGTGAGCTCCGCTCTTGAGTGCAATTTCGCACGATTCGATTTTCGGTATCATTCCTCCCTGAATTGTTCCATTGTCAACAAGCGCTTTCAGTTGTTGAAGTTTAATTTCGTTCATCAGTGTTGATGGATCGTCTTTATCTTGCATAAGTCCGTCAACATCAGTGAGTACAATGTATTGGTCGGCGTGCAATGCTCCGGCTAAATGACCGGCGAACATATCAGCATTAATGTTATACCCGATGCCGGTTTTATCGGCAGCCGTGCAGGAGATTACCGGAATATATTCATTTTGCAATAGCAGTTTTATGAGTTCCGGATTTACATGTGAAACATCTCCAACCCGGCCAAGGTCTACGGGCTTTAATTGGTCGTTGACCATGGTTTTATGCTGCCTTTTTTTGGCAACCACTGATTGTCCGTCCTGACCGGAAAGGCCAACAGCATTGTATCCGAGGCTGTTAATTATTCGAACCAATTGGCTGTTGACTTTGCCTTTTAGTGCCATTTCTACATGCTCGAAAGCTTCAGGAGATGTTTGTCTCTGGCCATCGATAAATTCAGATTTAATTTTAGCATTTTCGAGTGCTTGCTTAATGAATGGTCCGCCACCATGTACAATTACAATATGTACATTCTTATCTTTGAGTTTTCCAATATTTTGCAGAATAGTTTTTTTCAGGCGGTCATCGCTCATGGCATTGCCGCCGTACTTAAATAAAAGTAACGGTTTAGACCCATTTCTCTCTGGATTCATAAACATATGTTTAAGTTAATAATATCTACCTCTTTAATACGCTGGAGTGATATAAGCAGGTAGTTGTCATATAGGAAAGAGGTTGTAACTTTTTTCAGACAAAAGAACATTCATATATATTCGAACGATTTTAGAATCAGCTTTGTTCAAAAAATTTTGTATGGCCATTCTCTATTTAGAGTAACGGCATTTTTCCTGAATAAAACAAAAAAGCCCGCAATTTGCGGGCTTTCATGATATAGGTGTTGTTTAATATTAGTCTCTTCCGGCAAATAGTGCCAAAAGTCTGAGTATTTCAATATAGAGCCAAACTAAAGTAACCATAAGGCCAAACGCGGCATACCATTCCATATTTTTATCGAGGCCCATTTTGCTTCCTTTTTCGATAAAATCGAAATCGAGAATAAGGTTAAGGGCTGCAATTACAACAATAACCAGTGAAATACCTATTCCCAGCGGACTTGATTCATGCATGAAGGTCAGGTTTGCACCGAAGAGGTTGGCTATAATGGTGACAAAATAAACCAGAGCAACGCCACCGGTTGCGGCCAAAACACCTGCTCTAAACTTTTTCGTGGGTTTTATAATGCCCGACCTGTACAGCATGAGCATGGCAAACAATACGCCAATAGTTAGTGCTACGGCGCGCATTACAATGCCTTCAGCAGGAAACATAGCATTAAAATATGCTGAAATTGCTCCCAGAAATAAACCCTCTAAAATAGCATAAATGGGGGCTACATATTTAGCCAGATCACGTTTAAAAACGATGACCATTGCTGCGATAAAACCTCCAATAGCTCCGCCAAACATCCAAGCTTGTGCCAATTCCGGAGCACTTAAAAATTTATTCCATGTATAAGCAGCACCAGCTACAGTTAAGAGCACAAGCAAGACTGTTTTTTGAACACTTCCATTTATTGTCATGGTTCCTTCGCCTGTTCGGGCTGCAGATCTGCGAAGAACTTTTTCTCCTAATGCCGGATTCGATGTGCGTAACATAGTTTTTTTAGGTGGTGAAATACAAATTTCAGACCGAAATAGGGCAAAACGGGATCATTCAGCAGATCAGTTTGTTAATAAAATGTGAATTTGGTTGAAGCGGACGAAATACCAGTAGTAAAAAAATGCAAAGATTTTCTGTGGTACCAGCGAAAATCCTTGCATTTTATATTTGAATAAAGCCAATAACGTGATACATAGAAGCATGTCGAAATGCAGAAAATGGAGTTTATTGACGGACTAATTAGCTACTTCAGAGAAAAACTTAATCCGCATCAACCGTATATCTTCTTCGGTATATTCATCTTCGCCCAGTTCTTCGAGAGCCTTTTCAACCGATTCGCTGTCGGCTTCTTCCATAAAATATGCGTAGACATCTTCCTGGTGTTCTTCATCAATTACCTGATCAATGTAATAGCCAATGTTTAGTTTTGTTCCGGAATAAACGATGGCTTCAACTTCTTTGAGCAACTCGTCCATTTCCATATTTTTGGCAGCAGCAATATCGTCAAGGCCTATTTTTCTGTCGATACTTTGAATAATGTATACTTTCAGTCCTGATTTGTTGACTACCGATTTAACCACCATGTCTTCGGGGCGGTCAATTTCGTTTTCTTCAACATATATTTTGATTAGTTCCACAAATTCTTTTCCATATCGGCGTGCTTTTCCCTGGCCAACGCCCGTCATGTTTTGTAATTCCTCAATTGTAATGGGATAGTGAATGGCCATATCCTGTAAAGAGGGGTCCTGAAAAATTACAAAAGGTGGAATATCTTTACGTTTGGCTATTTTTTTCCTGAGGTCTTTCAGCATTCCAAACAACGCGGGGTCGGCAGAAGCAGTTCCTGCACCATTTGCTCCCATATCATCATCTTCCTCGCCTTCAGGGAATTCGTGTTCTTTGAAAAGTGTAACGGAGTATGGGTTTTTGATAAATTCCTCACCTTTTTCAGTTACAGTGAGCAGTCCATAGTTTTCAATGTTCTTTTTCAGCAGCTTTTTTATAAGAGCTTGCCGTATAATTCCGTTCCAGAACCGGGCATCATGATCGTCACCGATTCCGAAAAGTGGAGATTTATGATGTCGGTATGATTTTATTGCTGAGTCGGCCACTCCTGCCATGAGGTTTGAAATATATTCTGCTTTGAAGCTTTCTTTAATGGTTTTGATTGTTTCTATAACCTTGACAATATAGTCTTTGCCCTCGAATTGTTCCTTTGGATTCAGGCAATTGTCGCAGTTACCACAGGGCTCTTCAAGTGTTTCACCAAAGTAGTTAAGAAGTTGCTGTACACGACAAACGCCTGATTCTGCATAAGTTACAACTTCGTTAAGCAATTGATGTCCAATTTCCTGTTCGGCAACGGGTTTGCCTTGCATGAATTTTTCAAGTTTTTGGATATCTTTATATGCGTAAAAAGCAATGCATTTTCCTTCACCGCCATCGCGGCCTGCACGGCCTGTTTCCTGGTAGTAGCTTTCCAGGCTTTTGGGTATATCGTAATGTATGACAGACCGTACATCGGGCTTGTCTATTCCCATTCCAAACGCTATTGTGGCTACAATTACATCAATTTCTTCCATCAGAAATTTGTCCTGGTTTCCGGTGCGTGTAGCAGCATCCATGCCTGCGTGGTAAGCCAGAGCTTTAATCCCATTTACACGTAGTGTTTCTGCCAGTTCTTCTACTTTTTTTCTGCTCAGGCAATAAATAATGCTCGATTTGCCCGGGTTTTCTTTCAGGAATTTGATGATTTGTTTGTTTGTATTTTTTTTGGGGCGTATTTCGTAGTAAAGATTGTCGCGCCGAAAAGAAGATTTGTAGACATTGGCCTCGAGCATGCCGAGGTTTTTTTGAATGTCGTGCTGCACTTTAGGTGTAGCTGTTGCAGTGAGTGCAATGATGGGTGCCCGGCCAATGGTTTCTACTATGGGCCTTATTCTGCGGTACTCAGGTCTGAAATCGTGACCCCATTCTGAAATGCAGTGAGCTTCATCTATGGCAAAAAACTGGATGGTTGCCTTTTTAAGAAATTCAACATTTTCATCTTTTGTGAGCGATTCGGGTGCTACATAGAGTAGTCGTGTTTTATTGTTGAGTACGTCTGCCCGAACTCTGTTCATTTCGGTTTTGTTCAGTGATGAGTTTAGAAAATGGGCAACACTGTCGCTTCCGGCATAGTTTCGTATTGCATCGACCTGATTTTTCATTAGGGCAATGAGAGGTGAAATGACTATAGCTGCGCCTTTCTCCAAAAGAGAGGGCAATTGGTAGCAAAGCGATTTACCGCCACCGGTTGGCATTAATACAAATGTATCATTACCTGCAAGTAAGTTCTGGATTATAGCTTCCTGGTTTCCTTTGAATTTGTCGAATCCAAAATGTTTTTTGAGTTCGGCGCTGAGTTCAATATGCTTATCGTTCATCGTAAAAAATTGTTTCCTATAATTCTTCTTACTAAGTTACTAAAAATCCAATACATTGATTTTTTATTTGTATTATTTTCTTGAATATTTTTATAATAGGTCAAAAACCGGGTTATTGTTTAACTTTGAAAAGTAAAAACTTGTACTTTTATACGCTTTAACTCAATGGAATTACAAAAATTGTGCATATAATGAATAAACCTGCCAGAAACTATCAGGAAACTATAAAAATTGCTCGTCAATCGATTCTGCACGAATCCGATGCAATTGAAAAACTGGCTCAATATGTTGATGAAGATTTTGCGAAAACAGTTGAGTTGATCTATAATTCTAACGGACGTGTTGTTGTTACCGGAATCGGTAAAAGTGCAAATATAGCTCAGAAAATTGTTGCAACCCTTAACTCGACCGGCACTCCGGCCATTTTTATGCATGCCGCGGATGCCATTCACGGCGATCTGGGCATTGTGCAGCACGATGATGTGGTTATTTGCATTTCCAAAAGTGGCAATACACCGGAAATAAAGGTTCTGGTGCCATTGATCAAATCAAGGGAAAATGCGTTGGTAGGAATGGTGTCAAATGCCGATTCATTTCTGGGAAAAAATGCCGACCTGGTAATAAAAAGTACAATTGAGAAGGAAGCCTGCCCGAACAATTTGGCGCCTACATCGAGTACTACGGCTCAATTGGTAATGGGCGATGCACTAGCCATTGCTTTAATTGATTATCGTGGATTCAGCAAAGAAGATTTTGCTCGTTTTCATCCGGGCGGAGCACTTGGAAAGAAACTCTACATGCGCGTTTCTGATATGTATAAAAACAATCCGGTTCCCAAAGTATTGCCCACAACAACTATTGAGCAGGTAATTCTTGAAATTTCTGAAAAACGACTGGGGGCAACGGTTGTTGTTGATGATAATGACACCATCTTGGGAATGATTACAGATGGCGATTTACGCCGGATGATACAAAGTAAGATGGATTTCTCCAATATAACGGCTAAAGATATCATGAGCCATAATCCAAAAACAATTGCCACAGATGCCATGGCCATAAAAGCTTTTTATTTGATGGAAGAAAACAGTATAACACAGCTTGCAGTTGTTAAAGATCGCAATTATGTTGGCATGATACACCTGCACGATATTCTGCGCGAAGGCATTGTTTAATGAATTCTTGGTAAAAAAATGATTAGTGGTTATGATAAAGATTGGGTTTGTTGGCACTGAAAATGACATGAGATTGCGTCTTGAATTGCTAAAAAAGACATACGGAAGCAATAATGTTCATGTTTTGATGGGGCATGATTCTGTATACAACCTGAATACGATTGATACTGTAGAGAAATTGATAGAAAATACGGATGTTATTTTTTTTGGCCGGGAAGCTATCAATAATCAAACATTACTCTACCATACTATTAAAGAAGCCAATAAAGTTTTTCTGGATAATGATTATTTCCTGCCGCCCGGATTGGTCAGTAAATGTAAAGCCTATCACGAAGAAGCCGGGAACCAGGTAGCTTTTAATATATCGCCTTACTTACATATTTTTCCACAAATAAACAATTTGATTGAGAACCCCAGGCACATTCACTTTCAATCTATTGGTACTTATAATGATATTTTAAAAAAAACTTATGAACTCGTGGTTTTGGGTTGTTGCTTTTTGGGATATACAAACGTGCGTTCTGCATTTTATATTTTGCCGCAAAGCGAAGGCAACCCGGTTTCAGTCAGTATTTCCATGCATAACCTCGATGGTTATTATTTTCATTTGAGTGTGAGTAGTTCCAAAACTAAGGAAGATCAGTTTGTTGCTGTGAATGAAACAGAAGCAATTAATCAGACGGTAGAAACAAACGGAATTTTTTCATCGTCCGAAATATTAAAAAACCAGCTTAATTCGTTATTTAATAATAGTGTTTTGGGCAGCCCCGACATTGCCCTTGCTGTATCGAAAATTATGGAAAGGCTTACAGAAATTGTTCACAAGAAAGCTTATCTTTCATTAAATGAATAACGAGGTAGCTGTTTTTTTGTTTTCTTTGCAGAATATTAATGATAAGTTTACACAGATTTAAAACCCGAGGAGTAAAACGATGAGAAAAGCAATGGCCAAGCTGTTTGTTGTGGGTTTGATGATTACATTTACCACATGTGAGGTAATCAATCCGGAAGAAGAAGTTCCCGGTTATATACAAATTGATGAAATTATTGTGCACGAAGATAACTCAGAGGTTGTTGATGCATGGGTTTATATAAACAATAATCTCCAGGGCGTATATGACCTCCCTGCACATTTTCCGGTTTTAACCAGCGGTGAAACCAAAGTCGTCATCAGGCCGGGAATCAAAATGAACGGAATTGCTGTTAGCCGTACCTACTATCCCTTTTATGAACCGTGGGAAAGCACCATTACCCTTACACGGGGAGAAACCACTAAAATATCACCGGAAACAATCACCAAAGAAAACATTACAATTTTGTGGAAAGAAACATTTGAATTTGTTTCCCTGAGCATGGAGCCCGCAGACACAACCCTGGTGAATTTTGAGCGTGTAGATACCGTTTCAAACGCGCCATCTGAAGAGGTTGGGGTAATCGCCCTGATGCCCGATTCAATTTTTAAGGTACAAACAAAAGAACAGTATTTTTTGCCGGGTGACAGGGAGGTATATCTGGAAATGTCTTATAAATGTGATTATTATTTTGAATTTGCATGGCAGGTAAAAAGCCTGATTGACGGACAAATATCTGAAGCGCGCATTTATCAGTTTAACCCCACAGACGAATGGCAACATATTTATTTTCGACTTACTGATTTTATTAGTGATTATAATCAAAGCAGCAAATTCCGGTTTTTCTTTGGTAGCCGCAATAATGCTGATGAAAATAAATATATTTATTTCGACAATATTCGCCTGATTCATTATTGATTTGCTGTTTTATGAACAAGAAACTGTTGACATTTAAATATGTAATTTTTGACCTCCTGGCAGCGGCAACCAGCTGGGCACTTTTCTATTTATACCGGAAAATATATGTAGAAATGATGCCGATAGAAAAAATCGATCTTTTAAAAGACAACACCTTTTTTCTTGGACTAACGGCAATTCCCATATTCTGGATTACATTGTATTATTTTGCCGGTGAGTACCGGAATCTCCTCCGGAAATCCCGTTTGCAAGAGCTCGGCGCAACATTTAAACTGGTTCTCGTTGGTTCAGTTATTTTGTTTTTTGTGCTTATTCTTGATGATTATATTACTTCTTACAAAAATTATTATAATTCATTTTTTACACTTTTCATACTACAATTTTCATTTACCTATATTCCAAGGCTCATTATAACAAGCACAACCATCCGGAACATCAGGAAAGGCAAGTATTTTTTCCGTACCTTAATTGTAGGCGCACGCGAAAAAGCAGTTAAAATGGTTGAGGAGCTCAATAGTAAACCCAAGTCTTCCGGTAGTAAACTTATAGGTTTTGTATCAATAGACCACCAAGATAAATATCCATTAGAGGAATATTTACCCAAACTGGGCGATTCAATGGAAGACATAAACCAAATTGTGAAGGAGAAGAACGTAGATGAGGTGATTATTTCACTTGACTACCAGGAAAAAGATCGGCTGGAAAGAGTTATTTCCCGGTTGGAATTGCTACATACACGCACCCTCATGCAACCTGATTTGTATGATATATTAACCGGAAACGTTCATACAACTTCGCTTTATGGGATACCCTTACTTGAAGTTACACATGAGCTTATGCCACCGTGGCAGGAAAATGTAAAACGCTTTTTAGATGTTACCCTGTCGCTATTAGCTATTGTTCTTCTGATTCCTGTATATTTGGCTATCGCAGTAGCGATAAAAGTTAATTCTAAAGGGCCCATATTTTATTCCCATACCCGCATTGGGCGCTTTCGCAAACCATTTACTATTTATAAGTTTCGTTCCATGGTGGTCGATGCCGAAAAAGACGGCCCACGGCTCTCGAATAAATCGGATAGTCGTATTACCAGCGTTGGAAGGTTTTTGCGTAAAACCCGTCTTGATGAAATTCCCCAGTTTTACAATGTAATTATTGGCAATATGTCGCTGGTGGGGCCACGCCCCGAAAGAGAATACTTTATCAAACAAATTGTGGAGCGTGCCCCTCATTACTACCACCTGCTCAGGGTGCGCCCCGGAATTACTTCGCTGGGACAGGTGAAATATGGCTATGCGGAGAATGTTGATGAAATGATTGAGCGTTTACGTTACGACATTATTTATATCGAAAATATGTCGCTTTACGTAGACTTTAAAATCATGATTTACACCATTAAAACCATCTTCGAGGCCAGTGGCAAATAGAGGGTAAGAAGCGCCAATAGTTATCTTATTCTTGAAAGCTTAGTACCATGTAAAAGGGTGAAGTTTACTCATATTTTGCAACAATCGGGTACCTTCGACCCCGTCCAAAAGCTTTGGAAGATACACGTAAAATGGGTGGAAACTGGTATCGCTTATACTCGTTAATATTGACCAGTCGTGTAATTTTTTTCACATCAGATTTTTTAAACCCCATTTTGATCAGGTCATCAACAGATTGTTTTCGTTCGATAAACTCGAAAAGCATTTTATCCAAAATACTATAATCGGGCAGGCTGTCAGAATCTTGTTGGTCAGGCCTGAGCTCTGCCGATGGGGGTTTGTATATAGTATTGTTTGGGATTATTTCTGCATTTCTGTTAATGTATTCAGACATGGCATAAACATCGGTTTTATACACATCGCCAATGGGTGAAAGGCCTCCGTTTGTGTCTCCGTAAAGAGTAGAATAACCCACGGCAGCTTCACTTTTGTTGGAAGTATTGAGCAGCATATTGCCGTATTTGTTAGAATATGCCATGAGCAACATTCCGCGTATGCGAGCCTGAATATTTTCTTCGGTTACATCAAATGTGTTTTCAGGAAAAACAGGCGACAGGGCGCTGTTTACATGGTTGTAAATATCTTTTATTGCTACCGTATGATGGGGCATGTTGAGGTTTTCTGCCAATTTTTCTGCATCTGTAACCGAGTGGCCTGAAGAAAACTCAGAAGGCATAAGCAAACCGTGTACGTTTTCATTTCCCAATGCCTCGCATGCCAAAACGGCAACCAATGCTGAATCGATTCCGCCGGAAAGACCTAATACGGCTTTGCTGAAGTCGCTTTTTTGGAAGTAATCGCGTATGCCTAAGACGATGGCGTTGTATATTTGCCGGATACGTGTATCCTCTTTTTCGTAGGGTATGGGCTTTTTCTTTTTTATCGATTTAAAATTA
>CAYPSX010000109.1:0-13087 GCA_964413185.1 uncultured Bacteroidales bacterium
CAACCATTTCGTCTTCAGCAGCCATGGGTGGTGACCAACTTTGGTTAATTGTAGACGCACAAATAGCCAGTGCACCTGCTGGTTCGTCATTGTATGTTGCACGAACAAATCCTTCGGCAAAGCAAGTCGCTCCAACAAAGTTGCCATTTACACATGCTACATCGAACATGAAGGGAAAAAACGTTGTATTGGTAAGGCTTCCCATATTGCTAAGGCCAAATCCGGTAGTGACAATTGCTGTATTACTTCCGTGTCCTACGTAACCAATCATTCCAATACCATTATTGATAGCATCGACAACATCTGTGGGGGATGGATTTCCACTTTGATCCATTTCGCCATGCGAACCGTCATAAAATTCGTAACTATCGGTTTCTGTGTAGGTAAAACCGGTTAGGTCCGGGCGAATATTTCGCATATGTTCGACATCTGTTTCATTGTCGTCTCCAGTTCCTTCGTCAGAAGCGATCAAAGCAAATTTGTCGTACATGGCATCGGTTGTAGCCGGAGTTTGCTCGTAGCTGAGGTTTTTCTGCACCATCATTTCAACATCGGTTACAGAGCCACTGAAACGGCCAATGATTACTTCGGCATAGCTATCGCTACCTTCCAGGTAACCATAAGCTGCATCGCTATCAACCATATCATACCCTCCGGAAATAGATTTGGCAGGTACATCTTCACTGTCTCCCACCAGGAGCACAAAGGTAAGACCGTTATCAGCATAATAGTCTGCAATATATGTTTCAATATCTGAAGCGGTTGTGCCTATTGTAGAAAATTCAACAATTTCTGTAGGCATTCCGGTTTGTTTTTTCCAGTTTACGAACGGCTCCATTGCAGAAAGGTAGTCTGCGGGTGCAATGATCAACATGTTTCCAATATCGCTCAATGGATCGTATTTTTCTATTGCGCTGTTGTAATTGGCAAAATGATTTTGATAGATTTGTCCATAGACATCACTTATCTTTTCCACGCTCTTTTTACGGTCAAATTCGTTTACACCTTTTTCGTTTGTATATTCAACCTCAACGGTAACTTCGGTATAAACGCGCATTTCTTTTGTAACCGGGTTATACTGAATTGGGTTCACCCAAACAGCTTGTCCCCTGAAATCGCGAACAATGTAAGGTTTGCCAAGTTCGGCAGCATTCGTTGGATAGAATGCATCTTTTTGATAAATTTTGCCATATTCAAACGGCACATCAGCAGGGTTCACTGTACGTAACAGGTTTCCTTTTGAAGGAGCCACATTAACATCCTCGAATATTTCGTATTTGGCATCAATTACAGAAACTTTAGCAGCCCCATAATCAGGAATAATAATGGATTCTGCAATTCGTAATAATGCGGGGTAGCCTTTTTTCAAAATGGGTACCGCGTCATCGATGGTTGGAATAAGCGCTTCCCCTTCGGGTGTTACAACTTTTTGCGTATGCAAATCGCCTATTTTATATACAAGGGTCGTTACTTTTGCATCGCTTTTCAATACTTTTACTTCGGACTTACCCGAAGCCATTGTCGCTGTGGCAATAATCACAGCTGTAAAAAAAAGAAGGAATTTCTTCATAATCGTAGCTTTGATGTTAGAATTAGTTTAATGCATAAAAAGCTTTTCATTTTCCAATACTGCTATTATTATTTACGCATTAAACAGGAATTAGTCTTCATTTGGATTAAAAAAATTAATTAGTCTTATGTGTAATTTTGGATAATAAACACAAATACTATGCAATATTTAGCTGTTTGTTATGGTAGTAAGAAAGAGGCTGCCCGTAGCAGCCTCTTTTATGAATCAAAAAATTATTCTATTACGAAACGTTTCGTGGTTACCTCTTTTCCATCCTGAAGTTTGATGAAATAGATTCCGGGTGAAGTATTTTGCAAGTTGATATTTGCCTTATTGTCTACTACTCCTGTGTATACAACACTTCCGATTGTACTGAAGACTGTTACCTGGTATGTACCATCGACTGAGACAGTAAATGAACCATCGTTGGGGTTCGGGTAAAGCTTGAGGTTGGCAGTATTAATTGAATTAATATTATCTGGTCCAAGGGCTACGTCAATTGTCACATCTTCTGTTAACGTAATAGCCTCATTAGTAATGGCTTCATAGCCCGGCGCCTCAACTGAATAGTAGTACGAACCTTCATACAGTGTAAATATGCTTTGCCCGTTTACATCAACATTTTGGCCCATTGTACCTATAAACACAGTTGCATCTTCAACAACATCGGTTCCATCAGTCACATTAAATGTAGCTTCATACTCTGTACCGGGTGCATCACCTTCAATATTGAACATTATGTTTGGGCGATCTGAACTACTTCCATCATAATCCGGAGGTGTTTCACCATCGGCATAACCATAAGCAACTGAAACAAAGTCGGTGGTTGATGCATTTACACTAAATGGAGAATCCCACTCTCCGTTATCGCCCCATGTTATTTCAACAATCAGATTATTTTCAGTGGCATTGAAAACAAAATCGTCAACATCAAATGCATGCCATCCTGCTGCACCAGGCATACTATATTCTGTTGCTGCGAGTACTTCCTGAGCTGACGACATATCAACATAGTCAGATCCCATTTCAGTTAAATCAGTTTCCAGAACTTTAATAGAAAAGTTTTGCAAGTTCAACGGGCTTCCTATTTCTGTAATATCAAAAGATATTTGTTGAATGTTAATTTCGCCTGCACCCAGTTCACTTCCCAGGTAAAGCATTTGTGAGCGGTTATTCTCGTAATATGTATAGAAAGGATAATAAGAAACGGTTGTAGTACCTGTTCCAACAGTAATTTCCGGGGGCTGTCCAATTACAATGTTTTCAGTAAATGCATCAGCGTAAATGCTTTGTTCTGCATTGAGCTCAAGCGATACCGGAGTCCCCTGTGGTGCACCGTCACTAGCCGCAAGCTGGAAAGCTACTTCGATATATCCCTCTGCGGTTATCGGCGATGTAATGGTATTTTCCATAATGGTCAGGTACATATTGTCTGCTGTAAGTTGATTGACAACTTCATTAGCGTCAGCATGTCCGTTATTTTTTACGGTAAATATAAGGTCAGCCATTTCGCCCGGGTCAAGACGACCATTTTCATCGTCATCGTTAGACAGGGTTACAGATTCAATTTTAATTACCGGTGCATTTACTACCAGGCTATATGTTGCGTCCCAGCTGTATTTTGCATCATCGCCGGTCATGTTGAAGTTAATTGTAGCAACATATTGGTCTGGGATTGTATCAGAAATACTGAGCGCAAAACCAGATTCAATGGTAGTTGAGTCTCCGGCTGCAATTGTACCATAAGATTCTGTATCATCGGTAATAGTGATGTAAGGATCATCGGTAGAGATGGTTACTTCAACATTGGCAGCATCGTATCCGCTACCTTCTGCTGCAACATTTTTCATATTTACAGAGAGTTCAATGTCTTCGCCGTAATCGGCCATTCCATTGCCGTCATCGACAATAGTGGTTTGGTTGAGAGTAACAAATGGCTCATCGCCTGGCACAACTTCAAGTGTGCCTATATAAGGTTGATGGAATTGGCCAATAATAACCAAATCAGCAGTCATTGGGTTAGCAATTGCATCGAATTCTAACGTTGCTGCGCCGCTGGCATCAGCTACTGTTGTTGCCAACACAGTGCCTTCGTTACTTAAGGTAACACGTGCATATTCGGGCAGGCTGGTAAGCGAAAGTGAGGACATACCAACAGGAATTGTAGATAAGTATGAAGGTGTTATTTCGCTGGGTATTCCTGCATAAGGAATCAGGGATGGATCTCCCATCAGGTGGTAAATTTCCCAATAATAAAGCTTCATTGATGAGCTACTTTCTTCAACGGCCAGGTTTCCTGCAATATTTATTTGGCCTGCTGCGGGAGTCCAGTCGCTGTATGGCTGATCATCGGGATGCTCATGGAACATCAGGTCATAACAACCATTTCCAAAATTCTCATATTCAGGATATTCCACCGGAGTGCCGTTGCCTACAGCCCACCAGTAATCTTCGTCCCAGTAAGTACTGTTTGAGCCTCCCATGTAACCAATTGCTCCTTTGTTTTCTGCACGCAATAAAGCTTCTCCGAAACACTCGTCCTCATCAAATTTGTTGGACAAACAACAGTTTCCTATAAGCACACCATATTTTCCATCATTGGTCAGGCTGTGAACATCACTGGTTGTGAAAGAAGGTGTTCCCCATCCGCTGGGTCCGCAATGAGCTGTATAGTTCCCCCATGCAATTCCTCTGTTTACATTGGCAATAATAGAATCGCTGTAAGCTGCATTACTAATCGGTGGGTTCTGATACATCTGAAGGTTATCAATACCATGATCTGCATTCAAATAATTTTCTTCAATATAACGAATAGCTCCGTTACCGTGAACCATTTCATGTCCTGCATCATCTCCAGCAACCAAAAACGTATTGTCAAGGTATGATGGATCGGCCATTTCATACTTTTCATAAAGCATTGTTTTTTCGATCATTGCATCAAGTTCAGCAACTGTTTGAGCAGAAAAACGGCCATGATTGACGTCGGGAATCATATCGTCCGGGCCATCGTAGCATACGTAATATAAATCTGTTACATGGCTTCCGGCATCCCCTGAGAACGCAGGAACCTGAGCAATGTCACCTACAAGCAACAAAAATGATGGCGCAGGATCTTCAGTTGTAGCAGCATCATACAAATCTTGCAGAAACGACTGAATGCTGGTGGTTGTTGAACCAACTTCTGTTTCATCGGTATAGCGAACAGTTGTTTCAATACCCGACATATTTTTCCACTCTACGAATGGCTGCAGAGAAGTTTCGAACATACGGTCGGCAATTACAATCATTTTTACCGGTTCGCTTTGGTTCAAGGGTTTACCTTCTGTGCGGTGGTTCAGGGATTTAGAAAGTAGCTGATTAAAGCTGCTGTTGCCATATATTGCCTGCATTTCTTCTGTTTTAGCCCAATCTGCATCGACAAAAGAAACTTCGACATGTAAATCAGTTACAACAGTCAATTCACCGGTAACAGGATTATAGCTAAACGGATTTACGGCAATTGTACCCAACCGTGTTCCACGCATAATGCCTGATTCTTCGAATTTTACCAATTCATTGGCGAAGAATTTGTTTGAAGCATAAACTTTTTCGTTCATGTGGAACTTATTCTCTTTTCCATCATCGCACTTGGCCATAGATGGTTGACAGGGAAATAGTTTCCCATCGAAACCATAGTCTTTTAAGCTGATGGTTTCAGTTTTTTTGGAGAGAATGTTGATTTTCACCTTTGCACCATGCGGTACTTCAATCATTCGTGTTTTACTCGGTAAATTCGGATTTCCGAGATTGAATGATTTGGTGTATCCATGGGAATGCAGCGTAAAGAAATTGCCCTTTTTACTGTCTGCATCCTTTAGGATTGCTTCGGACAGAGAAACATTGAATTCAAAGCCGTTTTGTGTAATATTTTCAACCTGAAGTTGATTTTTACCCTTTTTGAAGGTTAGGGTTTCCTGATTTGTCGCCCATGCTGTTCCCAGGAGGGAAAGGGCAACGAAAGTCAGTAGTAACTTTCTCATAGCGAATAGTTTTTAAGTTAAAAAAATCGTGCGAAATATGCGAAAAATATATTAATTTTACAAGTAAATAACCATTTATCAATCAAATAAACCTACGAAACTGCAGTTTATGAGATTGTAATTCTGGTGGATTTTTTTTGTTGACAAATCGAAACAGTTTGTATATCTTTGATAAAAAGGATTAACACGATTTCACAAATGTTAAATATAAATTAAAAAAAATGAAGTATTTATCTGTATTCCTAATAACAATTGCGATGTTCGGTTGCTCGCAAAAACAAAAAGCACCAGAAGTTACCTATCCTGAAACAACAAAACAAGATGTTGTTGATGATTATTTTGGTACTGAAGTGCCGGATCCGTATCGTTGGCTGGAAAACGACACATCGAAAGCCACTGCAAAATGGGTGAAAGCACAAAATGAAGTAACCTTTGGTTATCTTGACCAAATTCCTTTCCGCAATGAGATAAAAGCCCGGTTGAAAGAAATATGGGACTACCCAAGAATTTCTGCTCCTTTTAAAAAAGGGCCGCATTATTTTGTATTTAAAAATGATGGTTTACAAAACCAAAGCGTAGCTTATATCAAAAAAGACATTGAAGATGAAGGTGAAGTAATTCTCGACCCCAACAAACTTTCGGAAGATGGTACTGTTTCATTGGCATCATTTGCCCCCAACGAAAAAGGAAATTACCTTGCGTACGCCATTTCCCGCGGCGGTTCTGACTGGCGCGAAATTTATGTAAAGGATATCGAAACCGGCGAATTGCTCGACGACCATATTATGTGGGCTAAATTCTCAGGTATTTCCTGGTACAAAGATGGTTTTTTCTACACCCGCTACCCGGAGCCTAAAGAAGGCGGCAAGCTAAGCGGAGTCAATGAAAACAATAAGGTTTATTATCATAAAATTGGCACGCCGCAGGAGAAAGACCGATTGATTTACGAAGATACCGAAAACCCACAATGGGGATTTGGCGTACAGGTTACCGAGGATGAAAAATATATGTTCCTCTATGTTACAGAATCGACAAGCGGTAATGCATTATATTTCAGGAATCTTGAAGTTCCAAACGATCCTTTCAAGAAAATGATCTCTACTTTCGAGAAAGATTACAGCTTAGTAGATCATGTAAACGGTAAGTTCCTTATTCGCACAAACGATGAGGCATCCCGATATAAAATTATGGAAGTTGATCCCAAAAATTATGCGAAAGAAAACTGGAAAGAATTTATTCCTGAAGAAGAAGGTGTATTGCGCGGCGTAAGCCTTGTTGGCGGTAAGATGATTGCCAATTACATGAAAGATGCCCATTCGCAAATCAAAATATTTGATATCGAAGGAAACTTCTTACATGAACTGGACAACAAGGTTGTTGGTTCAATTAGCGGATTTGGGGGAAAACCGGAAGATAAAACTACGTTCTATACCGTTACTTCATTTGTAACACCATCTACAGTATACAAATACAACGTAAAAGAAAATAAATCTGAGTTATACCAACGTTCTAAAATCGACTTTGACGCTTCCAAATACGAAACTAAACAAATATTCTATACCAGTAAAGACGGCACAAAAGTACCGATGTTCATTACCCACAAAAAAGGCCTGGAGCTGGATGGCAACAACCCAACATTGCTTTATGGTTACGGAGGGTTCAATGTAAGCCTTACTCCTTCTTTCAGTATCACGCGCCTAATTTGGCTTGAAAACAATGGCGTTTTTGCCATGCCTAACCTTCGCGGAGGTGGTGAATATGGAGAAGACTGGCATAAAGCCGGAACTAAAATGAAAAAACAAAACGTGTTCGATGACTTTATTTCAGCCGCTGAATATCTGATTAAAAACGATTACACAACCTCAGACAGGCTGACAATTCAAGGTGGCTCCAATGGCGGCCTGTTGGTTGGCGCCGTTGCCAACCAGCGCCCCGATTTGTTTGCTGTTGCACTACCGGCGGTGGGCGTAATGGACATGCTTCGTTACCACAAATTTACCATTGGCCGTTACTGGGCCACAGATTACGGCACATCGGAAGACAGCAAGGAAATGTTTGATTACCTGATGAGTTATTCACCATTACACACCATTAAAGAAGGTGCTGATTACCCGGCCGTAATGGTAACGACCGCCGACCACGATGACCGTGTTGTACCGGCTCACTCGTTCAAATACATTGCCACATTGCAAGAAAAATACAAAGGCACCAACCCGGTTCTAATACGCATTGAAACTAAAGCCGGACACGGTGCGGGCAAACCCACAAGTAAAACAATTCAGGAATATGCCGATTTATGGTCGTTTGCTTTTTACAATATGGGCGTAACACCAAAGTATGACAAACAATAATTGATCGTTCAACGAAAAAATTCAGAAAGCACTGCCAGAAGAGGCGGTGCTTTTTTGTTTCTTAGCCCCCTCCAAACAAGTTATTTCCATAAATATTTGATATCAGCATCATGTCGGGTTCTCCTGTTTTGAGCAATGCATGACCTATAATTGATTATTCTTTTTTTGCTTCAGGTCAAAAAAAGAATCAAAAAAACCCGCCACCTACAGAAAAACACTAAAAAGACTCCACAATTTTTTCACCTGATCCGGAAGAAGCCATACATTTTACGAACCACGTGATAGGTCAAACAGTCTTTTCAAATATATTTGCATAGAAAACGAAAAAAACGAAACACATGAAAATAAATTTCATTTTTGCATGGTACGATTTCTGGATAGGTCTATTCTGGGACAGGAAGAAAAAATGGCTGTATATTTTACCAATACCCATGGTGGGTATCGTGCTCAAATTCAATAAAAAACAAGAGAGGCTGCGATAAAATCACAGCCTCTCCGTTAATCTATCATCGAAGTGCTACTCAAACTCAATCATAAGCGTTTGCCTGGGCACTTGTTGTCCTTTTTTCACATGCACCTTTTTGATTTTCGCATTAAAATCAGCCAGAATTTCATTCTCCATTTTCATGGCTTGCAAAATCAACATAGGTTCGTTTTTCTTCACCTTTTGTCCCTCTTTTACCAACACTTTAAGTATTGTGCCGGGAATAAAGGAGTACAATTTTTTCGGATCACTCGGTTCATAAGGTTTTCGCTCATTATACTTTTTAGTAGTATATGTTTTGTAAATGGTATCATCTACGCGAAAACTTTTAAACCTTGATTTTTTCTCTTTTTCCTCCATAATACGATTAGTTTAAAATGGTGGAATTCCATGTTTCTTACGTGGCTGACCAACCTTTTTATTGGCAGAAACTTCAATGGAATGCATCAATATACGACGTGTTGTTTCAGGCTCAATAACTGAGTCGATATATCCTTTTGCAGCAGCAACGTACGGATTAGCGAATTTATCTTTGTACTCTTTTACTTTTTGCTTGCGCATAGCTTCCGGATCGTCTGCCTCTTTAATTTCTTTTCTGAAAATAATATTGGCAGCTCCTTCGGGTCCCATAACGGCAATTTCGGCTGTTGGCCAGGCAAAAACAAAGTCGGCACGTAAATGGCGAGAGTTCATTGCAATGTAACCTCCGCCATAAGCTTTGCGCAGAATGATTGTAATTTTAGGTACGGTAGCTTCGCTGTAAGCATACAACACTTTTGCACCGTGACGGATTACTCCTGCGTGCTCCTGATCGATTCCGGGCAAATAGCCGGGCAAGTCTTCAAGCGTTACAACAGGCACATTAAATGCATCGCAATAGCGGATAAACCGTGCTGCTTTATCGGACGAATCCGTATCGAGAACGCCGGCAAGTACCAGTGGCTGGTTTGCTACAAAACCAACAGTTTCCCCATTGATGCGCCCAAATCCAATCACAATATTGGCTGCAAAGAGCTCCTGAACTTCAAAGAAATCAGAATCATCGACCAAAGCACGAATTACATCGCGCACATCGTAAGGTTTTTTAGGATCGCTGGGGACAATTTCCTCAATTTTAAATTCTTTGCGTGGCTCTTTTGGCGGGAATGCACGGGCTTTTTGCTCATTATTCCAGGGGATAAATGTGATGAGTTTCTTAATTTGATCGAAACACTCTAATTCATTTTTGGCATAAAAATGAGCATTCCCGGTTTTTTCGGCCTGCACAAGTGCTCCGCCCAATTCTTCCATAGAAATTTCTTCACCCAGCACAGTTTTTATAACTTCCGGACCGGTGATGAACATTTTGGAAATTTGGTCGACCACAAAAACGAAATCGGTCAATGCGGGAGAATACACAGCACCTCCGGCACATGGTCCGAGAATCACAGAAATTTGAGGGATAACGCCTGATGCGAGGGTATTTCGAAAGAAGATTTCGCCATAACCGGCTAATGAGTTAACACCTTCCTGAATACGAGCCCCACCCGAATCGTTAATACCAATAAGTGGTACACGCATTTTCAGTGAGTGATCCATAATTTTGGTGATTTTGCGGGCATGCATTACGCCCAACGAACCACCGGCCACGGTAAAATCCTGTGCAAAAATACAAACAGGAGAACCGTATATTGTTCCTGTTCCGGTAATTACACCATCACCATGAAGCACTTTCTTTTCCATGTTGAAATCGCGGGCATCGTGCTCCACAAAAAGGTCATACTCATGAAAAGAGTCTTTGTCAAGAAGTGCAAGTATGCGCTCACGGGCGGTCATTTTGCCCATTGCAGTTTGCTTCTGGATTGCCTTATCGCCTCCACCCTGCTCCGCAATGGCCCTTCTTTTTAAAAGCTCTTTCGTCTTTTGTTTTAATGACATAAGAACAAATTTTGGTTAAACATCAAATTACAAACCTGTTGTAATTTTTTATAGGCCATAAGCGGCCACATTAACAAATAATTTACAAGATTACGAAATATTGGTTAAAGAAAAAAAATCAATTTGTGAAATTTCATTGGTGTGAAACAATCTTGGTAACCCTATCAATTTGTGTATCAAATATAAGAATTGTGTTTTATGTAAATAAACTTTTTTGAAGTTTTTTGGGTCGTATTAATTCATCATCGGAACAATAACACACGAACTCATTACAGATCAAGTTTTTATAAAAGAAATCGCGCATCCGCCTCCGGGAGCTAACTTCAACTGAATTGTTTTTTGTGCGGTTACCTGTATAGTATCAATTTCGATTTTTTGAGAAGCGTTATCCCAATGTGCACCTTCAGCATCTTTATAAATGATAGCCCGGTATGTTTTATTTTCGTCAAGAAATGATAATGAAACCTTTAGCTCACGTGGTTCTTCATTGGTAATACTTCCTAAAAACCAATTTCCGGTTTGCTTTTCTTTGCGCGCAATGGTCACAAATTCGCCAACTTCGCCGTTAATCACTTCCGTTTGCGACCAATCGACGCCCACATCGCGTATGAATTGAAAGGCCGGGTTTCTTTCGTAGTGTTCGGGCAAATCGCACGCCATTTGTACGGGACTGTAAATAACTACATACAAAGCCAACTGCTGCGCAATGGTAGTATTTACCTGATTATCGGGTTTGTACGGATCCAGTTTAATATTGAACGCGCCCGGAGTAAAATCAATGGGACCGGCAAGCATACGCGTGAATGCTACTGTTGGCAGATGTGCCGGGGGATTGCCGCCATCCGATGCCCAGGCATTAAATTCCTGCCCCCGCAATCCTTCACGCGATATTGCATTGGGATATGTGCGGCGAATTCCTGTTGCTTTGATGGGCTCATGTGCATTAATGGCGATATTATATTTGGCTGCATTTTTCAGGACTTTTCTGTAATGATTGACCATAAACTGGCCGTGATGATATTCTCCTTTGGGAATGATCTTGCCTACATATCCTGTTTTAACGGTATGAATACCAAGCGATTCCATTAATTGAAAAGCGGTATCCATTTGTTTTTCGTAAGTGGTTACGGCTGCTGAAGTTTCATGGTGCATGATTATTTCAACGCCCTTTTCCCCGGCATAGCGAACCACTTCGTGCAAGTCGTAGTCGGGATAAGGCGTTACAAAGTCGAATATACCTTCGCGATCGTCTACGCCAATCCAATTTTCCCAGCCGGTGTTCCAACCTTCAATAAGCACGCCGCCAATGTCGTTTTCAGCGGCAAAATCGATATAGCGTTTGGCGTTTTCGGTTGTGGCGCCGTGATTTCCACTGGCATAATCCCACTTTGATTTATCAAGATGCATTTCCCACCAAATTCCATTGTACTTCATGGGTTGAAAATAACTTACATCTCCCAGCTTGTTGGGTTCATTCAAATTCACAATTAGTTTTGAAGCAATGAGGTCTGTAGCTTTCTCTGCAATTTGGATCGTACGCCAGGGTGTTTTAAACGGAATACCAACTTTTGCTTTATACGAATGTCTTTCTGTTCCCACCAAAACACTTTTCATTTCCAGTTTTTCAGGAAAAACTTTTAATGTCATTCCGGGATAATTAGTAAGCGCAGCTTCGTGAAAGCTGATATGTAATCCCGATTCTGAGCGCATCGTTACGGGTGTGTTTACTGCGTTTTCAGGAATGTGGGTTTGTGCCAGGTTTTGCGTGCTACTGTCGGTTGCATTAATCTCAGAAAAGTGAGATTCTGTGTACAAATGTTCGTAAATATCCCAATCGCCGGGTATCCACCACACTTTATGATTGCCTGATAATTTGAACTCTGTATTTTCTTCGGCAATAAGCAGGGTATCCATCGCGGGTTGTTTGGGAAACTCGTATCGAAAACCAATGCCATCATTGTATGCACGAAAATAAATATTCATCGATCGTTTGGGAGCCTGCTTTTCCTGCAACGAAATCATCATTTCATTGTAATTATTCTCCACTTCGATTTGTTCGCCCCAGGGCATTTTCCATGTTTCTTCTATTGTTTTCATGCGGGTTTCCACGATCCGAAAATCGGATGCAAGCATGGGCTGATCTGTAAACTCAAACCCCATTGCTGATGGTTTTACAACCGTATCTTCCTTAAAAACAACGGAATATCCCGGTTCCCCTGCCTCGTTGAGCTGGAAGTAGATTTGAATATTCTTGTCGGGCGATTTTACAATCATCTGATTTTTATTTGTTTGGCAGCCTAAAATTGACATAGCGAACGCTAAAAAAATTAAACTCTGTTTCATCTGTTTATAATTTTGATTTTAGTTGTCAGATGGAACCTCCTATTTCTGACATTCAGCGTTTTAATGGAATATTCCAAATAATCATGCGCGTGTACTTCGGCATGCTCAGCATTAATTTGTCAAAAGCTGTGTCATGGAGGTTTCATAATTATCGATTAAATATAGTGAGTTCGATGTAAAGTTATAAAGTTACTTAGAGTTTGCCAGAAAACTACCTTTTTTTATTGCTTGATTTATATGTTTATAATTTTGATTTCAATGGCCATATAGAGCTCGCCACAAAAAGCAAAGTAAGTAATATACTCCTTTAAGTTGTTTAATAATAAAATTCGTTCGAGATTAAGTTTTAGTCGTGGCTCGGTTCGAAAAGTTCAAGTTCAAAGCCTGTCCTCGAGAATCGGGA
>CAYPSX010000110.1:0-13019 GCA_964413185.1 uncultured Bacteroidales bacterium
ATTGTTTTGAGCTGAAAGCGCTGTTGAAATGACCAAAAATATAATTACCAGATATTTACTCATCTTATTTCAATATTTAAGAGATTAATTTTCATTTGTTGTTATTCATGTCCCGCTATGCATTTGGAACAGGTTATTATCAGATTTGTTTTATATACACGAACATTCAGACTTTTTTAAATTTGCCATAAAGCGCAAATCTGTCAATTTAAAATTATAAATCATCAAAATCAGGCTAATTACTCGTTTTTTTTTACCTATTTTAATTAAAAATCGCATAGTTTTGTTTGTTTCATCTGCAAATTGCCAGGAATGAATATTTGCTTTTGAAAACGCCATGGATAATAAATTATTGTTGGTTGCGTACTTTATTGTGAATTGAATTAGGGAAATCTATTTTGAGAAATAGCCAAAAAATCATTGCCATTATCTTAGGGCTGCTGGTGTTGTTATCAATTAAAAGCACAGTAGCTCAGGATATCGTTTACTCCCAATTCTATCGAAACCCCATTTATTTGAATCCTGCATTAACTGCTTTGCAAAGCTGCGGTCGTGCCTTTGTTCACTATCGAAATGCAGCTTGGGGGCCACTTGATCATACAACATACTCAATGGCATTTGATGTGCCATTTGAAGAAACAAAATCCGGTCTGGGAGGTGTATTTCAGTGGCAGGAAGAAGGCTTAATGCGCCAGGGCCTTTTTAGTTTTCAGTTTTCAAGAAAAGTCAGCATTGTGGAGGATGTTTTTTTAACGATGGGAATTGAAGCAGGTGGTATTTTTCGTTCATACAATACATCAGAGATGATTCTTCCTTCTGATGTAGTTTCCGGCGGGAATGCACAGAGAAATGTTAAACCTGCCTCATCGTTCATTTATGATATCAGTGCCGGTATAGGGCTCAATTATAAAATACATTATCTGGGTTTTGCCAGCAAGCATATAACCGAACCCCAGACCAGTTCTATACAGGTAAATTCCTTTTTATACCGTAAATACACATTTCACTACGCAGCACGAATACCTTATCGTTTACAGGGTGCCAGAGATGGTTTTTTTGCTCCGCAATTGATATTTGAGAAGCAAAAAGGTAACAATCATCTCTCAACCGGCGTATACGCATTTTATAATAATGTTGGAGGAGGTCTTTGGATTAGGAGCCATTTCCCTTTACAAAGCAGTTTTTTAGTGATTATGGCCACAATAAAAAACCGGAATTTTGAGTTTTCATATAGCTATGATATACCAATCAACGGTTCCGGAGCATTAACAGGAACTCACGAAATCGCTGTAAGTTATTATTTAACAGACTTTAAGGAAAGATATAAAAAATTAAAGAATAAGAATTGTTTAAGTTTTTAATAAAAAAGTACAAAATCTGTTCATTTTATATATATTTGTAACATGAACCTAAACCGGAAAACTATGAAAATTCGCGCGTTCAATTTATTATTTATCGTTGCAATTTTTTTAATTGCATCATGTAGTAAGGAAACTTCCAATGTAACCGGATGGGAATATAACAATCCGGAAAATGGTGGTTTCCAGTTTTATGGAGATTATTATGATCAGGAAACAGGTCCGGGACTTGTTCTCGTCGAAGGTGGTACATTTATTATGGGGCGTACCGAACAAGATGTTATGCATGAATGGGATAATTTCCCACGCCAGCTTACCGTTTCTTCATTTTATATGGATGAAACAGAAGTGACAAATGTTAACTACAGAGAGTATTTATATTGGCTAAAAAGAGTTTTTGTAAGTTATAAAGACGTTCACAAAAATGCTCTGCCAGATACACTGGTATGGCGCAGACCATTAGCTTACAACGAACCTTATGTTGAATATTATTTCCGCCACCCGGCATACCAGTCTTATCCTGTAGTGGGTGTTAATTGGTTGCAAGCCAGTGACTTCTGCGAATGGCGCACCGATCGGGTAAACGAAAAAAGACTAATTGATATAGGTGTATTGTTACCCGATCCAAACCAGCAAGATGAGGCGAACTTCAATACCGAAGCCTATCTGGCTGATCAGTATGAAGGTGCTGTTGATGAGCCACTTCCTGATTTAGATCCAAATAAGGATACCCGGAAAGTGAGAATGGAAGATGGAATCTTTCTGCCAAAATACAGGCTGCCAACCGAAGCAGAATGGGAATATGCTGCCACAGCATTAATTGGAACATCTGTCGGGGAACGTGTATATGAACGCCGCATATATCCCTGGGACGGAGACCGCATGCGTAAAGAAAAATCATCAGTACGCGGAGACATGCGAGCAAATGCTGTACGTGGAGCAGGCGACATGATGGGTGTTGCAGGAGACCTGAATGACAAAGGAGATATTACCAGAAATGTATATTCATATTGGCCAAACGATTTTGGACTTTACAATATGGCTGGTAATGTTAATGAGTGGGTACTCGATGTATACCGTCCAATGACTTTTGTTGATTTTAACGAATTCCGCCCATTCCGTGGAAATGTATTCAAAACACAAGTACGCGATGCTGAAGGTAAAATTGCTCGTAAAGACAGCCTCGGACGTATTCAATATCGTCCTGTAACCGATGAAGAAGCCTATGGCCGAAGAAATTACCGTAAAGCAGATAATATCAACTATATGGACGGTGATTTATCTTCAAGCATTTATTACAACGATGAAGATGAAGCTATGGGAACAGGTTCCCAAAGAATGTACTATACAGGTAAAAGTCCTGAAGATCCCGATGCAACTTCACTTATTAATGACCATACACGTGTATTCAAAGGTGGAGGCTGGAGAGATCGCATTTATTGGTTGAGTCCGGGAACACGCAGGTACCTGCAAGAAGATGATGCTCGCGATGACCTTGGGTTTCGCTGTGCTATGACAAGACTCGGTGAACCGGCAACGTATTAATTATCAAAATAAATTATTAAAATAAATTAACAAAAAAAAGACTGCATTGGCAGTCTTTTTTTTGTTAAATAACTTAAACAAAGTAGATCAAAAACGATGATTATCTAATGAATTTGTGTTTTGCTGGAATACAAATCACAAATTTGGAGTAAAAGCGATGTTATTGATAAAGAATTTTTATCTTTACTGCATGAACATTACAGATTTGTATAAAATATTTCAAAAGTATCCAAAGATCACCACCGATTCAAGGAAGCCTTTACCAAATAGTATATTCTTCGCAATAAAAGGGGAGAATTTCGATGGTAATAAATTTGCCGAAGATGCTTTGGAGGTATGCAGATTTGCTGTAGTTGATGATTCGGATGTTGTTAAAAATGACCGTTTTATTTTGGTCGATAATGCACTAAAAACACTTCAAGACCTTGCAAAGTATCATCGTAGCCAATTTGATATTCCGGTTATAGCTATTACCGGTACCAATGGGAAAACAACGACAAAAGAACTCACCGGTAAAGTGCTCAATAAAAAGTATAAAACATTTGTAACGCGGGGCAATCTCAATAATCATATTGGTGTGCCACTCTCTCTACTGCAAATAACAGAAGAGTATGAAATGGCCATTATTGAAATGGGTGCCAGTAAGTCAGGAGACATCAAAGAATTATGTGAAATTGCAGCACCTACTCATGGAGTTATTACAAACGTTGGTAAAGCTCACCTCGAAGGATTTGGTTCTTTTGAAACTGTAATGCAAACAAAGGGAGAGCTTTATGATTATCTCTACATAAACAACGGAACCGCTTTTGTTAACTACGATAATGAATACCTTGAAGATATGAACCCGCCACGCAAAACCATTCATTATGGTGTTTCGCGGTTTACGCATTGCCAGGGGCAAATTGTAAAGGAAAGCCCAATGGTTAGTTTCAAATGGATATCAACAGGCGAAATGGTTTACGATGATGCAGAACTAAATTGGTCTGATAATAAGAGGTATATAGAATTAAATTTGGTTGGTAGTTATAATTTTGAAAATGCCCTTGCTGCAGTTTGCATTGGAAACTTTTTCGATGTGGATGATTTAGACATAAAAAAGGCACTGGAGGAATTTATTCCGGGTAATTATCGTTCGCAACTTATGCAAACAGAAAACAATCAATTGATTGTAGATAGCTACAATGCCAACCCAACATCAATGAAATTGGCTATTGATGATTTTATCAAGTTTGAGGCAAACGCGAAAGTTCTTATTTTAGGCGATATGCTGGAGCTTGGACGGGTTAGTAACCGGGAGCATGATGTAATTGTTCATTACCTTGCAGATAGCAATAACTTTGAGCATGTTTTTTTTGTTGGGAATGAATTTTTAGAGCTAAAAGATGATTCAACTCCTTACTGGTTTAAAAATGTTGATGAGTTATCTAAACACCTGGAAACAAATAAATTGAAAAACAAAACCATCTTGATTAAAGGTTCGCGTGGTATGAAACTGGAAAAAGTTTTACCTTATTTATAAGTTTTTCTGTCTCTCTAACAAGAAAGCGCATAACCTTATCAAAATTCTGATATTACATGCAATGTAGAACTTGTTTGCCACTTTATGGGCAAAGAGGTTATTCAGGTTTAGACCTTTTGTAAAAGGTGCAAACAGAAACGAGAGGAAACATAAATTTCCTCTCGCACCGTTATTAACCCTTAAAACCATGACGACAGTTTAAAACTGTCGATTAAAAACCCAATACAAATATACAATAAATTAGCCAAAATTACAATTCTGATAATTTTTTCTTCATGTATATTTATTATTGACATACGTTTATTTGATGTTAAAGGTTTCCTTTTCCGTGTAAAAAAAAGAGGAGTACCGCAACATCAGCAGCACTCCTCTCTTTTTTTTATTTTAGTAATCTACCTGCCGGTATCAGCTAATTTTTGAGATTTCTTATCAATTTGATTGATCTTGTCAATTAGTTTTAGAATTGTGTGCAATGAGTTGCCATCGGTGTTTTTCATTTGGAACTCAAACTTTCCTAAACCAACCTTTTCTCCATACGCTCTTGCTTCTTTAGTAATATCAGTAATAGCGTTGAAAACCTCTAGTCCTTTTTTATCCATATTTTGTGCCAACATTTTTTTTATGTTTTCAGGATAAGTGGCCTGATCTAAATTCATGTACATAAAAGTTTTATTACTAAAAAGATTTTTGAGGTCAGTATCTGCCAAATTTTTGTCCAATCCGCCATTTTGAGCACCGTCAATAATCATTTTGTCAGTTGTAACAATAAGGTTATTGTCGAACAATCCAAAAAGTACATCTACTCCCTTAAAATTGCCACTATAAAAACCGTCTTTCTTTTCAAATAATTCCTGCGGTATAAGTTGGGTTAGTTGATTGTATGTTTCTGCATCGTTCATGGATAATATTGCCGTGGCATTGGCCGTTATGGTTTGGTTCTTCGATGGTTCCGTGGTTATTGGGTCTTCCGGAATATTTATGCCATGCACGGCAATGATAATATCACCTCCCAGGCTTTTAACAAATTTTTCGAAACTCAACGGGGAACTCTTACCTACATTTTCAATGGCCTTTTTGTACGAAGGAATGTCGTTTGCCCATTTGTATATGGCTTCCGGATTGATTGCAAAACCTGTAGAAATGTAATTCTCTTCAGGTAAATACGTAAGTAGTTTCGTGTCGAATCCGGGTTTCATGAATTGATAATCGTCCAGCATTTGTTGTATTTCATCATTGAATATAGTTTTGGATGAGCCATAAATACCATCATCTTTAAAGTCAATATAAATATGTGCAAAAATGTTGTCGGTTTTAAACGGTAGCTGACTTGTAAGCATTGCTGCTTGGGGTGTTTGTGAAAATTTCCCTGTGGCTATCCAAAGGTTCATGTCTTTTTTTTCTTTGCTGAAGTTTGACCAGTCACTGTGCGATACAATGGATGTTTCAGCATCTTGCAACATGAGGCTTTTGGCGTATTCAAATAATTCGTCTTCTTGTGCACCATCTTTTACTACATTGAGCATCTTTTGCTTATCGTATATGATTAGCATCCCGTTTTGATTGTATATGTAGTTGAGCCCTTCTTTCAAATTAACTTTATCAATTCCTTCAGATGCTGCTGTTACTTCTTTAATAAATTTGTCAAAATCATCTGCACTCCTTATTGACATGGTAAGCCCCATAAATGGATTGCTCTGTGAGTTTTCAATAAAAAAGAACATGTCTTCCCTGTAGCGAAGCCCCGTGCTTAAGGGATTGGAGATTATATCCTGCACAACAGCATGCATTTGCGGGTTGTTTTCTTTAAATTCCTTCATTGCTTCAACATAGAACGTGTATTGTTCCATATCGTAAAGCTCGGCTTTTTTGGCAAAGCTCATTAAATCTATTGACCCTACAACCTGTGATGATACCGGTATGGTATTCAGATGTTGGTCTGGTTTAGAGCATGAGGCCATAATAGCCATTACGCTTACTACTATCAGAATTGTCCTGAGTTTTTTCATTTTCGATATTTTTTAGTTAGAGTTTCGGATAAATTTACAACAAATATCAATAAATTAAAAAAATGAAGTGTTTGTTTCCGACCTAAATAGAATTACAGAGTATTTTTTGAATTTCTAACCGGGTCTGTATTAAAGCGTTTTTTTATCAAATCGTTCAGCACAGGGTTAAATGAGACCTTTTTTGAGGTTAAAACTATAGGCAGGCTGGATTTGTTCTGAAAATTTTGTGCGTTTCAATACTGTTTTCCAGCGATTTGACGAAGGTTTTTCAAAACTGAAATCAATGAGGAATTTGGTAAAACCTTGTTTGAAAAGGGTATCTGTATAATGCGTAAAAGAGACGGGGTCTTGCGGATAGATATAGTTCAGGTTGTTTTGTTTTGTATATTCAAGAGACAGGTTGTAGTCATCGTGCAGTATTTTTTTTGTGTCTAATTTGACCGGCATTCTGGAAAAGAACAGTTTAGGTTTGAAGTATACGGGTACAATTCCGTTTTTGTGGTTGTAATCTTTTAGGTTTTCTTTATCATTTTCTAGCGGATACGTGAAATTTGCAATTTTTTTATCGTGCAATAAAGATATAGCGGCATCATTAAATGTGTAGATATTTTCATTTGCAATGATGTAGTCTTTGGGATGAAAAAATGCTTGTTGCGACAGGTGGCTGATCATGAATTTTTTAATACCTTTCCCTTTTTGCTTATTGATGGCCGATTGCCAATTGCCAATTTGTTTTTCGGGAATAAAAGCAGGTAGTTCAATTATTATTTTGTCGATGTTTTTCCTTATAAACGGTACATTTGTTTTTAACTGGTCAATTTTGTCCAATGGGAGCTGGATGATCAATCCCGAGATGTCATTGAAGTTAACTTTCTTAATCCAGTCGATATTATTGATGCGCACATAAAAAGACTTTTGTTTTTGTCCTTTTTTATTTTGTTTTACTGATGATATACTTTCCAGAACCTGCTTCTTAAGTTGAGACGGAGTAGGGTTAATTTTTAATTCGATATCGGGCTCTTCCGGTGTAGTTAGTTTTACATCTTTTCGCGATGCCAGATACACCTTATCTTTATTGGCAAAAGGGGCTTCAGGTATTTGTTTAATGGTATAGGTGTTATCAGAAACATCAAATTCGGATATTTTAAAAGCTGTTTGTGTGCCGTTTTTATGCACAACCCTAATCCTGTCGCCTTTGTGTATATCCAGAGTTGTTTGCAGGCGAAGGAAGTCGTGACCAACATGTTTGACATAACCCAGATCAAAACCTGTAGCAGTACGGTCTGTAATGGCATTTGTAATTTTTTCGCCCAGGAAATAACTTGTTTTGTCGCGTCCCATATCCATTTTGAGCATTTCTTTAGCATTTGAGACATTATTTGGGTCTTGCAGAACACTTTTGTAGGCCTTGGCTACTGTATAAACGTAATTGGCTGATTTGAGCCTGCCTTCAATTTTTAGTGAGTTGATACCCAGTTTTTTGATTTGAGGGATCAATTCAATAGTCTCCAAATCTTTCAGGCTAAATGGAAATGTCGATTGTTTGTTTTGATGGAAAACCCTGCGGCAAGGTTGTTTACATAACCCCCGATTGGCTCCCTGTCCGCCAATAAAACTACTATACAAACACATACCGGAAAAAGAATAGCACAGTGCTCCATGGATGAAAAGTTCAGTTTCTGTCCGGCTTTTCTGAACAATTGCCTTTAATTCTTCCATGGTTAATTCGCGCGCCAAAATTACACGTTCAAAGTGATTATCTGCAGCGTAATTGACCCCCTGACTGTTATGTATGCCCATTTGCGTACTACCATG
Source organism: uncultured Bacteroidales bacterium (assembly GCA_964413185.1). Taxonomy (GTDB): domain Bacteria; phylum Bacteroidota; class Bacteroidia; order Bacteroidales; family Salinivirgaceae; genus Salinivirga. The sequence continues at coordinate 8,244 of CAYPSX010000110.1, forward strand.
CACAGGAATGTCTGGAAAGAATTTTTTTATGAGAAAATACACGCCCCAATCCTGTATAATTACTGCATCCGGCTTTATTTGATTTAGTGTGTGAAGTGTGTCGACAAGTTCTTCAATTTCCGTGTTTTTAATCACTGTATTGAGGGTGATATATATTTTCGCTTTATGTTTTTTTGCTATAGCCAGGGCAATTGCCAACTGTTTCCAGGTGAAATTTTGTGCCCTGCCGCGCGCGTTAAAGTTTTTAATTCCCAGGTAAACAGCATCAGCACCCCCCGCAATAGCCGCTTTAAAGGTTTCCATATTACCTGCAGGTAGCAATAATTCAGGAGTTACTGCTTTTTTTGAATGATGAGTCTGTTTATCCATTATTTAAATTGTAATGATGAATGAAATGAGAGAGTTATTATTCTCCGGTTACTTGTAAGTAATATTCAATTGTTCTGTTGTATGTTTTTTCTGCATCATCAGGGAAATAGCACGCCGGCAATTCACTTTTTTTTCTGTGGTGAGCAACGCATTCGCAACACAAGCCTTTTCGTGGACAAGGGTAGGAGCAGTTACATATACCCAGATTTGAATCTTTTTTACATTCCATAATTTGTAAATTTTTACGGGTTTCAAGATACAAAAATGGCAATTATATTACTTTTGCAGAAAAATATTTGATAAATATGCGGAACTTCATTGTAACCATAATGTTTTTTCTTGCCTTTTCAAACCTTATGGCGCAGTCAGATTTGCCAAAAGGTAACCGGTTACCCGGATATCAGGACTGGTATACAAGTTTTGGAGCCGGGGTATCATCTTGGGGCGTGCCATTTTACGGGCGGGTCGAAACAATGATATTTAAAGAAATATCTGTTGGAGGAGAGTTTTCTTTTCGTCGGCAGAGCAATTCTTTTCAGGGTATAACATTTTATAATACTTCTTATGTTATCGCCGGCCGGGGAAGTTATCATTTTAATAAATTACTCAAGCTCAGGGCTCCATATCATGTTTATGGAGGTGTAGCATTAGGATTTACCGTACTTTCAGTCGAAGATGTCAATGACATAACTTATACCGGCCCACGGAATTCAGGCCCATATTTCAGCTTACATGCAGGCGGAAGCTATTATTTTAACAGAAACTGGGCATTAAATTCAGAGCTGATTGCAGGTACTATCTCAGGGGTCAGGTTGGGTATGACCTATCTTTTTTAATCATTCATTCTTCAACGCCTCTGCGATGTTTGTGCGGGTTGCTTTGAGGGCAGGGAAGAAAATCCACAAAATGCCCGATAACAATATGGCGAGCAAAATTATGGAAATGAACGCATAAGGTACAGAAAATGCCGGTGTGAGCAGGCTGGGAAGCATGCCAACGATAGCTGAAATTAATCCTGTACCCAGTCCGGCAGCAAGTAATGCAAAATTTTCGTAAAAAATGATGTTGAAAACTGCGCGACGATTAAATCCCAGTGCGCGCATGGCTGCAATTTCCTGTTTCCTGTCCAACAGGTTTCTCAGCAGCACAATGCCCAGTCCAATGGTGCCAATGATAACGCCCAGTCCGCCAAGCAGCAGAAAAATGCTGAGGTACGTATTGGTAACTGAGTAAAACTCGCGCAATCGCTCTTTCGCAGGTGTCAGTTCTATTCCATGATCTTCAAGCGCAAATCGTAGTGTTTCAGCTATTTCGCTTTTCTCTTTTTCTTGTGCATCAATCAGCATGTATTTGGTTTGCGACGATGATGGAAAGTGCTCTGTAAATAGTTTGCTGTCAATGAGTACATTGCCCTGGAAAACGGAGCTGCTCAGCCCGCCGACAATCTTGAGGTGCAGTTTCCTGCCTTTTTCATCGAGGTAGGTTAGGGTATCGCCAACAGATTTCATCAATCCCCAGGTAAGCACAGTTTGGTCGGCAATGGCCGGAATAACCGTGTCGTTAAAACGCTTTTTCAATATTCGCCACGGATGCGATTTGTCCATCACTTTGTGCATTTGCTGGAACGAAAATGCACCGGTTGTGTCAAATGCTGCAGCATCAACACCTAGTATTTGCGGTTTACGTACTTGGTTGAGGTTCAGGCAACTGGCATCGTCTCCCGTTTTGCTGTACAGTTGCACAAAATCGACATTTTTTAGGGCGGGGTCGTTCCCCAGGGCGTATTTTTCGCGGCCTTCGGCTGTATTGAGGTCGTACGGAACGGGAACCGTTGCTTCGGCCCAATATAAATACCCGCCGGCTCCTGAATTTCGGTTGTTTTCGGCGCCGTGAAACGTTTTCCGGTTAGCGCCGGTTATCAGTATGCTGAAGGTGCCCAGCGCCAGAAGAACTACGGTTGTGAGGCTCCGTGCTTTATTCCGGGCTGCATTTTTTATGGCCAGTTTGAAAGAATTGGGTATGCTTTGTTTTTTGTTTTTAATTTGATGAATGAGGTAAATGTTGATCAGTGCCGATAACGACATCAACATAAAACCACCTGCTCCCAGGAATAATCCTGCGTTTTGTCCGGCATTCTGTATGGCGCCATACGTACTCATAACCAAAGCAATGGCGAGGGAAATAAGAAAAATTAAATAACTTTTCACAGGCTTTTTGCTTGTTGCCAGAGTTTTAAAGTGCGGTAGTCCTTTTATTTGCAATACGGCGGGCTCTTTGATTTTTCGTTTTGTAACAAAATAAATGGCTAGCATCGATACAATAATTCCACTCAACGCTCCAATGATAAGCGTGGCGGGTTGCAAATGTACCGAAATCATTTCTGTGCGAACAATATCATGCCAAACGCGATTGATACCGGCCATTAGGGCTGAATTGTACAGTACGCCGAGCAGCGCGCCTATGATGCCGCCAATTGTTGTAATCACCAACGATTCGCGCAACCGGATGTGTAAAATTTGTTTTTTGGTGAATCCCATACCCGACAAAATTCCATTTTCTGCTTTGCGCGATTCTGTGTTGAGCGCATGCAGCAGCACTGTAAGCAGCAAGCCCGCTGCAATAACGAAAAACGATAAGCTTAGGAATAATCCACCGAAATCAACGCCGCTTGAGGCAGCGCGTAACCCTTCTTCGTACACCGGATGAAAAACAAATCCAAGGTCGGCAGGAGCGAGGCGCGACATTATGTTTTCGGTTAGTTGAGTCGATGATATTTCCAGGGCAGGAAAGCGAAATGCAGTGGCCGATCCGTAGGCATTTTTCCAGAGTTTTTTTCCCATGTTGATGGAAATAAGAGCTTTGGGTGTTCCCCGGTATTCATTCCAATAGGTTTCATCTTTGTCCCTGATTCGGTCGAGGTCAACAGGGACGCCTGTTTCCCACTGGCTACAGCTTCCTGCATCGGCCAGGCCCGGGAATTCGGGCATGAGTCGGTTGTTTACTTGTTCGGTCTGATTGGGAATGATGCCCGAAACGCTGAACATTGCCGAATCGGTTTTGAGGCTGCGTAAAGCCCCGATAACGTAATATTTTAGTTTGATGCTGTCTCCGATTTCTGCCTGTAAATCGTTGGCCAACCATTGGTTGATAATTATTTCGTGATCTTCGATTTTTTGCTGCGAAATTTCCGGAGTTGTGGCTGTTACAAATGAATAGGGGGTGTTGTTCCCGTCTTTTTGCAGGGTGTTGACAAGATAAGTGAGTATTTTGTGGTTTGGTACTTCAAGTTGATCAATACCCCGGCCAATATGTTCGTCAATAAATATGCGATTCGATGTTATCTCCAACCATCCGTTGGTTAGGGAATCGATTTGCAGGGCAGCATCTTGCAGTTGCCAGTTTTTCTGGATGGAGGTTTCCAGTTCCGTGGAGCTGAGTTCTTTTTCAGGGTTGTGAGGGGCAAGCATTACATTGGCCAATCCTTTTACTTGTAGCTTTTTCGCCAGAAATTTTCTGTCTACGAACACGGCTGCAAGGGCGTTTTGGTTGCTTTGGAGGCTGAAACGCCCCATTTCATCATTGGGCGCAATGCCGGCTACGGTCAGGCGGATAGCAAATGTACTGTTTTCATCGTTAACAAAAGGGGCGTTGGCCGGAATTTGATTTGCCTGTTCCATGCGAAGCAGAAGGGCATCGCCGTTTTTGAGGCTGAGCTTTTGCGCAACATAAGCGTTTATTATCACCTCATTTTCATCAATTTGTGTGTATGCCGAAGGGTAAATTTGTTTAAAACCTTTGTCGATTCCCCAAATATTTACCTGGTTAATGCGTGCCTGGTTTTGCTGGTTTATAGCAATTCCGCGAGTCTGAAGTGCAGCTACAACCGGCGTGTTTGCATCTTGTTCCATTTCGGCAACCAGTTCTGTACGAAAAAAACGGTCGCCTGAAGTGAGTGCGTAGCGTGTTTCGCCAAGTCGCAGATCAACCAGTGTTTTCAGGCTGTGTTCAACCGAATCGCCAATAATGAGCGCACCTGTCAGAACTGCCGTGCTGATAACAGTGCCAATAAGCACAACGAGGTGCTTTTTGCGATAGTACACAATGCTTTTGAAGATGTATTTGCCAATGTTCATTGTATTTTATCCAGTATTCCTTTTGTGAGACGATATTTCGTTTGCATTTTATTGGCCAGCGACATGGCGTGTGTTACCAGCACGGTAGCTACGTTGTGCTTTTTGTTCATTTCCACGAGCAAATTTCCCAGGTTTTCGGCGGCTTCTTCATCGAGCGAGCCTGTGGGTTCATCGGCCAGCAGGTAATCGGGTTGGTTGATGAGTGCCCTGATAACGGCTGCGCGTTGACATTCACCACCGGAAAGTTGCCCGGGATGCTTCATGGCATGATCGG
>CAYPSX010000111.1:0-12984 GCA_964413185.1 uncultured Bacteroidales bacterium
GAATTTTTGCTTTTTTTGCATTTATGACCGCGAAGCATTACTATCTGGAAGATAAAGACATAGGTGCAGTAAAAATTATACCTAAAAAAGGTATTAAAAATTTTAATATCCGGCTAAAGCCATTTGAAGATGTAACCATTTCTGCACCTTACAAAGCCTCTGAACAGCAAATAATGCGTGTGCTCGAACGGAAAAAGGCCTGGATTATTGAAAAACTACGGTATAATCAAAAGATTGAACAAACGAAAACATTTTATGAAAATGGTTCTGTAATTAAAACGTTTTACAATGAATTTCGGCTGCAAAAAAAAGATGTTGAGCGTTTGCATTTGGCCGGTTCCCCTCCAGCTTACACTATTGAAATACCGCAGCATTATAAAACAGAGTCGGTACAGTTTCAGGATTCTATAAGACAAATCATTAACCTTGCACTGAAAAATGATGCTGTTCAATATATTGTTCCACGCACACGGGAATTGGCAGCAAATTATGGTTTTAACGTCAACAAAATTTCGTTCAGGAACAACAAAACACGTTGGGGCAGTTGCTCATCGCATGGCAATATTTCTTTCAACATTCAGCTTATGCGACTGTCGCAACCCATGATCGACTATGTGATTATTCACGAGCTTTGCCATACCAAACACCCCAACCACGGGCCGGGCTTTAAGCAACTGCTGTACACTATAATGCCCGATGCACCCGCAATAGAAAAGGAACTAAATAATTACCGTACTCAAATTTTTTAAAATACATGTCGATATTCCTGCAAAACATTCATCAACCTCTGCATAATTCATGGAACGGATTCCTGGATCAACCCAACATTAAAGAACTGCAAAAAATTGAAAAAAACATCGGTAAAAAACCCTACACACCAACCACAGAAAGGGTACTTCATTTTTTGACCGTGCCGTTAAGCAAAGTCAAAGTCATTATTCTCGGCCAGGACCCCTACCCTCAGGAAAATGTAGCCACAGGTCGCGCATTTGAAGTTGGCACGCTCCAAACCTGGGATGCTCCTTTTCGCCAGGTTTCGCTGAAAAACATTATCCGCCTCATTTACAAGACGTATTATAACAAAGTTGATTCGTTCAAAAACATACGCGAATGGAACCGCGAAAATGGCGCCATTACCGAGCCCAACCAACTATTCAAAGCCTGGGAAAAACAAGGCGTTTTGCTACTCAACACAGCCCTAACATGCGAAACGGGCAAATCGGCCAGCCATAGCAAATTGTGGCGCAACTTTACCGGCGAGCTGCTTCACTACATCAACCAAAAATCGCCAGACACCTGTTGGATATTGTGGGGCGGACATGCCCAAAAAATCACGGAAAGCATCAATATAAAAAACAAATTAACATCGAACCACCCAATGATGTGCTCCCCAAAAAACGACAATGACTTTTTGTACGGCAAAACCAATACACTGGCCGAAACAAAACATTTGGTTGATTGGCGGGGGTGAGGGTTTGGATGGTGGATGAGAATTAAAGTGCTTCCAACCGCACCAAAATGGAACCGAGCCGAGGCACGAGGCGAGCTCACGAAGGGTCGTGGGGTTGCTTGTGGGTATGAGTAATTGAAATATATACCTTGTGAAATTTCAAAAAAACCCGGGACATTGCCCGGGTTTTTAGTGTGCTGCCCCTGCAAGGACAACAAGTGTTTTATTTTTATCTTTCGTGAGCAAAAATTACTCACTTTGGGTTTTTATCCGGTAGTATAGAGTTTCCTCGATAAAACTCTGTTTTGCAATGCATTTTTTTCTATTTTTTCAAAATAACCGGCTGAACAAATTTGTATTTATCTCCACTGATCCGGATAAGATAAACTCCATCAGACAAATCAGATATTTCAAACTCGTTAACAAGTGTGCTGCCGCCAATAATTTGCTTATAACGAACTACTTGTCCTTGTTGATTAAGGATTGAAATTGCTGCATTGCTCAATGTTTGTTCAAATTCGATTGCCAAACGCCCCTGGGTCGGGTTCGGATAAATTTTTACCTGTGTTTTCAGGGTTTCCTGAATACTTTCAGGCACCTCAACGGTTACAAAGATGGTATCGCCTCCGGAACAACCATAATTATTTGTAACATCTACATAAAAATGATAGTTCCCAACCTCTAAATTATCTCCAATTTCAATGGTTTGCGTTGTTTCGTCTGTATTCCACAGATAACTTTCAAATCCGGGTCCGGCATCGAGAATTAGCAATTCTTCGGTTGTAATGGTTGTATCCGGGCCAAGGTCAACATAAGGAAGCGGGTTTACGGTTAAATTGAGGTTAATTACAGAATCACAGCCCTGAACAGTAGTTAAAGGAATTGTGTACTCTCCTGCTACATCAAACGTTTCATCTCCAATTGTAAAAGATTCTCCTTCGCATAGTGTTTCATCCAGATCAATCTCATAGGAAGAATTAACTGTCAAATCAAGCATTATTGTTGAGTCGCAACCGTATTGATTTTCAAATATAATGGTATACAAACCCGATTCGGTAAACTCAGAGTCGCCCACCGTATAACTTTCTCCTTCGCAAATACTTGCTGAAACATTTTCTGTGTAAACGGGATTAACTGTTAAATCGAGTATAACAGTTGAGTCGCAACCATACTGACTCTCAATTATAGTGGTATAGAAACCCGTTTCGGTATACACGGAGTCTCCTACCAGATAGCTTTCTCCTTCGCAAATACTTGCTGTAACATTTTCTGTGTAAATCGGATTAACTGTTAAATCGAGCAAAACTGTTGAGTCGCAACCATATTGACTTTCTAAAATATTCGTATAAAAACCCGATTCGGTATACACGGAGTCTCCTACCAGATAGCTTTCTCCTTCGCAAATACTTGCTGTAACATTCTCTGTGTAGACGGTATTTACCGTTAAATTGAGCACAATAGTCGAATCGCAACCATACTGATTTTCCATTACTGTTGTATGCCAGCCGGTTTCTGTGTATACAGAATCGCCAACCGGGTACAGTTCGCCTTCACAAATTGAAGCGACAACCGTATCAAGCGATGAAGGACACTGGTATTCAAGGTGATAAATGTCGTCTATTTCTAAAGTATCCAGATAACGGTTGTAGATGCGGCTATCATCGATTCGTCCGTTAAAGGCTGATGTTTCATTGCTTCCAACGCCAAATGCAGCATTGCCTGATTTATATTCAATCGTTGATATTGTGCCGGTATAAGTGCCGTCTATTTCCTGATTATCAATATAAATGGCAATATTTTCGTTATTAATGAAACCGACCACTACGTGGTGCCATTCATTGGGTTCGATAACGGGATCGCTGGTGGTTTTTTTGTAAAAAGATGCATCGGTATTGCCTGTAGAATCGCCATAGGCAGCCTCAATTTTACCATCCGTGGTTTTGACAATAATGCCGGAATAAACCGATGTCGAATCCCACTCATCATTTCTGAATATAACCTGATCTCCTGCAATATCTTCATGGTTGATCCATGAGCTGACAAAAATGGGGAATGCTTCGGGTTTTAGCTCATTACCTAAATCGATGAAGCTTGGTGTTAGCGGATTGAAAGCATACGCATTTTCGGAATTTCCATAATGGCCTTCAGCTAATGTTGCATTCTCAGGGGTTCCATGGTATCCATTGCCTGTCATATCATTAGCGTTGCCCATAAAAATGTATTCGGCCATGATGTCGTTATGAGCATTTACTTCAAATTCCTGCTGATAAAGGTGACTAATCTCCTCAATTGTCAGTTCGCGGTTGTAAATGCGTATTTCATCGACTCGTCCTTTTAAGCCGTTATTGTTGGAGTACCCGGGATTCCATCCACCAAAACCAAAACCATAGTTCAGGTAGCGTGGTGTTTGCGTGTAGGCTACCGTATCGGTAACGCCGTTTAGGGTCATACCGATAATATTAAGCTCCCTGTTTTGAAAAAATACAACGTGGTTCCAGTTGTTGCTTTTAATTTTTGTTGATGAATAAAGTTGAGGTTCATCAGGAGCATCAGAGGCTATGGTATAGCGAATGGTAGAGTCGCTTTCCAATATGGCAAAAATGTTTGTTTTCGTTGCTCCGGAACCATTGTTCCTGCTTCCGAAGAGTACCTGGCTGTTATCGGTCACATTACCATAAAACCAGAATGAAATGGCCAAATGATTGCCCCAGTTTCCAATGGAGGGCACACTTACTTCGTGTATATTGTCACTTTCATAACAAGAATTGGGCATGCCGTTCCGGTGTACAAATGTGCTGTCTGCAACACTTGCATCCATATCGTTTCCGCTGAGGTCTTCGAGGTTATTGTCAAGATTGTAGTATCGAAGCAATCCTTCGTTAATATTGAGGACTTCAATGTAATCGGTGTAAATAACGCTGTCGGTATGTGTGCCGTCGGTAACAATGAGTTTAACATCGTAATAGCCGGCGGTGTCGAAGGTAAAGTCCGGGTTTTGTTCTTCACTGTCTGTTGTACCATCGTTGTGGAAATCCCATTGCCAGCCGGTAATATCATTTTCTGCAAAAGACAAATCCGTGAAAGACACCGGAGTGTCTGTAAAACCAATTAATGCATTGGCTATAAACTCAGCACGTAACGTTTCATAGTAAAGTGTTTCAATTTCCTGTTGATCTAACGGCCTGCTGTAAACGCGTACTTCATCGATATTGCCATTGAAAAAGCCGATATTATTACTGCCGTAGCTGTGCCGGCCAATATCGATATAGTTGATGTCGGTTGTAAAATCTGTACCGGTTGTCAGTGGGCTGGAGCTAACCAGTTGATTGTCGATGAATAGTTTTACGGAATCTTCATTTACTATGCCAACATAATGGTGCCATGCGCCATCGGCGGGTTTTGGATGCTTTACAATATCGGGAGAGGCTCCGTGCCCCTGCACTGTGAAGGATGTTTCAGCATTTCCATCATCAGCACAAAATACAATGGCGCTGGAATTCGTTTCTGTGTCTGAGCGTTGCTGAAAAATTGGATTTTGGCTCAATGTACCGCCTCCTGCACCTTCCATTCTTGCCCAGGCCGAAATTGTAAAGCTGTTGGAAGCAATAATAGAGCTGTCGGGTTCGCAACTGATGTAGTCGTCTGTGCCGTCGAAACCCACAGCCTTACCGTCAATATTTAACCTGTCGGAAGTAAAGTTTGCACCATTTTGCAAAGTACCATTGAATACCGTATCAAATAAACTTTCGGTATTTCCTGAAAAAGGAAAATAGGCTACTAATGCCGAGTCTACCTTCACCACAGATAAATTCAGTACAATGGTAGAATCGCAACCATACTGGTTTTCCAAAACCGTAATAAACCATCCTGTTTCGGTGTATGCAGAATCGCCGACGATATAACTGTCGCTCTCTCCTATTATGGCAACAACGGTATCGAGTGACGAAGGACACTGGTCTTCAAGATAATACATTTCATCAATTTCAAGCGGATCTACATAACGGTTGTAAATGCGACAATCGTCGATGCGTCCGTTAAAAGCTGATGCTTCATTGCTCCCAATGCCAAGTGCGGCATTGTCTGATTTATATCCAAGCGTTGATATTGTGCCGGTATAAGTGCCATCTGCCTCCTGGTTATCAATATAAATGGCAATATTTTCGTTATTGAGAAAACCGACCACTACATGGTGCCATTCATTGGGTTCGATAACGGCTTCACTGGTGGTTTTTTTGTATAAAGATGCATCGGTATTGCCTGTTGAATCGCCATAACCAGCTGCAATTTTCCCATCAGTTGTTTGGACAATAATTCCGGAAAAAACCGATGTCGGATCCCACTCATCATTTCTGAAAATAACCTGATTGCCGGTAATATCATCCTGATTGATCCACGAACTAACAAAAATGGGAAATTCTGCGGGCTTCAAATTACTGCCCAAATCGATGAAGCTAGGTATTAGAGGATCGAAAGTATATGCATTTCTGGAATTTCCGTAACGGTCTTCGTCCAATTCTGCATTATTCGGGGTTCCATCGTGCCCGTTGCCTGTAATATCATCAGCATTGCCCATAAAAATGTATTCGGCCATGATGTCGTTATGAGCATTTACTTCAAATTCCTGTTGATAAAGAGAACTTACCTCCTCGAAAGTCAGTTCGCGGTTGTAAATGCGTATTTCATCGACTCGCCCTGTCAACCTGTTATTGGCGGTGTATCCTGTATTCCAGCCGCCAAAACCAATTGCGTAATTTATATACCGGGGCGTTTGGGTATAAGTAACCGTATCTGCATTACCATTCAAAATAATACCTGCTTTGTCGATCTCCCTGTTTTGAAAACATACAACATGGTTCCAATCGTTAGATTTAATTTTTGTTGATGAATACATGTTCGGTTCGTCGGAGGCGTCGGAGGCAATAAAAAACCGAAGTGTTGAGTCGGTTTGTAAAATACACCCCAGGTTTGAAAGCGTAGCGCCTGAACCGTTTTGTCTGCTGCCAAACAGTACCTGATTACCATCAGTTACATTCCCGTAAAACCAGAATGAAATGACTAAATGATCGCCCCAATTTCCAATGGCAGGTACATTTACTTCGTCTGTTTTAATGGTTTCAAAACAAGTTTCCGGCATACCGTTCCGGTGCACAAAAGTGCTGTCTGCAACGCTTGCATCCATATCGTTTCCGCTGAGGTCTTCGAGGTTATTATCAAGGTCGTAATGCCTTAATAAACCTTCAGTAAGATCGTATTCCTGAATATAAGCCGGTTTCACATCCGGGTTAACTTGTGCCTTAACCGCAAAATTAAAGATACTCGCCAGAATAATTGTAAAGTACAAATTTTTCATAATAGTTTTTGTTTAATAATTCCTGAGACAAAAGTACATTGTTTAGCGATGGGGGTTTGACACTATTGTTCCAATTATTAACACAAATGTAAACCATACTGAAAACATGCTTCTTAGTATCCATAAGAGAACTCCAATAACGACTATTATATCTTTTTGGAATGTATCTGTTGGGATTTTGGAGTTTCTGGATTTTCCGGAAACGTTTGCGCAGAAAAAACCGTTAAATTTCTCTTAAATAATTGATTGTAACACTTCGATCCCGTAAATTGTGAGAAAAATCGGGTATAATAACCTATGCTTGTATTGAGCTAAAACCCTTAACTTTTTATTCGAAAAAACGTTTAAATCAGTAACAGTAGTTTGTAATTTTTGCTACATAATGAAAAAATTGGTCTACATATCGCTATTCATTTTGCTTTTTGCCGCTTTGGGGAAAGGGTTTGGGCAGATTTATGAACTGGAAGGATTAAACATTCCTGGTTCATGGGATAGCTGGAACAACCCACCAACGGTCAGTGCATTAGCAAGTTCAACTCAGGCTTCCGGAGAAGTTACATTGCGAAGTTTAGGCCATTATCACACGATTATCGGTGTCGCTTCATCCGGAGGAGATATTACAGGAGGAAGCTATGAGTTTTTATTTACAAGTGGCAATGCAACTGATGGCTATTACAACAATAAATGGGCAAATACCGCAGTTACATTAAATACAATCCAATCGTACACTTACAACAGCGGTTCAAATAACACCATTACCGTTACAAATGGAAATTACTACACAGTAAACTGGGAAGACAACGGATACGCAAACACCCGAGCCATTTTCATGGAAACATCTGCTGAGCCGGTTAGTATAAGTTCACTTACGGAACCGGGAACAGGTGATGTTGTGATTGGTTCCGGTGTAGAAATAACAATTACTACCAGTGCAACACCTTGCGCAGAGGAAAATATATTTTTGCGTTACACCACAGACAACTGGTCTACATCGAGCCTGGTTGCATTCTCTTTTAGCGGAACTACAGGCACGGCTACTATTCCCGGGCAGAGTAACGGAACAACGGTTGAATATTACGCCTACTCCACAACACTAGCGTCTGGAAGTATTGGCACCGATCACGATTTAGTCACCATCAATCTCATTAATAACGGTGGCAGCAATTACACATACACTGTAAAACCAACTACAACACAAGATGGAAATTTCAGCAGCACCAGTACCTGGGCAAGCGGCAGTGTGCCGGCAGCAAGCAGCCACCTGGACATCAATCATCTTCTCACCCTCGACCAAAACTACTCCGCTTCATCAGTAACCATCAACAGCGGCGGGGAACTTGCATTTAACAGCACAGAAACCCTCACCATTGAAGCCGGCGGCAGTTTTACAAACGATGGAACACTTACCGCAGGAAGCGGTATTTTTCAGCTTGGAAATGACGTTACAACAGGTGGAGCAGAAACCTCTACTTACAATAATGTTACAATTTCAGGTACAAATGTCTCTTTCGATAACAGCGTAAGCGAAATTTCAGGTACACTCACCATTACAACCGGTAGTTTGTCCGATGCGCCGAAGTATCTCACCGGATCAACCTTGCGGTATGAACAAGGAGGCACTTACACACGTGTCACAGAATGGAATAACCCGTACCACGTTGAAATTGACAACAATACAGATCTTCATTTAAATATTGATGCTTTTGGCGGTGATTTAACGGTGCGTGGAAATTTTACGATTGAGACAGGCTCGACGGCCGACATGGAAGCGACTGGAAACAAACTACTAATAAACGGCAATCTTACGCTCGATGGAACCCTTATTCTGTCCTCAAGCTCAAGCGGCGATCTTACCATCGACGGAAACTGGACGTGCACCGGAACGTTTACGCCCAATTCACGACTGGTGCTTTTCAATGGAACATCTACCCTCACCGGGCACACTACGTTCGATTACATTACCGTTGCCAGTGGCGCTTCCCTCGCAATGAACGATGGCATTGCAGTAAATGAATCGTTTGTGGTTGAATCCACAGCTACGCTGGATATGGGAGCGCAAATTATTGACGGCACAGGAAGTTTTACGCTCAATAGTGGCTCAACGCTGAAAATCGGACATTTAGACGGTATTTCATCCACCGCAGCGACCGGAAACGTTCAGGTTACCGGAACGCGAACCTTTGCCAACGATGCTACTTACCATTACACCGGAAACGGCAATCAATATTCGGGCGACGAACTCCCGACAACTTCTGCGGCCAAAACCATTATTATTGAAACAGCCAATAATACGGATGGATTCCGTATTAACACGGGTAGCTCTGTGGCTATTGCTGCCGGCGGAAAATTGAAAATTATTTCAGGAAAACTCATCGAAGCCGATGCAGTAAGTAATGGCCGCCATGTTGATGGCGCGGGCGATCTGGAAATGACGGGCGGTTCTTACTTTTTTGAACGCGACATGGCAACCAACGTTCCCCGTTTAACCGGTACATATTCTATAACCGGCGGACAAATAATTTTGGGTGCTGCCGGCGATCAGGAGTTGCAAGGTGGCGAAACCTATTACGATATCGTTTTCGAAGGTTCAGGCACAGCCACCACATCATCATCCATTACCAATGTAAATTCAGTCACCATCTCCGGCTCAAAAATCGTCGATGTAGAATCAAGTTCGCTTGGAGGGCCCGGAACCGACCTCATCATGTCCAACGGCACGCTGCGCATTTGTAAACTTTCAGGTACACAGCCAACAATGGAAGGCACGTACACGCTGTCAGGCGGAACAATTGAGTTTTACGGAACTTCAGATGCCCAAAACCAAACCATTCGAAGTGGTGTGAGCTACAATAATGTAACCATCAACGCCTCGGCAGCAAATATGACTGATGGGAATGTCAGTATTTTTGGTGGTGAGAATATTACAGTAGCCGGCACAATTACAGTAAATTCCCCGGCCTGCATAAAACTAGGAACTACAAGCAACAGTTATATAGACGGGGGAACATTTGAACTACAAAGTGGAGCGGCACTGCTTTTCGGAAATGATATTACTTCAGGAACAGCCACAGGCAATATTCGCACAACAACCAAAACATTTGCCTCCGATGCAACATACTCAATGTACGGAAATACAAACCAAACACTCAACAGTCCGTTTCCTGCGTCAGTTGATGAATTTACCGTAAATAAAAGTGCAGGTGAAATTACGCTTGGACAGGATTTAGAGGTGACCACAACACTAACGCTGACCGATGGAAACATTATTTGTGACGGAAACACACTTACGGTTTCAAGTACTTCAACCGCAGCCATTTCCGGCGAAAGCAGCAGCAGTTACATTGTGGGCACACTAGTAAGGGGGATTGCTGCCGCAAAAAAGGGCAGCAAAGGCGTAGTTTACAATTTCCCCATTGGTACAGCAACTTCATACAACCCGGCAACAGTAGATTTCACAACCGCTCCATCCGGCGCCGGAACATTACAGGCCGAATTTTCAACGACTTTGCCCGCCGAATATGAAAACGGGTTGCCCATGGATGATGGCACACAAACCATCGATCACCTGGCCGATGGCGGATACTGGACATTAACACCGACATCACTTGCCGGGTACACTTACGACCTTACGATTCAGGGCAGCGACTTTGTGACTATGGATCCCGATTTTGAAATCACTGATGCCAGTGCCTTGCGGTTGCTCATTCGCGACGATTTTAGCAGTCTCTGGCAATTTTTAGGCACGCACAGCACAGGGGCAGCATCTCCCCCATCGGTTTCACGAACGGGGATCAGTCAATTTGGCGTTGTGGCCATGGGCGCAAAGCTTTCTGAAAATGTGTTGCCGGTTGAACTCCTTGATTTCAGCGCAAAAGAAGACATGGAAAGCATCAATCTGGAGTGGAGCACCGCAACAGAAACCAACAACGACTTTTTTACCGTGTACCATTCATACGACGAAATCAACTTCGAACCAATTAAAAACATCGAAGGAGCCGGCAACAGCTCACAAACCCGCAATTACAATTACACAGCAATCCTTCGCCGGGCATCAACTACTATTATCTGCAACAGACAGATTTTGATGGCACAGCAACACAAAGCCGGGTTATTTCAATAAATTTCACAGGAGAAAACAACTGGCATTTCTATACAAAACAACAAACCCTGTACATTATTCCGCCGGATATATCATCACAAAATATTTCTTTTGCCCTGTTTAATTTAAGCGGACAATTAATTCAATCTGGAACATACAATTATAACCGGGGCGAAACCATGTCTTTTGAAATTCCCGGCTCAGCCATCATTATACAACTCATCACAGCAAAAGGAACACAAATCAGTAAAAAAATAATCAAGTACAATTAAACATATTTTAGTTATGAAAAAATTAGACATACAAAGTCGCACAATGAGCATATTTTTGCTCATTTTATTTGTTGCGGCCGGTTTTATGCAGCTTAACGCTCAAAAAACACAAAACACAAGCACCAAAGACCCGGCAAAAGTCGAATACATTACCTTTTATTTCCAGGGTCCTTCGTGGATGGACAACGATGCCCACGATCCTGAAGTTTGGGGGCCTTTTACAGGTGTAGATTGGACAGGACACACATTTACCGCCATTCCCGGCTCCAATTGGTGGTCGGTTGATGTACCGGTAACCGATGCCACAGCCACCATAACCTATCAAACGCGCTTTGCCCAGGGCTCCACAACCAAATACCAAAAAGCGACGGGAGATATTTCATCAAATCCCACATTCACCACAACCACAAACGAAATTTGGGTCAATGCCACTGATGGAAATATTGACCAATGGAGTGGAGATAGTTTTAATTTAGTAGCGGGAAGCATTACCGAAACAAATCCCTCGCCAGCCACGCAACTGACCATAACCAATATTACACCGGCAGAACCCGGAGTGGGACAAAACTTTTCATTTACCGTTGTTGCCCAAGATGCTTCCGGAAACGGCTCACCCGTTTCACCGGATACAGAAATTACAATCTCAAAAATATCGGGAAGCGGCTCACTGTCAGGCACATTAGTTGGAAGCATAACCAACGGAGAGGCCGCCTTTACGTTTAGTGGGATCTCACTTTCAACTGCTGATACTTACGAATTACAAGCCGCAGCAACAAACGGCATGTCGCTCACATCTGCAACCACAACAATAACCATAGCCGCCGCACCTTCTCCGGTAATTACAGTAACACCCGAATCGCTGAACGATTTTACTTACGAAGAAGAGAGCGGTCCCTCTGCAATACAATCTTTCGAGGTAAGCGGCGAAGACTTAACCAATGATATTGTTGTTTCGCTACCAACGAATTACGAAATATCGCTCACCGAATCGCCATTTACCGCAGAAACAAGCGCAGTGAGCCTGACACCAACAAGCGGAACAGTAGCGGCAACTTCTGTTTATGTAAGAATGAAAGACGGACTGGCTGCGAACACCTACACCGAAACCATCAGCATAACATCTACCGATGCTACGGAAAAAAATGTAGATTTAAGCGGCGAAGTTACGCCCATTCCGGAAACAGTTACATTTTATTTCCAGGGGCCGTCTTTCATGGACAACAATCCGCACGACCCGCAAGTTTGGGGACCGTTCATGGGAAGTAACTGGGATAACTATACAATGTCTCAAATTTCAGGCACATACTGGTATAAAGCAGATGTTGATGTGCTTGATGCATCCGCAGCAATCACCTATCAAATTCGATTTGCACAAAGTGGAGTAACGAAATACCAGAAAGCAACCGGTGATTTTGGTTCAGATGCAACATTCACAACAACCACAAACGAGATTTGGATAGATGGAAGTAGTAATGCATCGTATACCTGGAGTGATGATAACTTCTACTTACCGGCTGAAAAAATTACCGAAACCAATCCTAATTCACCTGCCAAACTGGGTGTCACATTAGTTGATCCGGCATCGCCAGCCGAAGAAGAAACATTCTCAATTACGGTTGAAGTACAAGATGATGATGGTCTCCCAACTAACGTTGACACAGACACGGATATTACGCTATCAAAAGCGGTTGGAGCAGGAACGCTATCCGGCACATTAACAAAAACTATTTCAACCGGGAATAACACTGTTGTTTTTGACGATTTATCTCTCTCAACAGCCGACCTTTACATAATTGATGCAGATGCAACCGGC
>CAYPSX010000112.1:0-12923 GCA_964413185.1 uncultured Bacteroidales bacterium
ATGTTGTTGTTGACCAGAATCCCAGCACCTTCTCGTCCATAAATCTTGGATCTCAAGTGTATAACGTACCAGATAGTCTTAAAAACGGAGGCTGGGGACAAAACTACGGGGTGGAACTGACCATTGAGCGGTTTATCAATAATGGCTACTATTATTTAGCGACTGTTTCGCTTTTCGATTCCAAATATAAAGGAAGTGATGGCGTAAAACGCTCAACGCAATTCGATAGCGATTATGTAGTTAATGTGCTGGGCGGTAAGGAATTTGAATTATCTAAAAAGAAAGAAAAGCGCAAAAAACAACGCTGGATTTCTGTTGATATTGCAGTTACTGCAGCAGGCGGACAACGCTATATTCCTCTCGATGTAGAAGCTTCAATAGCCAGCGGTTCATCTGAATACGATTACGAAAATGCTTTTACGCAGCAATTCGATGACTATTTCAGGGCAGACCTGCGCATAGCGTACCGTGCCGACGGTAAACGGGCTTCACAAGAGATTGCTGTTGATATTCAAAATATTACGGATCATAAAAATCCATTCAGTCAGCAAATTAATTTGGCCACCGGCGAACAGGAAACAACCTATCAACTTGGGTTTTTCCCAATGTTGCAATATCGGATCACATTTTAATTGCGCGAACAGATAACCGGTATATAAAATTTATTGTAAGAGCGGCTCTTTCAGTAACTTTCTGAAGAGATATTTTTGATATTTAGTTGCCATTTCCTCAATTTTTTGTATCTTTTGTTTCCTGATAAAAAAATTGAGATTATGCAGTTATTTAAAACTTTCGCAAACCGATTTTCTTCATTCGCCCCGGCCCTAAAGGGTGCGAAGAAAATCGATTTGCTCCCTTTAGGGTCGGGGCAAACAAATTGATTTTTAATGCACCCTTTTGTTTACGTGTATATTACCGCCTATTCATAAAAAAATTGAGATATGGTACCAATCAAAAGTTTACTTCCACTTATCGTTTTACTTTTTGTGGCTGGTTGCCAGTCTAAATCGCAACCCTACAAAAAAGTGCGTGAAGCCGCTTATGCCGGTAAATTTTATACCGGCGATAAAAAGGAGTTAAACCGGCAGTTGGCTTATTTCTTTTCTAAAGCAAAACCCAAAAAAGCGGGCATTACGCGAGCTGTAATCAGTCCGCACGCCGGGTATGTATTTTCAGGGCAGGTGGCCGCATCGGCATTCAATCAGGTTGATGCCAACCGGGACATTAAAAATGTGTTTCTGCTCGGTTCGGCGCATCGCGTAAGAGTTTCGCAGGCATCTGTTTTTGCCGGAAAAGCTTACAAAACGCCACTGGGCAAAGTGGAAATCAACCAAAAAATCGTCAGTGAGCTGCTTGAAAATAAGCAGTTTTTCAAATTCAATCAATCTGCCCATGAGCAAGAACACAGTTTGGAGGTGCAATTGCCGTTTCTGCAACATCATCTAAAAAAGCCTTTTCGCATTGTGCCGATACTCATCAACACAAGAAGTCATCAAGAGTTGAAAGCCATTGCCAATACTTTGGGGGAATATTACACCGAATCGAATTTATTTGTTGTAAGCACCGATTTTTCCCATTACCCGAAGCATAAAGATGCCTGCAAAGTGGACAGCCTTACTGCACAAGCTGTCGCATCGGGTAATCCTTCGGAACTTTATGCTCAAATACAAGCGAACAGCAAAAAGAACATGAAAAACCTGCACACAAGCATGTGCGGGCTCAGTGCAGTTATGGTTATGCTTAATCTCGTGGAAGAAAACAATCATGTAGTTGAGAAAATTGAGTACATGAATTCATCGGATAGTCCGCACGGCGAAAAAAACCGGGTTGTTGGTTACTGGGCCATGCGGGTTGCAGAATCAGCATCATCACAAAACAGCAGCAAGGAAAATGATTTTCAGCTTACAAATACTGAAAAGCAAAAATTGTTGGACATTGCCCGAAAGACAATCAATTATTACTTGAAAAACAACAAACTACCACCACTCGATGAAGATTTATCAGAAACGTTACAGGTAAAAACGGGTTGTTTTGTTACGCTGCACAAAAATGGACGATTGCGCGGATGCATTGGTAATTTTGGCGGGCAAATGCCGCTTGCCGAAGGCGTTCAGGAAATGGCTGTGGCTGCGGCTACCGAAGACCGGCGTTTCAGTAAAGTGCAACCGGAGGAGATGGACAACATCGAAATTGAAATTTCCGTGCTCACACCGCTCAAAAAAATCGAATCGCTCGATGAATTTGAGCTTGGGCGGCACGGCATCTACATTAAAAAAGGCATGCGTACAGGTACTTATTTGCCGCAGGTAGCCGATGCACGCGACTGGACAAAAGAGGAGTTCGTAAGCCATTGCGCACAGAATAAAGCCGGAATAGGTGCTGAGGGCTGGAAAAATGCCGAATTATATACTTACGAAGCTATTATATTTTCTGAAAAATAAGGAGGAATATGACCAGAACAGAAAGAGTTTTTACAGCAGTTGTAGTTGTCGTATTTATGTTGATGATATCGTTGCAGGTTACAAAAATGCAACATGTACAGGAGAATCAAACTAAGCGACACGTAGTTGGCGTTGTGCGGCCGGTTTGTCAAAAAGCCGGGTTTGCATCATCGCAACAGGAAAAAGTTACCCGTGAAATGGTCGAATCGCACAACCTGAGTATGAAAGAGGCTTACTATTACGACAAACTCCAGGGAACCGATGAGGTGGTTTGCCGGCTGTGCCCGCACAAATGTATTCTGGAAGAAGGTGAAACAGGCGATTGTCGTGTGCGTGCCAATGTAGAAGGTAAATTACGTACACTTGTTTATGCACGTCCCGTTACCATGCATGTCGATCCTATTGAGAAAAAACCGTTTTTTCATTACATGCCAACCAAAAAAACACTTTCAATAGCCACGGCCGGTTGCAATTTGCGTTGCCGGAACTGTCAAAACTGGCAAATTTCGCAACTTTCACCATTTGAGATGAAAGATGTAGACGTTTTAAGTCCGCAAAACATTGTAAATCTGGCTAAAAAGTATAAATCGCCCATCATTTCGTATACCTATAACGATCCCATTGTTTTTTACGAATATATGCTCGAAACAGCAAAGTTGGCGCACGAGAACGGCATAAAAAACACAATGGTTACTGCCGGCTACATCAATAAAAGACCTATGCGTGAGCTGGCTGAGTATATTGATGCTGCAACGGTTGATGTCAAAGGAATGACCAACAGTTTTTACAGCCGTTTCAACACCGGCGAACTCGATCCGGTGCTCGATGCCATAAAGGTGATGAAAGAAGAAGGCGTTTGGCTGGAAATCAGCTACCTGGTAATTCCCGGAGAGAACGATTCCGATGCCGACTTCCGAAAATTTGCCCGCTGGGTAAAAAATAATACGGGCGCAGGAACACCCGTGCATCTCTTGCGGTTTTTCCCTCATTTTCAAATGAAATCGAAGCCCGCCACACCCGTACGAACACTCAAGCGTGGAATGAAAATAGTGCAGGATGAAGGCCTGCATTACGTTTACCTGGGTAATGTGCGCGATTCCGAAACCGAAGATACGTTCTGCCCGCATTGCAACGAGAAAATCATCGACCGCATGGGCTATCAGATAAAGGCTTTTAATGTAAAAGACGGGAAGTGTATTTTTTGCAATAAACCGGTGAACGGAGTTTGGAAATGAAAATAAACCGGCAATATCTGGGCATATTTTTCGGGCTGAGTTTCGTGGCGCTGCTGTCGCAAGTTATTTTTTTGCGACAAATACTTCTGCTTTTTGAGCAATCGGAATATGTAATCAGCATTTTTCTGTTCTTGTGGCTGGGGACGAATGGTCTGGGTGTTTTGTCGGGTCGCCGCAGACCGAAAAAACCCGATGTTTTGTTTATCGCCCAATGGTATTTTGTCCTTATTGTTTTGTGCTACCATGGTCTGGTGATGCTCAGGCCTGTGCTGCTTTCCATAAAAACTTTATCCATGCTATGGTCGGGGCTGTTGTTGGCTGTTTTGTGCATTGCACTGCCCAGTTTTTTGAACGGATATCTGTTTGCAGCTTTTTCGCGACACCAACATAAGGGATTCAATGTGCTGAAAATATACAAAACAGAGTCAATGGCGTTTGTGGCGGCCGGCGTACTTTCTACGCTCGTTGTTTATGTGTTTACCGATTTTTATTTGTTGGCTTTTGCACTGATTGGCCTGTCTGTATTGGCTGTGTTTATTCATTTTCAGTGGAAAAAAGTTGTTCCGGCCGTTATCATCGCCTTACTTTTATCGGCCACCGGACTTATACAGCAACGAGCCTTCGGGCTCTTATTCCCGGATTATACGTTTGCATTTTCTGAGCAAACCCCGTCGGGACAACTCGATTATTTAGTCCACCGCGAATATAACGACACGTTGCAACTGTTTCAGGGCGCACCGGCTGTATCGGTTCACCCGCCTGCTGCGCACGAAGAAGCTGCTTTTCCGGCTCTGGCCAATCAAACCGGCAAGCCCCGTGTTCTTGTTGCCGGCAGTGGTATTGTCCCGGTTTTAGACGGCTTATCAATGGCTGAATTTTCTTCAATCGATGTGGTTGTGAGTGATATCCGACTGTTTCAAAAAACGCAGCAATCGTGGCCCGCACCTGTAGTAAAATTTCTTAATCGTGGCGAGGTGAATGTTGTTCATTCATCAATTCAACAACATTTACAAAACACAAAACAGTGTTACGACATCATTTACTTAGCTGAAAAACACCCGGCCCTGATGGAGAATGCCTTGCTTTATTTCCCTGATAATCTGCAATGCTTCCATCAACATTTATCCCCCAAAGGCGTGCTTTGCCTGCTGTTCGATGCCGAAGCTGCCAGTGCTTCGCGGGTGAGTAAAGCACTGAAAGGCAGCTCTTATCAAACACTAAAAGCCGAATTTGCCCATGCAAATATTTTGGCACTCGATAATTATACGCTTTTACTGGGCGCTGATGAGCCATTAGCCCTAAGTTTCGATGAGATGGAGAAAAATTTGCATGCCCGACACATCTTCCCGCAATATTTTACCGCATTTCATGTGCAAAACCGTCTGCTCAATGCGCAGCAGATCGGCATAGAAGCAATGAAACAATATCCTGAAAAAATTAGTTTCAATAAACCGGTGATGTATCTTGCCGGATTGCTCAAATTAGTAGAAAACTACGCGGTAAATCCTGCAACAGAATTAATGCGAAAGGCCGAAGAAATTTATAAACACCACCGCGCCTGGCAATTGGCGCTGCTCATTCTGTTTGTGCTGCTGTTCCTGTGGTTTGCGAAAGTCAACCTGCACAGTGCCAGTGTTTTTCAGGGCGGTTTTATTGGTATAGCCGCACAAATGATGTTTATTTACCTGTATCAACTTCATTTTGGCAATATTTACCTCATCATTGGCCTGTTGTTCGCCCTTTTTATGGTCGGCCTTACCCTGGCGCTGTATACGCCGGTAAAAAAAGTTCCCAAATGGTTCGCCTTTTCCGTTTTGGCTTTAGTGTTGATCAGTATTATGTTGATGTTTGCAGTACGCTGGATGCCTGTTCCGTTTTTAGGCGTACTTTTGTCCGGCTATTATACCGGCATTGTTTTCGCCCAAAGCAATGCGTTGCTTTCCGAAAAAAGCAAAGACTCATCATTACTCTTGTATATTAACGATTTAATGGGCTCTGTAGCCGGCAACATTTTGATTCCGCTCATTATTATTCCCATTGCAGGATTTTATTTACCTGTTGCGCTAATGGGGTTGATGGGAGCTGTTATTTTTGTTTTTGTGGTTCGTGAAAATGGTTAATGCTTTGATTTGTTTTTCGTAAACCAACAATCACCGACACGTCATGGCGAGCGTCAGCGAAGCCATCTGTTTGATGAGCCAAATTTCACCTTGTTTCATAAAAATCATCTAAATCAATTGCTGAAAATGCTGTTAGTTCACTATTTTTGGTGTATTCATCATACGCTGCTTTGCAAAACAATTGGGAGGCCGACTCCAGGTATGACTATCATTAGCTCGTAAGCAGGAATATTTTGACTAAGATGAAATGAGCGAAAGCATCGAACATGGTCATTTATACTTTCACGAATGCTGATAAACACAAAATTAAATCCCAAAATACTAGCACTAAGAATTAAAAGCATTATTTTTACAGCCGTTTAAAATGGGTTACGCTGCAAAAATATCATCTCATTAGGGTGAAATTTTCAGGATAATCCCTATTTTTGTGCTATTTTGTAAATGAGCTGTTATGAAGGAAATGCAACATACGCTAAAGCATAGCGTAACATTCAAAGGAATGGGAATACATACCGGGCACGAGGTAACTATGAAAGTGAACCCTGCCGATGCAGGCCACGGAATTGTTTTTACCCGTACCGATTTAGATAAAGACAATAAGGTTCCGGCACTGGCCGAAAATGTAATAGATACTTCTCGCGGAACGACCATCAGCAAAAACGATGTAACCATTCACACCATTGAGCATTTGATGGCTGCACTGCACGGTTGTCGCATCGATAATGCATTGATTGAGATCGATGCTGATGAAATTCCCATTATGGACGGAAGTTCATTCTTTTTTGTCGAAGAATTCAAAAAAACCGGCAATCAGGAGCAAGACCAGGAGCGGGAGTATCATATTATTAAAGAAAAAGTAGAATTTACAGTGCCTGATAAAGGTATCGAAATTTGCATTTATCCCGATGATCATTTCAGTGTAGATGTAATGATCGAATACAATTCAAAAGTGCTGGGACATCAGTTTGCAAGCTTACAACATATCGACCAGTTTAGTGAGAATGTATCCAAAGCCCGGACATTTGCGTTTTGGCACGAGCTTGAATTTTTATTCAACAACAATCTCATTCGCGGCGGAAGCCTCGACAACGCCATTGTAGTAGTCGAAAACGAAGTTCCCCAGGCCGATGTTGACCGTTTGGCAGGGCTGTTCAACAAGCCTTCCATTGAAGTGAAAGAAGGTTATTTGAACAACCTGGAGCTGCATTATCCAAACGAGCCTGCACGACATAAACTGCTCGACCTAATAGGCGACTTCATGTTGATCGGAAAACCCCTCAAAGGGAAAGTCGTAGCCAAACGTCCCGGGCATTTTGCCAATACAGAGATTGCCAAACAAATTCGCAAAGAAATTAAGAAAAATCAGAAAAAAGGCGTTGCGCCCAATTTCGATCTCAATAAAGAACCTGTATACGACGTAGTTAAAATTCAGGAGAAATTGCCACATCGCCCGCCATTTCTTTTTGTCGATAAAGTATTGCACCTCGATCAGGAGCGTGTGGTCGGTGTGAAAAATGTAACCATGAATGAACCGTTTTTTGTAGGTCATTTTCCGGGAGCTCCAGTAATGCCGGGTGTACTGCAAATAGAAGCCATGGCACAAGTGGGAGGAATTCTTGTGCTCAATACAGTGGAAGATCCCGAGAATTATTTGACCTACTTCCTGAAAATTGACGGAGTAAAATTTAAAAAAATGGTGAGGCCCGGAGATACAATTGTTTTCGAACTGAAACTGCTTGAACCCATACGCCGGGGACTTGCCCACATGTATGGCAAAGCCTGGGTTGGCGATGAAATGGTAATGGAGGCGGAATTGATGGCGCAAATTGTCAAAGAAAAAAAATAATTAACCCTTGATCTATGAGTACAAACCTCGCAAATATTCATCCTGAAGCGAAAATCGGAAAAGACGTCATTATTTCACCCTTCACAACCATCGAAAAAGATGTAGAAATAGGCGACGGCACATGGGTTGGTCCCAATGTAACCATTATGGAAGGTGCCCGTATCGGTAAAAACAATAAAATTTTCCCGGGAGCCGTAATTAGCGCTATCCCGCAGGATTTGAAATTCCAGGGAGAAAAAACAACTGTCGAAATTGGCGATAACAATACATTTCGTGAGTGCGTGACCATTAATCGCGGAACAAATGCCAAAGGCAAAACCGTTGTTGGAAGCAATAATTTACTCATGGCATATACCCATGTAGCTCACGACTGCATATTGAATAACAACATCATTATAGCCAACAGCACACAGCTTGCCGGAGAAGTTATTATTGAGGATTTTGCCATTATTGGCGGCATGTCTGCCATTCATCAGTTTTGTCATCTGGGTGCACACGTAATGGTGTCGGGTGGTTCGCTTATTGGAAAAGATATTCCCCCTTATGTAAAAGCTGCCAGAAATCCTATTTCTTATGCCGGAGTAAATTCAATCGGCCTGCGACGCAGAAAATATACAAACGAAAAAATACAGGAAATACAGGATATTTACCGCATCATTTTCCTCAAAGGAATGAACAACAGCGATGCCGTAAAATTTGTCGAAGCTGAAATGCCCGCCAGCAAAGAACGAGACGAAATTATCTTGTTCGTAAAAAACTCAAAACGTGGTATTATGAAGGGATATTTCCCGGAGTAATAACTAGATAATTAAAGATGTAGAGCCGGTAGAAACCGGCTTTTTTTATTCCCCAGCGGTTTTTGCATCTTGCCAAAGAATAAACTACTTCGTTTAATCTGTAAACCTTACTTGGCATCAAGCCCTTGTTCATGTAAAAAATTGCGACGGGAAAACATAATTCAATATTAACCGTTTGTATACCAAACACATTATACTATGGGTATTGGAAAGAGTATTATAGCGGTTATCTTATTGTCGGCAATTTTATATAGTTGTGGCGTTAAACAAAAACTGGCTGCGCCCAAAGATTTTGATCAGTTTCACGAACAATTTTATTCTGATAGCATATTTCATTACAGGCGCATAAATTTTCCTTTGGAAGTACATGAACACCACGGACATGTAAAGACAGATCCCGGGGCTGAGCAAGACACAAGTGGTGAGGTTAAGCAGTATACAGCAGCAACGCTGCCGCGTATGCTCCGTAAAATTGAAGACTATCCGGATCATTACGCCACAAAGTTCGTAAAAACAGAAACCGGAATTGAGGAGTGGATTTACATCCCCAATTCCGGTTATATCGAAAAACGGTTTTTTTCACGCATGAAGAACCGTTGGTATTTACTTCGTGTGAATATTCTCGATTATTAGTCTTTTATACATCGAACAGACATTCCTCTGTTTTTATCCGAAGTTCCGGTTTCAATCGTATCTGTGTTGTAATACAGTTTGCGATGATAAGCGCTATTATTTAATGTATCTGTTGCGTCTGCTGTAGCAGACCAAAAATAGGCTGCATCTCCAATTAAGCCATAATACCCAAAATAACCACTGCGTTCGCTGGCCGGGTAGGCAGAAAAACCGTAAATATCGGTGCCGTTTCCGGGGGCTGTCCAGCCTTTTGCTGTTTTTAAGGTTAATCCTGCAATGCTATCGTTGCCGACAAAATTTTCCAGTTCATCCCACTCTTCGTTTGTTGGCACATGCCAGCCGTCAGGACACAAATTTCCGGTTTCCACTGCATAATAATTATAAAGTGCGCCATAAGACTCCGGTAACGTATCCGGATCATTTTCATACCAGCAGTATGCTCCCAATGTATCAGCAGCCCAGTTTGCATTGGTGTCAATCTTGGTAATAGGCTGAGCATCTGTGTAAATAGTCGAACGCAAGTTTTCTGCCAGCCAGGTTTGATCGCCAATTTCAACTGTCGGGTAATTATTGCCATCGGCATCTGTTGCCGGTGTAAAATTAAATGTAACCGTAGTATCTCCGGTTAGCGTTAAGGGTACAACGTTAATATAGTCTCCGCTATATCCTTTAAAATGCAGCAGGGTACCTTTGTCATAGTTAAAATAATCAAGGTCTTTGGTGTTTTTTCTTGTGGGCGAAATATTTTCTACTCTTTCAGTACCATTATATGAAATGTTGATATTGTTACTGCTACTGAAGTTCCTACTTACAACTTTCCCGGCGTATTGATAACCGTTAGCCTTAACCGCAATGGTATAAACACCACCTCCTAAGCCGCTAAGGTTAAAACTTGCAATTCCACTTCGTAAATATTGGTTAGTTTGATGCATTAACCTTCCTGAAATATCATATACTGCAACGATGGCATTCCCCGTCTGTTGAACACTAAATGAAATTGTTGCATTGCTAAAAACCGGGTTGGGATATATTTCCAAAGGCTTTTCGTTGAGCTGAACATCAGCAATACCTATTACGATTATATCTGAACCGGAAACGGTTTCTGTGGTGTTATTGTTTACATTGTAGACTACAACAGAGTCAACTGTGGATGCGGCACCACTTCCTTCAAACGAAACTTCATAATTCTGACCTGAAAGACCTGAGATAATGAATATCAACAACGCTATCAAACTAATTTTTCTCATTATTTTGCAATTTTATATTTAGTAAAAATTTCAGTTGCTCTTGTACAGCAACAAATTCCGGGTTGAAAAACGGTGCAAGTTAATGTTTTCTCATGATTTATCAAACCGCAGAATTTGATCATAAATGTAAAATTTTGTCGTTAACAAACTGTTCACTATATTTAATGTCTTTTAGAATGGTGATGTTTCAGTAATCTGCCATTAACCAATCACTCAAACAGGATATTATGAAAGATAATTTCAGTCCCAAAGCCAATTACGAAGCTACCCAAAAAAAAATTGGCTATCAAACCCGAAAAAAATCTGATCAAAAAACGTACGACCGCATTGGGTTTATGTCAGGTTTGGAGGTTCATCAACAATTAAAAACCCGGTACAAACTGTTTTGTCGTTGCCCGGCAGGTATTTACCACAGCGACGACAATTACGATGCTGAGCTTGTACGCCACATGCGCCCCACGCTCAGTGAGTTGGGCGAGTACGATGGTACGGCTCTGATGGAATTCAAAACGCGAAAAAACATTTTTTATCGAATCAACAATGAAAATGCCTGCACTTACGAAGTCGATGACACTCCGCCATTTCTCATGGATCAGGAGGCCCTGGGCATTGCGCTTGAAATTTCGTTACTTTCCAAACTTAATATCGTAGGCGAAGTTCACATTACACGCAAACAATACCTCGATGGCAGCATTCCCACCGGCTTCCAGCGAACGGCTATTTTAGGTGTTGAAGGCACCATTGAATTAAAAAACAAAACTGTGCGGCTCATTCAGCTTAGTATTGAAGAAGATTCGTGCCGCGAAATATCCGACATTGGACACAACCGTGTGTACAAAACCGACCGATTGGGTATGCCACTCATTGAAACGGTTACATACCCGGATATGACCAATCCCGATGAGGTGAAAGAAGCCTGCGACTATATCCGTTTCCTGAACCGCAGTACAGGAAAAGTGCTTACCGGGCCGGGAGCCGGTCGCGAAGATGTAAACGTAAGCTGCAAAGGCGGTACGCGTGTTGAAATTAAAGGCGTTTCGCACACAAAGTGGATTCCCGAACTTACACACAATGAAGCATTTCGGCAATGGGCATTGCTGGCTATCCGCGATGAGCTGAAATCGCGAAATTTGGATGTGAAAAAATGGAAAATCAATCATCAATATATAAATCCTGAAAAAGCAGAAATAAGCGAGAAGTTCAAAGCGCAATATCTGGCTGCCGGTGAGCAGCTTGTCGCAGTGGTGCTGCCCGATTTCAAGGGCATTTTATCGCACTTTACACAACCCGGTAAAATGTTTGCCGATGAACTGGCCGACCGCCTCAAGGTGGTAGCTTGTTTGGAGCGCCCCAACATGTTCCACACAGAGGAAATTAACCCGACGTTTGATAAAAAATTCTGGGAACAGGTCAAAAAAACATTGAAAGCCGGCGAAAACGATGCGCTGATGGTTTTTCGCGGCCCCGAAGACGATGTGAAAACAGCCCTGGAAACCATTCAGGAACGTTGCGAAATGGCTTTTGATGGTGTGCCCAAAGAAACCCGTAAATCGTTCCCCAACGGAACCACAATATTCGAGCGCGTACTGCCCGGAGCCGATCGCATGTACCCCGATACCGATTCCGCGCCGATTCCGCTCAGCGAGGAGTATATTGAAACACTCCGTGCAAATATGCCAAACGACATTATTGAACGGTATAAACAACTCAAAAAGTGGAATATTCCTGAAGATACGTACCACTATATTTTGAGTAAAAACCTGTATCCGCATATTCAGAAGGTGATTAATGACTATAAGTACGATCCGAAATTTACAGGAACATTTTTCGGACATTACCTGAAATATGTAGAAGGCCATTACAAAGCAGGCCGCAATTTCGATTACCGCATTGTTGCAGGGCTTTTTAAATTTGTAAAAGAGCGAAAGCTGGCCTCAAATATACTGTATGCCATGCTCCCCATTATTTATGAGCAACCACAAATGGAATTTGAATCTGTTTTAACAGATGTGCGATATAAACAGCATAGTATGGAAGAAATTTTAGCCCCGGTAGATTTTCTCAGGGAGAAGTTTCGCGAAATTGGCCGCAAGCAGTTGCCTGAAACCGAAAATAACTGGATAATGGGCGAATTGCGCCACAGGGCAATGGGAAATATCGGCTACGCACAATTAATGAAGGAATTAAACAAGAAAAATTAGCATCATGGACAACGATATATTTCAAGGTTACACGGGAAAAGCACTGGCAGTACTCAAAAAATACCATGTTCGCGTTTGGGGAAAAGCCCAGATGGAAACCACACGCGGTAAATTTGAAGGTACAGTATTGCCACGCGCCGAGCATCAGGACGATGAGCATATTGTAATGAAAATTGCCACCGGGTACAACATCGGCATCGACATTAACACCATCAACACCATGAAAGAAGTGGGCTACAGCAAAGCCAACTATGCCATTCCCGAGCAGGAGTTTCCGTATTCCGACGGGCTTCCGGGCGTAAAACTTTTCGGTACAGGCGGAACCATTGCTTCGCGCCTCGATTACCGTACCGGTGCTGTAATTCCTGCATTTTCGCCCGGTGAACTTTACGGCGCTGTACCC
>CAYPSX010000113.1:0-12910 GCA_964413185.1 uncultured Bacteroidales bacterium
TAATGTGTTTTTTTTGCACTATTAACAAAAAACTAACCTGATTCAATTAATAATTAATATGTTGAAAATGACATGATTATGCGTAATAATCTGGTTTTCAGATTGTTGGTTTAGAGTCGATTATTTTTTAATTCCGGCTATTTTTTCCAGCATTTCTGTTGTCAATGATTTGGGCCTTTCAAGCGGGTAACCCAGTGCGCGATCCCAAATAATATTAGTCGTAATACCAATAGATCTTCCAATACCAAACAGAACAGTATAGAAATCGTATTCAGTAATGCCGTAGTGCCATTGTATGATGCCGGATTGGGCATCTACATTCGGCCATGGGTTTTTGGCTTTGCCTTGTTCTTTTAGTATTGGCGGTACTACTTTGTAAAGCATATCGACATATTTAAATAACAAGTCATCTTTGAGGTGGCTCAGACTAAACTCACGTTGAAGCGCATACCGTGGATCGGTTTTGCGAAGCACGGCGTGACCATAACCCGGAATTACCTGTCCGGAATTTAAAGTATCCCAAACGTATTGCTTCATTTCTTCTTCGGAGGGAACTTTGCCTCCCATTTTTTCTGTCAGGTTTTGCAACCATCGCAAAACTTCCTGGTTGGCCAGTCCGTGCAATGGGCCGGCAAGGCCGTTAATCATTGAGGAGATGGCCAAATACACATCGCTTAAGGTGGAGGCTACCAAATGACCGGTATGTGCGCTCACGTTACCGCTTTCATGATCGCTGTGTATGATGAAGTGCATGCGCGAAACATCATCATAAGGTTTGTCTTTTCCCATCATGTGGGCAAAATTGCCACCAAAGTCAAGGTGTGGATTGCTTTGGATGCGATTGCCATCACGATAAAGTTTTGCATAAACATAAGCCGCAATTTCGGGTAGTTTGGCCAAAAGGTTTAATGAATCTTCATAGGTTGACTCCCAGTAATCTTTTTTGGGGATGCCCGCGTGGTACTTTTTAGCGAAGAATGATTCCCGCCCCATGGTTAAAATTGCCGTGGAGAATATGGTCATCGGGTGGCTGCAACATGGAAATGAATCAATTACTTCGTACACATAGCGTGGCAGAATTCTTCTTTTGGAAAATTCATCCAGTACTTGCTCCAATTCTTTTTCGTTGGGAATTTCGCCGGTTAGTAAAAGGTAAAACAAACCTTCTACATAAGGCATTTCACTTTTTGGCGGCTTTGGCAATTTGGCAAAAACTTCTTTTAGTGTGTATCCCCTGTACCGTATACCTTCCTTTGGGTCAAGGTACGAAATATCTGTTACCAGTGATTTTAAACCTCGCATGCCCCCAAGAATTTTCCCAATGGTAACCTTATCTACCTCTACATCGGCAAATTCATTCATGAGCCGCTCTGTACGTGGCCGCCACGCTTCAATTTTATCGGCTAGTTTTTCTTTTAATGTTTTCATAGTGTGCGGTTATTTTTTTCGATTATTTATTTTTTTGTCTGATTAAGTTTAAAGCCGAACCGGCATGGAACCACTCTATTTGTACAGGGCTGTAGGTGTGCTCAGCTTCAATTATTTCGGACTGCCCATTGGCATGGTTCAGTTTTATACGGATATTTTCTCCGGGTGCTATTTTGTCAATATCCATTATGTCGATGGCATCATCTTCCTGAATTTTCTCATAATCAGCCGGATTGGCAAATGTAAGTGCCAGTATGCCCTGTTTTTTCAAATTAGTTTCGTGTATCCGGGCAAATGATCGCACAATGACGGCTCTAACGCCCACGTGTCTCGGCTCCATTGCAGCATGTTCCCTCGATGAACCTTCACCGTAGTTTTCATCGCCAACAATAATGGATTGTACACCGGCATCTTTGTAAGCACGGGCAACCTTCGGTGTTTCGTCGAATTGGCCGTTGAGTTGATTTTTTGTGTAATTGGCTTTGTCGCGAAAATAATTGACTGCGCCCAGCAACAGGTTGTCGGAAATATTGTCAAGATGCCCGCGATAGCGCAACCATGGGCCGGCCATAGAAATGTGGTCGGTTGTACATTTTCCTTTTGCCTTAATAAGTAGTTTGAGGTTGTTTATGTTTTTCTCATCATTTGCAGGGAAGGGTGTTAAAATTTGAAGCCTGTTGGAGTCGGGTTTTACCTCAATTTCAATCTTATCTGCACTTTTTGCAGGTGGGATAAACCCCATTTCTTTCAGGTCAAATCCCTGTGGCGGGAACTCTTCGCCTTGAGGCGGATCAAGGTATACTTCTTCGCCATCTTCATTAATGAGCGAATCTTTTAGTGGGTTGTAGGTAAGCGAGCCGCCAATTGTGAGTGCTGTGACCAGTTCGGGCGATGCTACAAAGCCGTGTGTGTTGGGATTGCCATCGTTCCGCTTGGCAAAGTTCCGGTTGAACGAGGTAAGTATAGTGTTTTTTCGTTCCGGATCATCGCTGTGCCTTTTCCACTGACCGATACAGGGGCCGCAGGCATTGGCAAGCACTACGCCGCCAATATCTTCAAAATATTGTAAAATTCCATCGCGTTCGGTGGTGTAGCGAATCATTTCCGAGCCCGGTGTAACCATGAACTCGGTTTTAACTTTTAACTTTTTATCTTTGGCTTGTTTTGCCAGTGATGCCGCCCGACTGAGATCTTCGTACGATGAGTTTGTGCAGGATCCTATGAGGCCGACCTCAATGTTTAGCGGGTAGTTATTTTCTTTTGCATCTTTGCCAAGTTGACTTATCGGGTGGGCCAGATCCGGTGTAAACGGCCCGTTTACCAGTGGCTCAATTTCTGAAAGATTAATTTCAATAACCTGATCGAAATATTTTTCAGGATTTGCGTATACTTCGGCATCGCCTGTGAGTGCTTGTTTATGCTCGTTTGCCAGGTTGGCAACCTCCTGGCGACCTGTTTTTTTAAGATAATCGCTCATACGGTTGTCGTAACCAAACAGGGAGGTTGTAGCGCCAATTTCAGCGCCCATATTGCAAATTGTTCCTTTTCCGGTGCAACTGATAGAATCAGCCCCTTCGCCAAAATATTCGAGAATAGCTCCTGTTCCGCCTTTTGCGGTAAGAATATCGGCCACTTTGAGAATTACATCTTTTGATGATGCCCAACCGCTAAGTTTGCCGGTGAGTTTTATGCCAATTAGTTTTGGCATTTTCAATTCCCAGGGCATGCCGGCCATAACATCTACTGCATCGGCACCACCAACGCCAATAGCTACCATGCCCAGCCCTCCGGCATTTACTGTATGTGAATCGGTTCCGATCATCATTGCGCCCGGGAATGCATAATTTTCGAGCACTACCTGATGGATAATGCCTGCTCCGGGTTCCCAAAAGCCAATGCCGTACTTTTGCGATACGGA
The DNA here is from genome assembly GCA_964413185.1 of uncultured Bacteroidales bacterium. Lineage (GTDB taxonomy): Bacteria > Bacteroidota > Bacteroidia > Bacteroidales > Salinivirgaceae > Salinivirga. The sequence goes on from CAYPSX010000113.1 coordinate 3,347, forward strand.
TTTAAGAAATTCAAAAACTTCGCTGTTTTGATTCCATGCTGTTGACAAATCTTTTTGTGCCCCAACCTGTGCCTGAATTAAATGGTCGCAATGCACCGTAGAGGGTACGGCAACTTTATCGCGGCCCGCATTCATGAACTGCAACAAGGCCATTTGCGCCGTGGCATCTTGCATGGCTACCCGGTCGGGGGCAAAGTTTACATAATCAACGCCCCGCTTAAAGTTTTTTAATTTCTGGCTTTCGTGCAAATGTGTGTAAAGAATTTTCTCGGCCAGTGATAAAGGGCGGTTGAGTTCTTTTTTTGTTTTTTGAAGTTTAGCCTCGTATGAAGCATAAACGTCTTTTATCAGGTCAATATCAAACAGCATATTTCTTTATTTTTGGTTTTATTACTATTAACAAAAAATTTGTTCCTTTTGTTTCTTTATCAATGTTTTTTAAATGTTCTTATAGCTTGTTTATAATTATTATTAATAAATTTAGATAGGTTAATATAGTCATTTGTTTTTATTTACCCAAATCCGGATTGTGTTTTCGGCCAAAATTTTTAATTTGCTCTGCTAAATGGCTTGAATTACAGTATTTTATTTTTTTATTGAGCGTTTTTGTAACTTTTTGTGCCAAAATAAATGACAGAAGATATTCTTTCGGGTCTGTGAATGCATCGTTATTTTTTTGTATTTTAGGAAACAAACCAACGTAATCATGACCAGATTTGTTTTGCTTTTATTGATAGCCGCTCTGTCTTTTTTTGCCTGCACTAAGCCCCAAAGTCATTATGTGCCTGATGATGAGGAACAGGCATGGATTGACAGTAATGAGGTAATAATTGGTATGTATCCATTTTATCCTCCTTATGCTTATTTGGAAGATAAAAAAGAAATTACCGGTATGTTTCCTGATTTGCGTGAAATGATTGGGCGTGCAACAGGCCTGCGCTTTAAACAGGTTTTTTATCCGAATTGGAGCCAATATCTGGAAGCTGCCAAAACAGGAGAAATAGATATAATTAACCCGATAATTCCCACACCGGAAAGGCGTGAATATTTGTTTTTTACCAATCCGGTGGTTATGGATCCGCATGTAATGGTGGTGCGCGACGATGATCATGCACCCCAAACCCTTGAAGAGCTGAAAAGCAGGAAAGATTTGGTTATTGCTGCCGTGGAAGATTATTTTATTACAGATTATATTCAAGAAAACTTTAGCAAACACCCAATTAAATATTATGTCGATGATCGTGAAAGCATTATGGCATTGGTTAATCGTGAGGCTGATGTGTTTATGACGCAAAAAATTACAAGCACTTATTTTATACAGAAATATAAAAATCTGGTTTCGATAAGCGATATTCCGGCCAATACAATTTTATCAATCGGGATACACAAAAGTCAGCCGATGTTGTTTCAGATCGTTTCCAATACCATTGAAGCAATTGACGATGACGATATGGCCAAGCTAATCAATAAATGGTCGTACCAAAAATATTTACCCTTTTACAGAAAAGCAGACTTTTGGATTGTGCTCGGGTTGATCGCTGTTGCTGCTGCATTGGTGCTTTTGGTTTGGAATAAAATGCTTTCCAGGCGGGTGCAACAAAAAACAGTTGACTTGGTGCGAGCCAAAGAAAAAGCCGAAGAGAGCGACCGGCTTAAAACAGCTTTTGTTTCCAATATTTCACACGAAATCAGGACCCCGCTCAATGCCATTAACGGGTATTCAGAATTGATGGCGCTGGAGTTTTCCGATAAAAAAGTGCAGCAATATACTGCCGACATAATTGCAAACAGTTTGCGACTGACGAATGTAATTGAGAGTATTATACTTTTTGCACAACTTGAGCACGAACAGTTGAGTCTGCATAAACAAATTAATAATCTGGAAAACATAATTTCAAACGTTGTGGTGAAATGTACTGAGATGCATCCGGATAAAGCAGCACAAATTGATATAAAGGTTGACTGTGAAAGAGATATCTCTCTAAATACCGATTCGTTTTATTTGAGAAAAATGTTGGTTTTTGTGGTTGATAATGCAATGAAATTTACAGAATCCGGTTCGGTAACGGTTGGCTGCAGATTAAACGAAAATCAACTGACAATTTTTGTGAAAGATACCGGGCCGGGAATTGATCAGGAAGCCCTGCCCCAAATTTTCGAGAAGTTTCACAAATTTTCTGTTTTCAAAGACCGGTTTTCCAGCGGAACAGGTGTTGGGCTTACCATTGCAAAAGGTCTGGCCGATAAGCTCGGTTTTGAGATGGGCGTTGACTCTGATCCGGGCAAGGGTACGGAGTTTTATTTCGTTTATAATCTTTGCCAAAAGACATAAAAAAAAGCGAAGGGTATACATTCTTCGCTTTTTATTAGGTGTATTTTATTCTTTACGCCTGTGCTTTAATCCAGTTAACCAACCCTTTCTTTTCAATAATTTCCATAAGTTTTTCGGGAAGTGGCGGAATGTCAAATTCTTTTCCTCCTACCACAACTTTCCCTTTTTGCAGGTCGGCTTCAATTTTATCGCCCGGGTTGTATTGTTTTACAATATCTTTATTTACAATGAGCAGTAATCCCTGATTGATGCATGAACGATAAAAAATGCGGTTCACGGATTTTACAATTACAGCTTTTACGCCGGCATGAGCCAAGCCTACAGCCGGATGTTCGCGTGAACTTCCACAACCAAAGTTTTCTCCGGCTACTACGATGTCGCCATTTTGAACGTGACTGGCAAAATTTTCGTCAAATCCTTCAAAAAGATGGGGCATAATGGCTTCCGGGTCGGAGCTCATGATGTTGTAGGTAAGGTTTCCGGCAAACATTTGGTCGGTGTTCAAGTTGTCGGCATCGGCGTAGTTCCAGACACCGGCAACGCGGCGGTTGTCGCCCGGTTGTATTTCAATTGTGTTGCCTTCTTCTTTTGGGTATCCGAATTTCTCATTTCCGGGATTTTTTCGCGGATCGGTAATTTCTCCGTTAAGTGCGCTGAGTGCAACGGCTGCCGGCGATGCAAGGTAAATTTCGGCGGTTTTATTGCCCATGCGACCTTTGAAATTGCGGTTGGCCGTAGAAATTACGGTATAATCATCGGCCGGAATTCCCTGTCCTGTTCCCAGGCATGGCCCGCAACTGGAGCCCAGTACATTGGCCCCAGCTTCAATAAAGTCTTCGATAAGGCCTTCTTTGATCGCTTGTAAATATATTTTTTTGGATGCCGGAGCTATAAGCAACTGCATGTGTTCGGGCAGCTTTTTGCCGCGGAGAATATCGGCAGCTATCCGCAAATCTTCTATCCGCCCGTTGGTACATGTACCAATAAGCGCCTGGTCAATTTTTTTTCCTTTTACTTCTGCAATGGCTTTCACATTGTCAACATTGTGCGGCGCTGCTGTCAGTGGATAAAGTTCCGACAAATTGATTTCAATTTCTTTTGTATAGCTGGCGCCTTCGTCGGCCCAAATGCCATCAACCTTATTTTTTCCATAAAATTGAGCGAGGACTTCATCTGCCGGGAACACAGCATTTTTTGCACCCATCTCCGATGCCAGGTTGGCCACGGTCATGCGTTCCGAAACATCCAAAGTTTTTACGCCTTCGCCATGGTACTCAATGCTCATGTAGTTTGCTCCAGCGGAGCCAATCATTCCGATGATGTGCAGCGAAAGGTCTTTGGCGTAAACACCTTCGGGCATTTCTCCGGTAAGCGTAATTTTGATGGTTTCCGGTACGCGAAACCAGGTTTCGCCACGTCGCCAAATGCCTGCTGCTTCAGTGCGGTCGATTCCCGCTGCAAGCGCATTGAAAGCTCCGGCTGTACAAGTATGGCTGTCGCTGCCCACGATAATCATTTTGGGTTGTGCATGGTCGGCCATTATTTGGTGGCAAATACCATCGCCTACATCATGAAATTTGGCAACAGATTGCGTTTTGGCAAAATCCCTGATGGTTTGGTATTGTGTAGCCAATTTGGCGTTAGTAGGCGGGGCATTGTGGTCAAGAACCATTAGCAATTGGTCTGAATTGGCTACTTTTTCGCCGCCCATCTTCTCGAAAGTACCTTTTATGCTTGCGCTATTGTCGTGAGTGAGCACTAAATCAGGCTTTTTAAAAACGATACTGCCCACCGGTGCTCCCAATATTTTTTCAACAAATGTTTGTTTTGGATTGCTCATAATATTGTGTTTTTGTGAAAACTGTTTCTTGTATTCATAAAAAGGGGGCAAAATACCCCCTTTATCAACTTAATAATTTTACTAAAAAAGACCGCCACGCTGATATATTTCCATTTGTACATCGCTAAATGGTTTTATCTGCGTTTTGGTGTTTTTTGTGAGATTTTCAAATTCACCCGTTTCGAAATTTACTTTTATGCGATCGCCGGTTTCAAGCTTCAGTTCATCAAGGTTTTCATATTGCATGATGGGCATAGCCGCATTAATGGCGTTGCGTTCATAAATAGCGCCAAACGATTCGGCTACGATGGCTTGTACGCCCAGGGCTTTGAAACAATCTACTGCTTGCTGGCGGGAGCTTCCGCTTCCGAAATTTTTGCCTGTTACAACAATATCGCCGGGTTCTGATTGGCTTGCAAACTTTTCGTAGCCTTCGAGGTTGTCGAACGTGTACTGCCCCATTTCATCTAAATCTGTGATGGAAAGGTAGCGGTTGTGGAAAATCATGTCGGTATCGATATTGTCTTTTTCGATGAACCAGGCGCGACCCTCGACAACTGTTTTCCTGTCTTCTGCTTGTTTTTCTTTTTGCGTTTTTGTTTGGCCTGTTGGAGCGTAATTGGTGTCGAAAAGCAAAGGTTCGTCGGGAATATTGTCGGGTGTGGTGATGTACCCGGCCACTGCTGTGGCTGCTACAACTGCCGGCGATGCCAGGTACACTTCGCCTTTTCCTTGTTTGCCGGGGAAGTTGCGATTTCCTGTACTAATGGTTACTTCGCCCGGGCCGTTTTGTCCGACCTGTCCGGCGGCACAACCTGCGCAACCTGCGTTGGAAATGAGCGCACCGGCATTTTTAAAAATTTGAATGATACCTTCGTCAAGTGCCTGTTGCCAAATTTCGTTGGTGGCGGGTACAATTTTCAAGACAACACCCGGTGCAACCTGACGGCCTTTGAGAATGGCTGCTGCTGTTCGCAGGTCTTCGATGCGACCGTTTGTACAGCTTCCTAAAAAGGCTGAGTCTATTTTAACTTTTTCAAGAGCTGAAATATCTTTGGTGTCGTGTGGTGCGCCCGGTATGGAAACTTTGGGTTTGAATTTGCTTATGTCTATTGTGTGTTCTTCAGTGTATTGCGCATCGTCATCGGCCAATACGGGCTCAATTTTTTTACCTGAGCGCGTTTCGCTGTAATTCAGAATTTCCTGGTTGGGCGGAAAAAGGAGTGTGATGGCGCCCATTTCTGTTCCCATTGAGGCTATTGTAATGCGCTCGTCGAGGCTGAGTTCGTCTATAGCTTTTCCGTAAAACTCAACGGAGTATCCCAGAAGTTTATTGGCGCCGAATTTTTCGAGCAGGTTCAGTACGATATCTTTGGCAGAAACATTTTCCGGTCTTTCGCCTGTAAAAGTTAGCTTAACCGAAGCCGGTGTTTTGAACCAAACTGTTCCGTTGGCAAAAGCTGCTGCAATGTCTTTGTCGCCCATTCCCTGTCCGAATGCGCCAACAGCACCCAAAATGTTGGCGTGCGAATCTGTTGTAACGGCAGTGCGTCCGGAATATACCAGTCCTTCGTGAATCATGGTGTGCGTACCAATTCCATTGTCGATATCGTACACTTTAATACCGTATTCACGTGCAAACTGTCGAATAATATGTTGGTTTACAGCGTATTTTTGATCAGATCCGGTTGGGTTGGTATCGAATGTGAAAAAGGTTGTGGCCGGATCGACAATAGAAAGGTTATTGTCGCGAATGTTTTTTACAACATTGGCGCCGCCAAAATCCCGGGCTGCTTTTACATCAATTTCAATATCAACGATATCACCGGGCTTCACATCAGACTGGTCGGAGTGTGAAGCCAGAATTTTTTCAATAATTGTTTTTCCCATAATTTCTTTTTTTTGCTTTTAGCAAATATAATATTTTCCCGGTGGAATAGGTAATTGAATTTTCTTTTTCGATAGGGATTTGGATGGAGCGATTTATTGTTTTTTAAACCTTTTTGATTTTATATATACTGAACTTTATATAGTTATTTTTGTTTCTATTATTGGTATCCTTTTAAAAAACATAGGTGTTGTATTAAATTATTTTTGGATACCGCAGGGGCATTGGTTGTTGCCCCTGTTTTTTTTATGGTTCGAGTCCAATAATCATGACATCATCGAATTGGGGGGTGCTCCCTTTCCACGCTGTGAAAGTTTCTTGCAATATTTTGTACTGTTCGTGAAAAGGTTCCTCTGATATATTCAATAGCAGTTCTTTGAGGTTTTTGCGCATAAATTTTTTGTTTTTATCGCCACCAAATTGATCTGCAAATCCATCAGACAACAAATAAATAGTTTTGATAGTATTCAGGTCAAATTCTTTTTGCGTGAATTTTTTCATTTTATATCCAATGGAAATGGGCATTTTATCGACCTGAATTTCCTGCAACATATCTTTTTCATTGCTCACTGCACGCTCCGGAATATTTTTGTTACCATTAATCGGCACGATCATGAAAATTGGATTGTTGGCACCGGCACAGGTTAATTTGTTTTGATTGCGGTCAATGGAAATAATACTGATGTCCATACCATCTTTTAAACTACCTGCCTGCGATTTTTGATGCAATGCGTTAATGAGGTAATCCCGCAATTTATTAAGAATTATTTCCGGAGAAGTGTGACCTTCTTTATTGATAATTTCATTGAGCAGCGACATGCCAAGCATGCTCATAAAACCTCCGGGCACGCCGTGTCCGGTGCAATCTGCTGCTGCCAGAATAGATTTTCCTTCTTTTTGCGTTGCCCAGTAAAAATCGCCACCTACAATATTTTGAGGTATAAAAAGGATAAAACGGTTGGGAATAATTGAGTCCAGAACCTTTTTAGTAGGTAGCGCTGCACTCTGAATAAACCGGGCATAGCTAATGCTTTGCGTAAGCTCATTGTTTGCTTTTTCAAGTTGTTGCTTTTGTTGGTGCAAATTATCTCTTTGCGCTGTTATTTCATCGCGTTGAGACTCAATTTCGTCTCGCTGGGCTGTTATTTCTTCTTTTTGCTGATTAATTTGATGGTTTTTTTCAGTGAGCAAAGTATTGGCTTTTGTTTTATCGCGATATCTCTTATATATCAAAAAAGATAACAATAATAGCATGAGGAGTCCGGTTGCAGTAGCGTAGTTAATTATTCTTTGTTGCTTCAGTTCGGTTTGCTGTAATGCTTTTTCTTTGTTGAGGATTTTTATTTGTTGTGCTTTCTTTTCATTTTGATATTTGGCTTCAATTTCAGCTATGTGCTTTTTGTTTTCTTCAAAAAGCAGTGTGTCATTTAGGCTATCTGCAACCCCGTAGTTCTTAAGTGCAAGTTCGAAATTTTTCTCTGCTCTGTAAATTTCAAAAAGTAAATAATGGGCTGTTACGATATCTTTTTTGAGATTGTTTGATTTAGCCAGTTCAATGCTTTTTTTTAGTTTGCTCTTTGCAATTTGGGTGTTGCCTTTAGCTTTATATATTTCAGCTATGTTTCTTAATGCTACTACCCGGCCTTCTGTGTTTTTAATGGCTTTTTTGATTCTAAGCGCTTTTTTATAATGAGATAATGCCTTGTTGTAATTTTTCATGTATGAATATGCCATGCCCAGGTTATTATGACAGGCAGCAATGCCATTCGGTATGCCTGCTTTTTTAAATATGACGAGCGCTTTTTCAAGTAGCTCAATGCCTTGTTTATAAGCTTTTTTGTGATTAATATTAATGATGGCAATATTGATGTATGTTGTGGCTAATGAAACAGGATTGTTTAGTTTCTTTTTTATTTTGAGCGTATTATTATGGTATTCTAAAGATTTTTCAAAGTCATTTAAATAATCATAAACAAGAGCAATATTGTTTAGGTTTTTGGCCATCTCTTTTTTATTGTTCAGGCTGTCATTAATTCGTAATGCATCAAAATAATGTTGCAACCCTTTTTTGTAATAGCCCTGTATTTCATAACAAATTCCAATATAGTTCAAGAACTTGGCTTGTAACTGGTGTTTATTTTGTTTTACGGCCAGCTCAAGACCCTTTTGGGCGTATTTCCTGGAACTGTCCTGATTGGTGAAAACGTACTTGCGCGCAATTTTATTCAGTATGTCTAAACGAATAGAATCATTAGACACTGTGTTCAGGTGTGCTTTTAAACTGTCGGTGTTTTGTGCACAAATGTTAATGCTTAATATTATAAAAACTAACAGTACGCTGAGCTTCATTGTTTTACTTTTTGATTCAAGTTCTTAATAATTTTTCAACTTTCCAAGAAGCTTTATTATTTTGTGATTAGGCTCAGCGAAGTTCGTTATTTCAGTGATTAAAATTTTATTCCCGGGTAAACCGAAGGGTAGCTCAAGGAAGTTAATTGATAATTAGGTGATTCCATAGACAATTTTGGGATTAGGGAAACTTCGTTAATTTTGTTTTCAATACTATTTGTGACATGTGGTTTTTATTCGCAACAACATCAGCATTACTATCGGCTACAGCAGCCATTCTTGAAAAGAAGACGTTGTTTAAATGCAATGCCCTTATATTTTCTTTTTTGTTGGCTGTTGCCAATTTGGTTTTGTCTGTGCCGTTTTTTATGTATGCTGATTTTAGCCCGGTTTCTAATGCTACGCTGGGTGTTGTGGCGTTCAAATCTTTTATGGGCGCGGTATCTTTTTTGCTGGTCATGAACGGAATTAAACGGCTGGAGTTGAGTAGTGCCTTGCCTTTATTGGTTTTAACGCCGGGTTTGGTGGCGGTTTTTGCCTGGTTAATGTTGGGTGATTCGCTCGCCGGTGCTGAGATGGCCGGGCTTGTTTTATTGCTTGTTGGAACGTACATGTTGCAGGTTGGGCAACCCGCCAATTTGTTGAAACCTTTTTATTTCGGTTTTCGCAACCGGGCCTATTTGTTTATTGCCGGCGCTGTTTTTATTTTTACCATTACTTCGTTAATTGATAAATGGCTTCTGGCAAGCTATCGCGTGCAGCCGGAGACGTATTTGCCGCTTCAGCACTTGTTTATGGCGTTTTTCTTTCTCGTGTTCGTGCTTTTTTCCAAAATCAGGACAACTGACCTTGTACATTCGGCTAAACCTGTGTGGAAATGGGTTTTGGTTATCGCCGTATTGACTATCGCTTACAGGTATTCACATATTTGGGCGATTAAAACCGGTGCTGTCGCATTGGCGTTGTCGGTGAAACGCACATCCGTGTTTTTTGCAGCAGTAATTGGCGGTACAATTTTCAAAGAGAAGCATGTTCCTTATAAAGCCCTGGCAACGGCTGTGATGATTGCCGGAGCTGTTTTGGTGATTTTGAAATAGGAGGCTGTTCAAAACCTCCTTTCGGGTTTATTGTTTTTTTACTGTGTGCGAAGTGTTT
>CAYPSX010000114.1:0-6208 GCA_964413185.1 uncultured Bacteroidales bacterium
AGTACAAAGAAGTAAAGTATCCCTGGCACATTTTTTCCTGGAACGGCGAAGAAATCCGCAACGATTTTGAATTAATAACCCACGGTAGAAAAAGCGAAACCCCCGATTCCACCAACAGAATTGCAGGCATAGAAAATGTATTTATCGAAAATGGGGCCACAGTAAAATTTGCAACCATTAACGCTGACCGCGGGCCGGTATACATTGGCAAAGATGCCGAAATAATGGAAAACAGCGTAATTCGCGGCCCGTTTGCCATGTGCGAAGGCAGTGTGTTGAAAATGGGTGCCAAAATTTACGGCCCCACTACACTCGGACCTGTTTGTAAAGTAGGGGGTGAAATAAACAATTCTGTATTCCAGGCACACAGCAATAAAGCCCACGATGGATTTCTTGGGAATTCTGTAATCGGCGAATGGTGCAATCTGGGCGCCGACACGAACAATTCTAACCTCAAAAATAATTATGCCCCGGTTCGCGTATGGAATTATCACGATGAACATTTCATCGATACAGGCCTACAGTTTTGTGGCCTGATTATGGGCGACCATTCCAAATGCGGCATCAACACTATGTTCAACACCGGCACAATAGTTGGCGTAAGCGCCAATATTTTTGGTTCCGGTTTTCCGCGCACCCTCATTCCATCATTTGCATGGGGCGGAGCCGGTGGTTTTACCGAATTCAAACTAAAAAAAGCCTTTGAAGTGATAGAACGCGTTTTTGAACGCCGCAATAAAACCCTGGATCAGGTTGAAATAGACATTTTGACACATATTTACCATGAAACAGCCAAATATCGCAAGTTCCATTAATTGGCACCGCTATTGTTCAACCTTTAATGCATTACAACTTATAGTTGGCTAAACACCTGCCCTAAAAAGTTGTTCTAATGCATACGAGTGATTGCCAGTATTTTTAATCTTGATAAGTAGAAAGCACGAAATAAGAAATATGAAACCAACAAACAAACTATTTTTTTCGCAACAAGGAGATGATGCACCTGATTTTGTGCCCATTATATCAGCAGATGAAGAAAGCGAATTACATTTTGACGAAAATAATCCCCTTCCCATATTACCGTTAAGAAACACAGTCCTGTTTCCGGGCGTTGTAATGCCCATTACCATTGGGCGGGAAAAATCCAGCAAGCTTATACGCGATGTTTACAAAGGCGACCGATTGCTGGGAACTTTTGCGCAGCGCGATATGAGTGTTGAAGATCCAACATACGACGATTTAAATTCAACAGGCACCATTGCCCAGGTAATAAAAGTCCTCAACATGCCCGATGATACTACCTCGGTTATCATTCAGGGGCGCAAAAGGATTGGCCTGCAACATATTGTTGACACCGAGCCTTACCTCACCGGAAGAGTAAAAGTTCTGGAAGGCCCCGAAATCGAAACAAAAGAACTAAATGCCGTAGTCAGCAGCATTAAAGATCAGGCCTTAAAAATTGTTGAACTCTCCGAAGAAATGCCGCAAGAAGCTGCATTTGCCATAAAAAATATAGAAAGACCCGATTTTCTTGTCAATTATATCACCTCAAACAGCAATTTAAAAACTGAGGAAAAACAAAAACTTCTGGAAAACGATTCGCTATACAAACGGTCACTAAAAGTATTGGAGCACCTTACGCAGGAAATACAAATGGTCAAGCTAAAATCTGATATCGAGTCGAAGGTGCGAACAGAGCTGGATAAACAGCAAAAAGAATATTTGCTGAATCAACAAATGAAGACGATCCAGGATGAGTTAGGCGGAGATCCGGCCCAGCAGGAAGCTGAAGAACTTAAAAAAGAATCGAAAAACAAGAAATGGCCCAAAGAAATCAAAGATGCATTCAACAAAGAGTTGAAAAAGCTGCGCAGAATAAATCCGGCCACACCGGAATATTCGGTACAGTTGAACTACCTGAACGTAATGCTCGATTTGCCCTGGGAACATGCTACAAAAGATAACTTTGACCTGCTGAGAGCGCAAGATGTTCTTGATGAAGATCACTACGGACTGGAAAAAGTTAAAGAGCGCATTATTGAACATTTGGCTGTGCTCAAACTCAAAGGCGACCTGAAATCGCCCATTTTATGCCTTTACGGCCCTCCCGGCGTAGGTAAAACTTCATTGGGAAAATCCATTGCTAAAGCCCTCGACAGAAAATATGTCAGGATGTCGTTAGGTGGCCTGCACGACGAATCGGAAATTCGCGGGCACAGAAAAACTTACATTGGTGCCATGCCGGGTCGCATTTTGCAAAATATGCGCAAGGCAAAAGCATCGAACCCGGTATTTATTCTCGATGAAATCGACAAAATAGGCCGCGATGTGCATGGCGACCCCGAATCGGCCCTGCTTGAAGTGCTTGACCCGGAACAGAACAACACATTCCACGACAACTTTTTGGAGCTCGACTACGACCTTTCAAAGGTGCTTTTTATCGCTACGGCCAACACCATTGGCCAAATTCATCCCGCATTGCGCGACCGCATGGAAATGATTGAAGTGAGCGGGTACCTGCTGGAAGAAAAAACCGAAATTGCCAAGCGCCACCTCATACCTCAGCAATTAAAAAACCACGGACTAAAATCCAGCCAGGTAAAATTTACCGATGACGTACTGGCGCAAATTATAGAAAACTACACACGCGAATCAGGTGTACGCACACTAAACAAAAAAATTGCCCAGGTAATGCGCCGCATTGCCCGGCGAATCGCCACAAAGCAAGAATACAACATAACCATTCAGCCCGGCGATGTAAAAAACTATTTGGGCGCACCTGACTTTTTCAAAACCGAATATCAGGGCAATGAGCAGGCCGGAGTAGTAACAGGCCTGGCCTGGACTGCTGCGGGCGGACAAATTCTTTTCATAGAATCGAGCCTGAGTAAAGGTAAAGGAACGTTTACCATTACCGGAAACCTGGGCGATGTAATGAAAGAATCGGCCAAAATTGCTTTGGAATATTTACGCTCGCATGCCGGTGCTATTGATGTTGATCCCGACATATTTGATAAATGGAACGTACACATCCACATTCCCGAAGGAGCCATTCCAAAAGACGGCCCTTCTGCCGGCATCACTATGGTGGTTTCATTGGCTTCTTCATACACTCAGCGCAAAGTGCGTAAAGGTTTAGCCATGACTGGCGAAATCACATTGCGTGGAAAAGTTCTTCCCGTAGGCGGTATCAAGGAAAAAATTCTGGCTGCCAAACGTGCCGGCCTCAAAGAAATTATCTTATCGGAAAATAACAAAAAAGATCTGGAAGAAATAAAAGACCAGTACGTAAAAGGAGTAAAATTTCATTTTGTGGACACTATTGAAGATGTGCTGCGCATAGCACTTACTAAACAAAAAGTTGCCAATCCGCTTAAAGTGAACGGAGAATAATTAACTACCTAAACCGAATATTTCTTATATTAGTGCATTATAACGCTCTGCGGTAAACAAAAAATTAACTTTTGTTTGTCGGGAGCAGTTTATTATTGTCAAAAGTGTTTAATATAAAACCTTTAGCCATGAGTTTTACCCTTTTCATCGCCCTGTTTTTAATCCTGTTGGGTGTGGGCTACCTGATAAAATCTGTTGCAAAAATAGAGATACCCATGCCCCGGTATTCATTAGGCGTATTTATCGTACTTATCGGAGTTCACTTCTTAATAGTTCAGCTTGATAAGAATGATGAGGAAAGTATTTCTAAAGTTTGGTTCAGCCACCGAAATTTTGCCCATCATATTTCGGAGCAAAACGAATACACAATAGTTTTCGGGGAATCTACCATCGACCTAAGCGGAGCTACCCTCAACGATTCTTTGCCAAGGGTTAAAATTGAAGTTGTTTTCGGTCATGCCACAGTGTATTTGCCCGACAGCATCCCCTACAAAATTAAAAGCAGCATAGCTTTTGGCGGCACCGATGGGAACGGCCCCAACAACGGAGGTATTGGAGAATATTATGCACAATCAGAAGACTTCTCTCCGAACGCCAACTATTTGACCATTCATACAGATGTGGTATTTGGCGGACTAACCTGGCGCTAATGATCTTAAAAAAAGCTCCATACCGGAGCTTTAATTGTATTTAGTGGCAGCAATTAAACTACCCGTTTTTTCAAGTGCTTGATGCGAAAAGTTCAAGTTCAAGGCTTGCCCTTTCTGAAAATCAAGGAGTTTACTTGTGTAAATGACTGTTTTCAGAAAGGGCGTAACGCAGAAATTGGACTTTTCGTGCAAGCACTATTTAAAAAGTTCGATTATAAAAGTTTTCCTGTTACCGAAAACTAAAATCCCAATTTTTTCCTGATTTTTTTAGGTACAGCATCTTTATGCACCATAATCGCGATGGTTTTCTCTTTTACGTAGGGTGCCGACATGTGCAGCTTGCCCATAAATTCGTTTGAGTCGGTATTCCACGAGTTTTTAATGATATAATATATATTCCCCTTCGCATCTTTAGATTTCCCGATCAAATGCATCAGGTGGTCATCTGTAGATTTTTGCGACATGAAGGTACTTTCTCTCAGCTCAGTAGTAACTTCTTTCTGAGGGGCAATTTCGTAAACAAAAGATTTTTCTTTCAGTGCCTCATCTGTTGGCAATACAGCAAAACCAAGCTTGTGGTTAAAGCCCTCTTCACTAACATCGCCATCCCAACAAACTGTATAACCATTTGCAATGGAGTGGTCAATCACCTGCATCAATTCTTCCATGGTAACGTTGTAATATAAATCTGAACTCCAATTATCCGGCACATCCAGATTTACTTGTTCGTGAAGCGGATAAAACTGATATGAGGTAATCTCCACATAATTTTCCGGATCAACATTCAGCATTTTTTGAAATTCTTTTGGTGTGATGGTTTCTCCCTTCCACTCAAATTTTTCAGGTGTTTCGCCAAAATAGACTTCTAAAACAGCCCTTACTGCATCTTCCCAAAGCGGCATTTTATTTCTAATTTTTGACAGTGACGTAAGCATACCTTTTAGCATGGCAACTACTTCACTGTGATTGTGACCTTCTCCTTTATACATTTTACCCGGATAAGCGTTCTCCGGCACCAAACCATGCTGTTTTATCACGTTCATTACATCATGTGCCTGACCACCTTGCGAAAAATTGTGGGTGCCGTGCCGCATAATAAATTTTTTTGCTTTAGCCAGATAAGCATAGTAAGCAAAATATAATTCGCTCAAATCTACCGAATCGTGTCCCATGCGCATTATCTCAGATTCGAGAAAAGAAGCTGTGGCATAGCTCCAGCAAGTCCCGGCATTACCTTGATCTCTTGCCATTGTATGTGGCAGTTCTTTTAATATCTCAAAACTATAATCTGCTTCTTTTTCTTTGTCCTGGGCAAAAAGAGAAAAGTTGACAATCAAAAAAGCAGACACACAAATAAATGATAATGATTTCATAATTCTCATTGTTGATTATTAAAATTGGTTGATCAAAATACTTAAAATTTTCAATCGGGTATTGACATATACAAAAAATCCATGAACATGCCCGTTTTCGTACGGTATATCATGGATGTTTTTGGTATTTTTGGAAAAACCTGATATTACTTTAAATACTTGTCAATTGTTGCATACATTTTATTGATGTTGATTGGCTTTACGATATACTCATCGCATCCGGAATGCAGGCCTTTTTCCCGTCCACCTTCGATTGCATGAGCAGTTTGTGCGATAATAGGCAAATCCGGTCTGGTTTTCTTTATGGCAGTAGAGGCATCAAACCCATCCATTCCGGGCATTTGAATATCCATTAAAACCAAATCTACGTTGTCGTTTTCGGTACAAAAATCAACAGCCTCTTTCCCATTCATAACCCTGTGAATTGTGGCGCCTGTATCTTGAAGTATTTTTTCAAGGAAACGGTAGTTAACATCAATATCTTCGGCAATTAAAATGTTTTTATGGGTCCAGTTATAATCCATGACGGTAGTTTTTTGATGCAATTAACGGTATTTTTTTGATAAATGCCATTTTTTTTAGTCCGGTATCAAATATTTTTTTCTTATGCATGCATTTTTTTGACCTGTTAATCAGTTGGTTCTTCAGGTTCGAGTTGATCCGAGCCCCCATCCTTCTCTGAGATTGTTTTATTGTTGAACTGTTGTTCGAACCAGGGTTCGGTGATCTCAGCCCCCAGTCCGGGTGTTTCGCTCTGCTCATAGAACGCCAGCCCCCGAATTGTTTTGAGGT
>CAYPSX010000114.1:6218-8112 GCA_964413185.1 uncultured Bacteroidales bacterium
AAAGCGTTGCTTTTGGAGGGGGTCGGCCGAGATTTCTTCATAATTTTGTCGGTTTTTTGAAATATCAGCGGCTAAATAAATCGCATTGCGCATTGATGCGGGATTTCCCAGGTCTTTGCCAACAATATCAAAAGCGGTTCCGTGGCCTGGAGAAGTTCTTACTACGGCTAACCCGGCTGTATAGTTCACTCCTTCTCCCTGTGAGAGTACTTTAAAGGGAATTAATCCCTGATCGTGGTACATGGCTAATACCGCATCATATTGTGTGTGTGCGCCTGAACCAAAAAAGCCATCGGCCGGAAAGGGCCCTACTGCCATAATACCCTTATCTCTTGCTTTTTCTATGGCAGGTTTTATTATTTCTTCATCTTCGTTGCCAATAACTCCGGCATCGCCTGCGTGTGGATTGAGGCCAAGTACAGCAATTTTTCCTTTTGAAAGGCCAAAATCTTTGATAAGGCTTTCGCCAATGATTCGAATTTTTTCGTAAAGAAATTCTTTAGTTAGTGCAGCGGAAACATCTTTAAGTGCAACATGTCCGGTGGCAACACCTATCCTGAGATCGTTATGTACCATGAGCATCACAACGTCATCACTATTAAATTGAGTTTGCAAATATTCTGTATGGCCCGGGTAATTAAAGCCCGCTTCCTGAACATTATTTTTGCAAATAGGCGCTGTAACAATAGCATCTAAAACTCCTGCTATCATGTCTGCGACCATACTTTCCAAGGCGACTAAGGAGCACTCCCCAGCCATTTTTGTGGATTTTCCAAGCTCTACGCGCACATTATCATCCAGTACATTTATTAAATTGGCGCGTTTGTGGTTTGCATCATCGGCTTTTCGAATTGCATTAAAGCTAAAATTTTCAATATCAAGAGCTTTTCTGTGGTATGCTGCAACTTTGGGAGAACCATAAAGTATGGGTGTACAAATATCGTTAATCCTTTGGTCGTGTAGTGCCTTGATAATTATTTCGTAACTTATTCCATTAATATCTCCCTGCGATATTCCTATTTTTATTCTTCCGTCTTTTTTCATCCGTATATAATGTTTTGATTTATTTAACGAGCGATTTAACAAAATCAAACAAAAGCCTTACGCCTACCCCGGTTGACCCGAACTTGTAATAATGTCGTGCCTTATGTGTATATGCCAGTCCGGCAATATCGAGGTGCATAAATGGGTGGTTGGAAAATTGTTCGAGGAACTTTCCTGCTGTAATGGCTCCTGCACTTTCGCCTCCAACATTTTTTAAATCGGCAACATCGGATTTCAACATTTCTCCGTATTCATTCCAAAACGGAAAACGAACAATGCGTTCGTATGTATTGTAACCCGATTTTTCGAGCGTATCGAAATACTTATCTTTTGCATTTCCCATGGCAACAATTCCATGAGGGCCCACAGCTCTTGAGGCTGACCCGGTAAGTGTGGCAATTGAAAGAACCACTTCGGGCTCAAATTTGTCAACATAACTGAGTGCATCGGCAAGAATCATCCGGCCTTCGGCATCGGTATTCATCACCTCAACAGTTTTCCCGTTGTGCATGGTAATGATGTCGCCGGGTGCATAAGATTTTGAACTAACGCGATTATCGGTGGCAGGTATAAGTGCTATGGCATGTACCGGCATTTTGCACCGCGCAATAGTATACATAAGTCCGGCCACAGCTGCTCCGCCGGCCATATCTGATTTCATGTAGTCCATACTTTTTTGGGTTGGCTTTATGCTCAGCCCGCCAGAATCGTAAACTACACCCTTTCCTATAAAAGCATAGGGTTTTTTGTTTTTTGCTTTGGGGTGTTTCCACTCCAGCTTAATTAGTACCGGGGGCTCCTGGCTGCCCTGGTTGACGGCCAAAATTCCGCCCATATTCATTTTTTCCAA
>CAYPSX010000114.1:8122-12859 GCA_964413185.1 uncultured Bacteroidales bacterium
AATCTTTTTTCCGGTAGAGCTCTACGTTAAGTCCTGAAACGTGGGCCATGCGGGTTATTTCATCGGCAAAGCGGGTTGCCGTAAGTGTTGATGCGGGTTCATTGACCATATCGCGGGTCATGGCAACGGCTTGCATTATATTTTCAATCTCCTCAATATCGGTATCTTTAAAGGCTTTGTTGTAAATATTTATGCGCCGCAGGGGTTTATTTGGGCTATTGCTTTTTTTGTATTTATCGAAGCTATATAGCGACATGAGCAATCCTTCGATTAAAGCTGTTGTATGCTCTTTCTTACCCGAATGATCGACCAGTGTAAGAAAGTCAAGCTCATTGTCCCTGACTTTATCAGCCAGTTTGGCTCCAGTACGCCTGATGGACTCCATCTCATCTGTACTGTGATTACCATTTCCGGAAATGACAATAAAATTCCAGTGATAAAAATAATTCAATGGAATTAACCGTGCGTTTTGGGCTATACGGTGTTGAATGTAATCGACTTCGCGATCGGAAAAAATATCTTTTCCAAGTTTATCAAAACTATCAACAATAAATACTGTATTGACAAGCTGCGGATTTTCTTTTACCAGGTTAAATATTATATTATCCATAGTGTACATTTTTTGAGAATAGGTAAAGGTACAAAAATCATAGAAAAATCATTTGGTAATCACTATTTTTGTCATTCATAACAGAGGAATCAAATGGGAATTAATCAGCAACAAAAAAGTAATCTCAACGATATATATGCAAAAGCCGATGGCGGTGAACGCATTTCTGCAAGTGAAGCTATACTGCTTTATGAAAATGCTCAGTTGGCAGAGCTGATGGCAATGGCGCATGAAGTGCGTAAGGCCAAAACCAATGAAAAATATGTCGGCTGGATTATCGACCGCAACGTGAACATTACCAACGGTTGCTTTAGCCAGTGCGAATTTTGCAATTTTTGTGTTAGGCCGGGCAGCGATAACGAGTATATCACAACTTTAGCCGAATACGACCAAAAAATTGAAAAACTTTTTGAACTCGGTGGAAATCAATTGCTATTACAAGGTGGAATGCATCCAAAATTAGGAATTAATTTTTATACAGATCTTTTCAGCAACCTTAAAAACAAATATCCGAACCTAAAACTACATGCCCTGGGGCCGCCTGAAGTACATTTTTTGGCAAAAAAAGCCGGTCTTAATTATGGAGAAACCCTGAGAACTCTTGTTGATGCCGGACTTGACAGTTTACCGGGTGCCGGGGCAGAAATTTTAGCCGATCGGGTAAGAAAAACAATTTCTCCGGCTAAATGCGACACACAACAATGGCTCGATGTAATGCGTGAAGCGCATCAAATGGGGCTTGTAACCTCGGCAACCATGATGTTCGGGCACATTGAAACAATCGAGGAGCGAATTGCTCATTTAGTCCGATTAAGAGAAGTGCAGGATGAAAAGCCTGAAAGCACACCCGGTTTCGTAACTTTTATTCCGTGGCCATTTATGTCTGAAGGCACAAAATTACTAAACAGGCATCCTGAAATTAAACCGGTTATGGCAGCAGAGTATTTACGAATAATTGCCATAAGCCGCCTCGTTTTAGACAATATCCCAAATTTGCAAGCTTCTTTACTCACTGTTGGAAAAGAGGTGGCACAAGCATGCTTATTTGCCGGAGCCAACGATCTGGGATCTATCATGATAGAAGAAAATGTAGTTTCATCGGCCGGGGTGAAACGGGTAATTGAAAAAAACACACTGACTGACACCATTGAGCAGGCAGGGTTTATTCCAGGGTTGCGAAATCAGGCATACGAATTTATTTAATCATATCAAATCTGGTGTATGCCTGCAAAACTTCAGGAATTTTGATGCCTTCGGGTGTTTGGTTATTTTCCAGTAGAGCTGCCAAAATGCGTGGCAATGCCAGTGCACTTCCATTCAATGTATGAGCTGGTCTGGGCCTTTTTTCGCCTTTTTCGCGGAATCGTAGTTTCATGCGGTTGGCCTGGTACGATTCAAAATTAGAGACTGAACTCACTTCGAGCCATTTTTCCTGTGCAGCCGAAAATACTTCAAAATCGAATGTCAGTGCTGATGTAAAACTCAAATCGCCACCACAAAGACGCAAAATGCGGTATTGCATCCCAAGTTTTTGTACAAGACCTTCGACATAACTGACCATTTCATCGAGCATTTTGTAACTGCGATCCGGATGTTCTACGCATACAATTTCAACTTTGTCGAACTGGTGCAAGCGGTTCAAGCCGCGCACATCTTTTCCATAGCTTCCTGCTTCGCGACGAAAGCATGGTGTATAAGCCGTGTATTTGATAGGGAAGTCTTCTGCACTGACAATTTCATCGCGAAAAATATTGGTCACCGGCACTTCAGCTGTTGGTATCAGGTACAAATTATCTTCGGTTACATGGTACATCTGGCCTTCTTTGTCGGGAAGTTGCCCGGTTCCAAAACCCGAGTCTTCGTTGACTAAAAATGGAGGCAACACTTCATTAAAGCCGGCTTTTTCGGCTTCATCAAGAAAAAAGTTGATTAATGCACGCTGCAAACGCGATCCTTTACCTTTGTAAACCGGAAAACCGGCTCCGGTAATTTTATTTCCCAGTTTAAAGTCGATAATATCGTAACGCTCTGCCAATTCCCAATGTGGCAGGGGTTTTCCTTCAATTTTTATTTCGTTACCACCGGTTTTTACTTCTTCGTTATCTTCCTCGCTATTTCCTTTGGGCACGCTCGGATGCGGCACATTGGGTACTTCGGTCAAGAGTTTCTGTAAATGAGCTTCAACCTCTCGGAGTTTTGTTTCGTACTCTTTAATTTCTTCTTTCAGGTCGGTAGTTTTGCGTTTGGCCACCTCAGCTTCTGTTCTTTTCCCTTCTTTAAATAGCTGGCCGATTTGTTTTGAAATGGTATTCATTTCGGCTTTATTGTTATCCACGTTTTGCTGTGTATTGCGTCGGAACTCATCGATGGATACAATTTCGTTTATGATGGTTTCTGCCTTGAAATTTTTGACTTTCAATGCTTCAATTATTTTGTCTTTGTTTTCGTTGATGAATTGTACTGATAGCATATTTTTTGGAGTTAAAATGTTACATAAAACAAAAATCTCCGGCAAATTTACCTTTTAAACGGTAATTTACAGGAGATTTTTACGAAAATCTTTTAGGAAACTTATTCAGCAGGAATCACTGAAACGTATGATCTGTCATTGCGCTTCTTTTTGAATTCTACTTTTCCGTCAACCAATGCAAACAATGTATGATCTTTTCCGATACCTACATTATTTCCAGGGTTGTGCTTAGTTCCACGCTGGCGCACTAAAATATTACCTGCTTTGGCAACTTGTCCGCCGTAAATTTTTACCCCTAACCGCTTACTTTCGCTCTCGCGGCCGTTCCGGGTGCTACCCATTCCTTTCTTGTGTGCCATGAAGAAAAGTTTTTATTGGTTAATACTTTCAATTTGAACCTTCGTAAATTGTTGACGGTGACCATTCATCTTTTGGTAACCTTTACGACGCTTCTTTTTAAATATTTTCACCTTGTCGCCTTTTAGGTGCTCAAGGATTTTGCCGGAAACTTTTGCGCTTTCTACTACAGGTGTTCCAACTTTAACCTGGCCGTCTTCGTCAACTAATAATACTTTGTCGAATTCAACCGCATCACCTTCGTTACCGTCTAAACGGTGAACAAAAATTTTTTGGTCTTTTTCAACTTTGAATTGTTGACCGGCAATTTCTACAATCGCGTACATTTTGCTTCGGTTTTGTAGTTAATATTTATAATTCAGGGCTGCAAAGATAGGTAAATATTTTTGCTTACCAAAGATTCTTGCTTTCAGATTTTTAAGTTTTTATTAAAATTACTACAACCATTTATTTATGTACCCCTAAACAAATGCACAGCGGGGTTTTTATTCTTTTGATGCTGAATTTTTGTATTCTGTAAGTCCTTTGGGCGTCATTATCCACATTTTTTCCATCATATCGTAGTCTGATATGTAATTGACATTGTCGATATCGTATACAATGGGATAAATTTCTTCATTGAAAAATACTTTTTTTCCTTCCGGCACGTAAAGCGTTACATCTAAATCATCTATGCGTCCAATATTTTGCAACCCGGCCTCATACCACGGATCCAACTTGAGCGTGGAATCTGTAAGCTCAAAATTGAAGCGAATCGATTCAGCAACCTTTATTGCATCGTGCCGGTTGCGTCCTCTGGCTTCACGTACAATGCGTAATTCGAACTTATCACTTTTGCTTGCTCTTACATCAAAATCAGGCCGATGGTAAAGATAGCTTGTTCCTGTATTTTCATCAATTCCGTAATAAATATCACCCATGGTATTTTCCATATTTGGTTCAAAATCGGATAGTTCAATGTACAACGCTTGTGCGCCTTGTGTTTTAAGTTCATGGTTTTTTTCAACATCTGCCGGATACGTATAACGCGAACCCAGCGATATACCTATGGTGATGACTACTGCCAGCGCAATTAACCAAATGCCCAATGATGAAAAACCGATAGCCTTATTATTGGTTTTGAAGTTGAAAACCAATTTCACACCAAGGAAAAGAACGAGCATAACCGGTATAATTCCCAATAAAACACTGGACAGAAAAAATAATATCATGGTCAATTTCGACTCGAAAAAGGCTTCAATCATTGGGAATAAAACGCCATGTGCTTCTCCATTAAAATAGACAGTCGGTGCGTGGAAAA
>CAYPSX010000115.1:0-12714 GCA_964413185.1 uncultured Bacteroidales bacterium
AGTCAATTGTTTTTTATTATTCTTGCATATTTTTTTTAAACGCGATTGCCCTGACCGATGAGTACGACATCTCCTATGGCATTAAATATTTCAAACCCTATTTTATCATTATATCCTTCTGCATCAATTATTAATTCATCGGAAAAAGGATTAGGATAAATGCTTATACAATTTTCTGAAAAACAATCAATTTCAATATAGTTCTCTACATAAACATTAAAACTACACGTATTATCATTTCCCGCATTATCAGAAACTGTCCAAGTAATTGTTGTTTTTCCGATTGGCAATTGTGCACTGTCTAATGTAGCTGCGCTATTATAACTATTCTCTATGTTAGTCACCTCGCAGTTATCATGGGTTGATACCGGATCAAATTCAGTGCCTTGAACTGTGTAGGTTTGGTTTTCAGCGGCAATAACTTCCTGGTCACCCAAGCATGCAATTGTTGGGTTATCAACATCTTCCACGATCACATTGAAGGTAATTTCGGCTGAATTGCCGGCTACATCTTCCACACTCAAAAGCACCTGATTGGCAGCCCCATAAACGGTTGTCCCGGCAGCGGGTGTTTGCGTAATGAGCAGATTTTCTGGTGCCGTGCAATTATCAGTGGCCTCAACGTTTGTTGTGTAATCTGGCAACCCGGCACCACAGGTGTCATTTGCCGAAAGTGTCTGATTTTCATGAGTTGAACTAATTACAGGGTTTGTATTGTCCATAACTTCTACATTAAAAGTTACTTCCGTAAAATTAGCGGCTTCGTCTTCTACTTGTAAAGTAACTGAATTTGTGGCTCCGTAAATGCTTGTTCCGGCTGCGGGTGTTTGGGTAATTGTCAAGTTTCCAACTTCTGTACAGTTGTCTGTTGCTGTTACTTCGCCTGTATAATCGACTAAAAATGCTTCACAATTAGCATCAGCACCAACTTGCAGGTCGTTGTGCGTGGAGGAAATGTTCGGGGCAGTTTGGTCTTCAACAATTAATTCAAAAAGCATTTCGGAATAATTTTCTTGCGAATCGTAAGCACTTATCGTTACCGTGTATGTGCCCGAAGGCAGGATTGTGCCAGCTACGGGGATTTGTTCCGCATTAATATTTTGGTCGCAATTATCGAGTATGGTAATTTGACTTAAGTAATCCGGCAAAACCGCAGAGCAATTTTCATCAGCAGTCAAAACTTGTGCCTCTAAGCTTTCAATTACAGGAGCTTCGGTATCTAAGGAAAAAATAATGGTATCGCTGTAAACCGTATGCACGTAATTTTCAATTTTGCAACGAAACAGGGTGCTGTCTATACTTTCCGATGCAGTAAAACTTAATGTGGGTGTATCATAGCCGGTGAACAAACTGCCTTCTTCAACCGGACTGAAAGTTTGTCCGTTATCGTAGCTAATTTCCCAACTGATGGTGTCGTAATGTTCCGCATTTGTATGAAATACGGTATTCGTTCCCACGCAAATATTTTCTGCATCTTCCGGCTGCTCAGCATACAGGGGTTTAATCATGCTGAAAACAAATAGCGCCCCGTTAGTCCCCTGATTTGAAATCGCTCCCGGTGCTGATGCAAGGATAAAATTCTGACATATATTAACCGAATTGCCGAAATAGCTGCCATAGCCATTATTTTCGGGGGTTAATTTTTGGGTTTCGGTCATGGTTTTCCAACCAGCGAGCGGTTTATCAAAAATGTAGATGGAACCGGACGACATGCCGTTAGGATCCGATAGTTCTGAGCCGATAGCCACTCGCCCGTCATATATGCCCACTTCGCAGGCAAACAGATCATCAGCGACAGGGTCGGAAGGCTGCAAAATGGCTGTTTCGGTGGTATCTGTCCAGCCGGTTTCGGGCTTTACATATACATAAGCCATGCCGGCATAATGGCCGTTTTCGCTATTCTTTTTTGCGCCTATAATAATCTCATTTTCAAATACATCTACCGAGCCGCCAAATTCGTTATCGGCAGCAATGTTCGACGAAATAAGTTTTGCTTTTTCCTGCCACACATCGTTTTCTTTTTCAAACACAAATGCCGAACCTGCAAAACTGCCATGTGAATAATCAATATAAGCTCCTACCACTGCTGTGTTTCCGTAAATTGCCGTTGCATATCCGAAATCGGCAAAAAAATCATGGTTTTGGCTGGATAAAACAGCAGTTTGTTGCCAATGTCCCGATGAATATTCAAAAATATAAGCTTTGTTTTGTCCTTTTGCGCCCACAATTAACACATCGCCCCATACATCGACGGAACTGCCAAATTTTGAGTCGGCTAGCGGGTTTTCAGGCTTTACAATTTCGGTTTGCGACCACGTATTATCCGTATTTTGAAAAACATAAACCGCTCCTGTGTTATTTCCGGATGCATCATTAAAAGGTGCGGCAATAAACGCAAAATTATCATTCATTGCTACTGCGAAACCGAAATGATCAGAAGGCTGACCGTCAGACGCTGTGAGCTTAACATGAGGCAGCCAATCGCTGTTTGCATTATGAAAAATATAGGCTGCCCCGGCATGTCCACCTAAATCATTATCTCTACTCAAACCGACTGTTGACCAATTTTCTGTAATTGCCGTATGTCTACCACCTTCAGTATTTATTGCAAATCCATTTTGATGATTTAGTTCATAATTTTCCTCAAGTTTATAATAATCCCACTGGTTGTAAACCGTTGCACTCAGCTGGTTGGAAGCAATGTTTCCGAACTCATCTTCCACATACCACGAAATTAGGTTATTCCCGACCGGAATTTGAGCGCCGGTTAAATCATCCGTCATATTAAAATCATTGTAAATACTGACAATACCACAATTGTCGTTTACACTGACATAATTTAATGTATCATTCGGAATTTCGTAAAAAGTTTCTTCTTTTTCTATTTGTATTGAAAAATTGGTCGAGCATGAAATTTCCGGCATAATCGTATCATTTGCCGCAGCATTAAAACTGATTTCAGAAAGGTTTCCGTTATTGTCGGAAACCTGAATGATAACTGTATTTTCCGTTCCGAAAATTTCGCTGCCGGCAACAGGATTTTGGGTGATATTCAAAACCGATGTGCAATTATCAGCCGCTTCTACAAGGCTTGTATAATCCGGTAAGAATGCCTGACAGTTTTCTGCGTAAACAATTGTATCGTTGTGATTAGAAGTAATTTGCGGAGGTGTAGTGTCGCTTACGCTGATATAGAAACTTGTTTGATCGGAATTGCCGAAACGGTCGCTTACGGTAAGGGTAATTAAATTATCCACACCTGAAATTTCCGTTCCCGGCAGCGGGGTTTGTTCCACCGTTAAATCATCGATGTTGCAATTATCAGTTGCTTCAATATCGTTTGAAAAATCGGGTAAAAACACCTTGCAATCGGTTTCGGCATCCATTAAAGAATCGTTTATTGTGGTTATAATTACGGGCGCATAACTGTCGCTGACTTCCACATAAAAAGATACCTCATCGGCATTATCGCCGTAATCGGTAACGGTAAGCGTAACAAGCGTAGTATCTGAAACAAGGGTACCGGCTTCGGGTTGCTGGCTGATTGTCGGATTATTATCACAATTATCGGTAAATGTTACATCTGGTATATAATCGGGAAGGCTTATCTGACAATTCTCGCCCAAAGCAAACGATACATTGGCATGGCTCGACGTTATTTGGGGTGGGGTATCATCGAAATATTCATCTGTACCGGCAATATCGGCACCCGAACTAATCCAGTTCGATGTTTCACCCGAAAGTGCAAAATAATATAAAAACCCTGTATGGTTAGTAGAAACAATATTAGGCACAGCGTCAATTCCCGCATTGTTGCCACCCGGTTGGCCTTCGTTAAAACGGTAATAAACATGTAAGTTTTGATGAATGGAACTTAATTCGGTTTTCATATATTTTTGAATGTCGCAAGCTGTATGCAAAGTGTCCCAAATACGAAATTCGTCGATTTCAATTTCAGAATAACTGTTATAATATTGAGAACTTCCCAGTCGCAGATTTACAATATCGTCAAACACGGGCGTAAAACCGGTTTGGCTGCTTTGCAAAATGCCGTCGATGTACAGCTCAAGCGTATTGGTTGCACTGTCATAAGTAAAGGCGGTATGATGCCACTGGTTGTCGTTCACGGCATCTGTTCCGGTTGCAACCGTCCAGCTGTTTGCCGCATTGGCCATGCCGGCATTAATGCTGCCGCTTCCGTTGCTTTCTATAAAAAAGCCTTTTCGGCTACCGCTGTTACTATGTTTCGACACTAAAGTAGAAAAATTGGCATAATCCGGTATCCTAAACCACAATTCCATTGTAAAACTTGAATTGACAGAATTATCACCTACAACACCTCCATTGCCGTCTATCGGAATACCTACAAAATCATTTACACCGTCAAAATTCAGGGCATTGGGAAGTTGAGAGCTAACAGGGTCACTCATTGGTAACAAATAAGGATAGCCGTCATTTTCTTCGGCTGATATATCCCAGTAATCGTCTGCCCCGTTGGCCGTTTCACCTGAAAAATCCCATCCGGCGTCGGTAAATGTAAGCTCGGTTTTCATTTCGGCGGTGGTTTTGGCTGTTGCTCCCGCACCCGTGATTTGCTGCGAAGCTTCGCTGTCGAAAAAGTTTCCCGAATACACCGGATTATTAGATTCTGAACCTGCAAAACCTTTATCGGTAGGGTTATCGCTATTGTTGTATATTACCTGCCCTGTGGAAAATGAGTTTACTATGTTGGATTCATCGGTATGACCAACAAAAGAACCAAAGGAATTATTTGGTCCGGAGGTTTTTATAACATCACCCCTGCTGTAAGAGTTTATTATCAGGCCTTCATTAATGTATCCGATGAAACCGCCAACCGTGCCGTAACCGCTGACAATGCCGGTGGCATAAGAATTTCTTATTTCAAAAGTTTCTGCATAATGTAAATTACTGCCGAGTAAACCGCCAACATTATTACCTTTGTTGGCGGCATTGCCGGATACATTACAAGAACTCGAACAATAACTGATAATTGTCGAACCTGATGTTTGGCTTGCATAGCCCATTAATCCGCCAATTAATTTTTCGCCCGTAATACTGCCCGATGATTTACAATTGTGGATTTCTGCCGTATTAACATAACCAACAAGCGCCCCAACACTTTCCACTCCATTAACATCAGCATTTTCAATGACTATGTTTTTTAAAACAACCGGATTCGCATTGCTTTCTCCAATAATTTTTCCAAACAGACCCACAAACCAATCATCAGGCTTATGCAGCACAAAATTAGAAATACTAAATCCCTGCCCGTTGTATGATCCGGAAAACGCATCATCATTTCCTATCCAAATTAGATTTTCATAAGCTATCAGGTCAATATGTTCGGTTTGAATGTAGTGCTTATCCCACTGATTACTGGTTTGTGAGAGCCAATACAAATTTTCGGCACTTGCAATATGATAAGGCGCCACCAACGAACCGTCACCAGCTGCGGGTGGAACGGCAATTTGCGCGGTTGTTGCCAAATACAAAAACAGTAACCATATTGTCAGGCGAATTCTCATGGGTTTTATTTATTTTTTATGATTTTTTGGGTTTTAATGCCTTTCTTACTTAGTATTTTAAGGATATACACTCCATCGGGTTGGTCGGAAATATCTATTTGATACTGTCGTGCGGTTAAATTATTGAATCGCTGAATTATATTTCCGGTGATATCGCATATTTTAAATCCGTAAGCTTCTAACCCCTGATTGCTAATTGTGAATTTTCCTTTTGTCGGATTCGGATAAACAGATATTCCACTTTCGGAAAAATTATCAATTCCGACATAAGCATTTACTGTAATATCAAAACTGCACGCGTTTTCATTTCCGGCGTTGTCTGTAATGGTCCAGATTATAGTTGTGGTATCTACAGGCAGTTGGGCTCCGTTTAGTGATGCAGTATTGTTGAAGTCGTTTTCGATACTTGCAACTTCGCAATTATCTGAAGTTTCTGCCGGGTCAAATTCGGTTCCCTGAACAGTGTAGAACGTTTGGCCCTGGTTTAAATCAACGGTTTGATTTTCTATGCACGTGATTGTGGGGATTGTGACATCCTCAACAACAACTAATTGCTCTTGCGTTGTTATGTTGCCATTATCGTCTTCGTAACTCCAGGTTATGGTTGTGCTACCTTGTGTTGTAATTGGAAGTACCGCATCGTGAGTTCCGGTAATTATTCCGCTGCAATTATCCGTAGCGGTTGGAGCGGTTAAGGAAGTAACTTCGCATTCGGCGGTTACATCACTCAAAGTTGTTACATCGACAACAGGTGCAGTTGTATCATCAATCACTACATTTTGTGTTTGCTGTGAAGTATTACCGTTTTCGTCTTCGTAAGTCCACGTTACAACCGTAGTGGCAGTTATGGGTAAAGTAGCATCGTGGGTTCCGGTTATAGCTCCTGAACAATTATCCGTAGCGGTTGGAGCGGTTAAGGAAGTAACTTCGCATTCGGCAGTTACATCGCTCAAAGTTGCTACATCGGAAACAGGTGCAGTAGTATCATCAATCACTACATTTTGTGTTTGCTGTGAAGTATTACCGTTTTCGTCTTCGTAAGTCCACGTTACAACCGTAGTGGCAGTTATGGGTAAAGTAGCATCGTGGGTTCCGGTTATAGCTCCTGAACAATTATCCGTAGCGGTTGGAGCGGTTAAGGAAGTAACTTCGCATTCGGCAGTTACATCGCTCAAAGTTGCTACATCGGAAACAGGTGCAGTAGTATCATCAATCACTACATTTTGTGTTTGCTGTGAAGTATTGCCGCTTCCATCTTCGTATGTCCATGTTACAACCGTAGTGGCAGTTATGGGTAAAGTAGCATCGTGGGTTCCAGTTATAGCTCCTGAACAATTATCCGTAGCGGTGGGAGCGGTTAAGGAAGTAACTTCGCATTCGGCGGTTACATCACTCAAAGTTGCTACATCGGAAACAGGTGCAGTAGTATCATCAACTTCTACATTAAACGATACTTCGGCAAAATTACCGGCTTCGTCTTCTACTTTTAAAATTACTGAATTTGTAGCTCCCGAAATTGTTGTTCCGGCTACGGGGCTTTGCGTTACAGTCATATTTGCAAAATCGCTGCAATTATCAGTAGCAGTTAAATCGACTTTGTAATCCGGTAAAATGGCATCGCAATTTTCGTTTGCATCAATGGTTTGTGCTTCGTGAGTTGAAGTTATTACAGGCGTTGTTACATCTACAACTTCCACATTAAAAGAAACTTCGGCAAAATTACCGGCTTCGTCTTCTACTTTTAAAATTACTGAATTTGTAGCTCCCGAAATTGTTGTTCCGGCTGCGGGGCTTTGCGTTACAGTCATATTTGCCAAATTGCTGCAATTATCCGTTGCAGTTAAATCGACTTTGTAATCCGGTAAAACGGCTTCGCAATTTTCGTTTGCATCAATGGTTTGTGCATTGTGTGTTGATGTAATTTCCGGTTGCGTATTATCCTCCACGGTAATTTCAATTGTAATGGTTACCGTACTATAATTTTCTTCATTAGTAGGAGTGAAAATCACTTCATGTTCTGATGTGCCTGCCGGGGGTATATCCGCAGGATTGGCAAAAGTAAAACTACCGTCTGTATTAGCCGTTCCGCCTGTCAATGTTATATTTTCAAGCGCTGTAGGGCATTGCAAACTTTCCGTTGTTGGATTTGCTGTAATTTCTGTGTATAATTTATAGCCTTGCCATTTTAAAAACGGATAGCCGCTGTTCTCATTTTGATTAATACCCCAATAATCATCGGTTCCGTTGCTGGTTTCGCCCATAAAATCCCAACCGGCATCGGTAAAAGTGCTTTGCGTCTTCATACCTGTTGTTGTTTGCGGCGTTGCGCCGGTCCCGACTGTTTGTACGCTTGCGGAGCTATTAAAAAAGTTTGCGGTGTATGTATTGGTTCCGCCATCTGATCCGACAAAACCTTTATCGGTGGGGTTGCTTGCACTTTCATATACCACAGAACCTATTGCATAGGAATATGAAATTTCAACAGCCGAATTACAATTTCCGGCGAAAGCTCCGATATTTTCATCGGTAGAACCCGACAAACGTATAAGATTTCCCCAAGCGTAGCAATTTTTTATAACCGGAGTACCCGAAGCATTTCTATGCTGCCCCACAAATCCACCTAAGTAGCTATTTCCGGAGACATTTCCGGTGGCAAAGCAGTTGTATATTTCATCGGCATTATACCCCACAAAGCCTCCTACCCAATCGGTACCGACAACGTCGCCGGTTGCTTTGCAATTTGTAACCACACTGTGTGTAATATCACCGGCAAAGCCGCCGACACTCTCCTGCCCGTTTACAATACAGGAAGAGCTTGAATTAGAGACCATCGTAGATAAATCAATACCACCGGCTATGCCGCCGCTTCCGTATAAATCTCCCTGAACCGTTCCGGATGTGTGGCAGTTATCTATTTCTCCATATTTTATATAACCAACTAAAACTCCCGAATACCACCAATTATCTTCTGAAGGTGAGCTTATTGTGGCATTTTCAACAATTATATTTATCAAACTTCCGCCGAGCGTAAAATCCCCGACATAACCAAACAAGCCGAGATTATTAGAAGGGCGATTGACGTACAAATTACTAATTGTGTAATTATCACCATTGTATGTACCTGTAAATGGTGTTGTTTCTGTGCCAATAGGAGGAAAGCCTTCGCCACCAAACCATGTTTCTGTTTCTGCGGCATCAATATCAGCCGTTTGAATATAATACTTATCCCAATAAATTGAGTTTTGCGATAGCCAATATAAATTTTCCAACGTTTCTATTTCATACGGAATAGTTTCAGTGCCGGTTCCGGCGGACGGTTCCGTTGCAACAGGTGTTAGCTTAAATTCGTACGGGGCGTAGAAATAACGAGTATTTGTGCCGTCATAAATTTCGGTATAAATGTAGTACGTATCGCCCACAGTGAGGTCGGCAACTGTCCAATTTAAGGAATTTGAAGCAATTGTAGAGCCGGTAGCCGTAAGTTCTAAGGTTCCGATTTGTGTTTTGTTTGTATTGTAGGGGTTTCTGTCCAAATCGGCATAAAAAGTAACTGTGCCTGCATTAGCGTAACTTCTGTAAATAAAATCAATATCAAGCGCATCGCCTGTTTCAATATTGTGTACTCCTGCAGCGAGCGGTGAACTGTTTAGGCTGATGGTGGTTTCAAGAACGTTTGGCCAAACCGCATTTGTCCAGGCCAAATTTTCACGTGCTCCGTTTCCCTCAAGCAAAGCATCATTGTGAAACCCGTCAATAATGGCATCGCCGCTGTTTGGAGTATCGTTGCTTTTTCGGTTGCCCATTATTTGCCGGCTGTATTTGAAACCGGTATTTTCACCTGCATCTTCATAGAGATTAAACCAATCACGTTCGGTTACATCCATAGTGGCTTCGCCGTTTGTTGTTGGAATGGTTAAATCAATAGTTCCGTGATAAGCCAAAATAATGTTCAAATGGTCGGAAAAATTATAGGTTGTAGTTCCGATTGTATAGGTATAGCCGGTTTCGTTATGATAGCCACCGGGTAGCGATGTCCATAGCCGATTGTATGCTCCGGGAACATACTCTCCTTCAGGAAATTCAATGTTTTGGTAGTAAACATCGGCAAACAAAACATTTTCGTATAGCTCAACGGGCGTATCTATTACAGCAGAGCCCATAATTGGTTGTGGGTCGGCAGCAGTCAGCGGATGTGGGTCGAGCGCAGTAAGATGCTCCACTTCAACACCCTCCAATCCGAGCAATCGAGCTATATCAAAGACCATACCACCACCGCGACTATGTCCGATAAGGTGTATTGGCAGTTCAGCTAAGGCTGCTTGGCCGTTTTGAGAATCATAAATCGTGGGCGCTATGGCAGCCGCTACTTCCTGAGCTGTAATGCCGGTGTTGAGGTGATTGGCAACGGCTGTCCAATTTATTAGCACGACGATTTCTGAGTGGTTTTGGTTTGCCAAATCAAAAGTCCAGTCGCTACAGGTTGCCGTAAGGTTGCCTTGTGTTCCGGTAACTGTAACATTTGCAATATGTCCTACACCACCGCTTCTTTGTGTAATGGCATTTGCCATTGCTGTCATCCATACAGGTTGGTCGCCGTCGGGATTCCAGCCGTGCACCAAAACAGTAACACCGGCTCCTTGTTTTTCAAATGTTTGTGAAAAAGTTAATGCTGTCGAGAGCATTAAAAATACTAGAATGATGAGTTTCGTTTTCATGATGATTTGTTTTTAGTGTTAATAAATGTGCAAATCCTAACAGCTCCCAATAGATATTGATATTCGGAAATCAATTGAAAATTGGAAAAATACTTTTTAAGAAGGTTATTTTTAAGATTGGTTTTGAAATTAGAATAGTGTTGTCCGCCTATAAGAAATTCTACAAAATACACCCCTGCCTTCCCGATAAAACTTGTTTTTTTGTCAAAAACATAGTCGGTAATTATTATTCTACCTGAGTGTTTGACAATTCGTTTAGCTTCGTCGGAAATTTTTTGAGCAATTTCGGGTTTGGTTTCGTGGAAAATAAAATTAAGAATAGCGATATCAAAACTTTCATTTGCAAAACTTGTATTTGAGGCATCTTGTTTTTGAAATATATTTCTCCATTTGCTTTTACGGGCTACGGCAAGCATATTGTCGGAAATATCAATACCGACAATGTTTGCATCGGGCAAATTTTTGAAATACTTGATTTGATTTCCCGTACCGCAACACATATCAATGATGCTTTGTGGGTTGCACAAAACAACTTCGGCAGCAACTCTTTTTCTTACCGAATGTAAAAAAAGAAAAAATACCGAATCGTAAATATTGCTGAAAAAGTAATTGTATGAAGACATTTGACTTTTTTTTACAAAAAAGAATGATTCCTGCAATGAAAGCAAATTTTCAACTATGACAATTACTCTGACAAGTTCTCTAAATTACTGATTTGATTGTAATTAAATTTCCCAAACAGATACTGAACAATATCTGAATTGTTTTCTAAATTGAGTTTTTTTCTAATTCTGTTCCGGTATTTTCCGATACTAGCTTCGGATACATTTAGCAATTCCGCAATTTCGTGAGATTTTAACCCGGAAGAAATTAAAATGCAAACTCTTACCTCGGTTTTGGTAAGTTGAGGAAAGGTTTCTGTTAGCTTTAACAGAAAATTCGGATAAACTTCATTGAATTTAAGTATGAAGCTATCAATATTATAATTTTCCGATTGCTTCACTGTTACATTTACTATCGCATCTTTGTAGTTACCGTCCAAAATATCTTTTTTAATTTTGTCTAATAAGGCATTAAATTGCATTATTTTAGAAAAAGAACTTGCAAGTTCTTTGTGTTTATATTCCAGTTCACGCTGGTGTTTCTCAATGTTGTTTTTTAATATCTGATTTTTGAGCTTTTGCTCGGCCTCTTTTTTCTCTGCGGCTTTTAATTGTTCCAAAGCAATGTTTTTACTTACCAGTTCTTTAATGTAAAGATCTATTGTTTGAAAGAAGATTTTCAGAATTTTAAAAATCAAGAATCCTATAATTAAAAAGTTGATAATTCGTATTGATACACAGGCAAATTGACAATTATCAAAACCGTATTCAATCGGTAAATACGGATTATTAAACATCATCAATAAACCGGTTGATACGGTAAAAAATAGAGCTGCAACAAAAATGGCAAATGCTATTTGCTTTTTTGTGTAAAAGGAAGCAAAAATAATGGACAGTATAAACCATAATGAGGCCATATCTAACAATCCGAGTACTAACGTATATATGCCTGCTAAAAAAAGCAATAACGAAAAAACAATAGTTCGTATCCGAAATGATAGTGCATTTCTGTATAAATACAGTAAAATAGTGAACAATGACAGTAATGGGGGAATGGTTTTAATAATTACGCATTGGCCATGACTAATAGCAAAATATATAATGACATTTAGGGGTATTGATATTACAGCAATAAAGGCCAATCCGTAATTAATGATTTTGTCTGTGATATTATACTGAAAAGAATTCATTTACCTTCTCTATTAGGTTTTTATTTATCATGTCGCTTTTCCGGCGATAAGTAGACGGTTGATGTTCCATAATCCCTTGACTGAGAAAAATCAGGACAGCATTTTCTATTCAAATATAGCAAAAATATGGATAGCGGATGTTGGCGGTTGGGTTTTTATGGCATGGCTTACCCGCCATGGGCTGTGGTTGGCGCAACATAGAGCTGTGCCGCACCAATTTACTCTATCTGTACTCTCTTTCCGATATTCGCATCACCGAGCTATTCTACCACACTAAAATAAGCATTGTTTTCATGTCAGGCAATCTGCCTTACTTTGTATGGTTCGATAAGCGGCTTTACCCATGTACGTATAATCAAACCTGAGCATTTGTCGCTCACAAATAAAATTTGTGTGGTTCCCACCTCAAACGATAAAAATGCCAATCGTTACATCTAAATGGTTTTCGTCAATAGACTCGATTTCATTTACATGGCGTAAGTGAGCTAAGGGCTCTGCGTTATACTCACGCAAACTCGTATCATTTACATTAGTAAACTCAACGACTTTGAGTTTCGAAAGCCTTGAAAATGGAATTTATTCACTGGACACCCCGACTTTATGGACCTACGGTTTATACACAGCTCGACTTAATATACTGAAATCCAGGCCAATAACATAT
>CAYPSX010000116.1:0-12662 GCA_964413185.1 uncultured Bacteroidales bacterium
AAGGAGAATTGTTGCCTTTTGTAAAACGGAAAGTAGAAAACGCCGGCTATAAATTCCTTGAATACACAATCGGACAAATATATAACAGCAAAGGCCGTTTGCGCCACAGCACAACACATATAGACGATGGCCGGCAAAGTTTTGGCATCATGCATTCGTTATCAATCATTATTGAAGGAAAATATGGACGAAACTCCATTGATAATATAAAAGAAAGGACATTAAGTCAATTAGTTACAATAAAAGCTATAGTCGATTTTTGCCAAAAAAATGTCGATGAAATTAAAACATCAGTGCAAGCCGCCAGGGAGAATTTGTGCCAGCCTAAAAGTGGAGAGTACCTTGGAGTTCGTTTTGCCCACATCCAAAACGGGGAAAAGCTGGCTTATCCGCTATACTCTATTGCCGATAAAAAAGATACAGTGTTTATGGTTGACAGGTATTATCCGGAAAGAAAGTCTACCTTGAAAATACGTCGTCCCCATGCATATTTAATTCATAAATCAGACCGAAAACTACGTAACTGGGTTAACCGGTCAGGAATTACAACCCATGTTTATACACCATGGGAAAACGACAAAATAGTTCGGTACAAAATTATTGGTCGAAAAGATACAACTTGCAATGAAGGTTGGTTATATAAAAATGTGCGTGTAGCAAAAGAAAAATACAGGGCGCAAGCATCCGAAAACACACTTTTAATGGTACCGCTCGATCAACTTGCTTCCAATAAAATATCGCTGGCATTTGAACCGGAGTCAATGCTGGCTTTGCACAACGATACGGCTTTTCATTATATTTTAAATGACGATATTTACCCCATATATCGCTTAGAAAGAAAAGAATAGCTCTTAAGATCAAGAGCTATTCATATTACTTTATATCTATATTTTACCTTCCGGAACGGCCATATCCTTTGAAATGTGATTGAAGTTTTTAGAACCTTTCCACTCATTGTGATATTTGTCCAGATTCTTTTTCATGAAGTCCCTTTTCTTGAGTTTTTTCTCCATTTTAGTAAAATGTTTATCCTTCATTTTAATTGGCTCTTTCTCCTTAATCAACTCTACTGCCCTGTCAAATGCTTTGTGAGAGGGGCCTATGGGCTCTAGTCCCACTCGCGCTTTCATAGCTCCCATAATTACATTGACCATAACAATATATGATTTTCCAGCCTCTAAATCAGCTGTTATAAATTCTTTATTTTCTGATGAAGCCCAAAAAAGCTGTTCGCCAGGCTCGCATTCATAACGCAGATAGTTTTTCTTTTTAAATGAGCCAATGTATTGGTCTTGATGAAAAAAGTCGAAACTCACAGCAAAACCATAAGCTGTGACCCGCGTAAAATAAATAGCAGCTTTCCCTTCAGCAGGCTCTTTAAACCCCTGAGCGTAAATTGTTGATATTCCAAATACCAGACCTACTAGTGTAATAAAAAGTAATTTTTTCATGCGTGTAATTAATTAATGAGCTTACTCTTTTCGATTTTCAGCATCCTCGTATAATTTATAATTAAGTTATTCATTGTCAAAGCTATGCAATAATTCTTTTCGTTGTACCAAATTAACAAAAATTTAACAATTGCTTTGTGCGGAAGCTGTTGGTCGTGGTGTGTTTGAAAAGAGTAACATTGCCACTCGTTTTTTTTTATTCATTGGCGCCTGTTTTTATGTTTTTGTATCTGTTACTATAAAATAAATTACTAACTTTGGTAGTTTAATAATTAATAAAAGGAAAAGCTATGAGAAAAATGCTGCTGTTTAGCACAATAATGCTGGCTATAACTCTGGTTTATGGCCAAGACGATGATGTTGAATATATTATCCCGAAAAAAGATTATTCATTTGCCATGTATCTTTCTTCCGGCGTAAATATTGGTGATTTTCAGGGAGAACCAGAATTCTCATACAGGTATAGCAGCGGTTTAATTGTAAACCGCACCTTCTTTTTGGGCGCATATTTTTCAAGATTTATTACAAAACATAACCATGAAGCAGTCTACAATGGTTACTTTTATGCAGATAATCAGACAAGGTCAAAATTTGGGTATGGGGGAATTTTACTTAAATATTTGTTTAAGCCCAAAAAACCAGTGCATTTTGGCATCAGTAGCAGCATAGGCCCGGGGGTAATAAGTGTTGTAAGTCCCTATGGTTATGTGGTCATTTCTGATCTAATTGGTACAGTTTCACCACAGGTCGACCTCGAAATGAATTTAAAACCATGGTTAAAGCTAAACTTTGCTGCCGGGTATAGATATGTTTTTGATGTAACCAAACAACCATTTGACTCAAATGGTGATGGGTTTAACGATAAACGATACTTTGAAAAAAATGATTTCAATACACCCTATGGTAGTCTGAGTCTCGTATTTATTCTCAGTAAAAAAGATCAAAAAAAGCAAAAATAAGAACATCTGAGCTTACATAGTGGCAGCAAGAAAACTACCCGTTTTTTCAAGTGCTTGATGCGAAAAGTTCAAGTTCAAAGCCTGTCCTCGAGAATCGGGAGCTTGCCCTTTCTGAAAATCAAGGAGTCCCGATTCTCGGGATGCGATGCACTGAGCTTGTCGAAGTGACTGTTTTCAGAAAGGGCGTAACGTGATACATAGAAGCTTGTCGAAATGCCGAAATTGGACTTTTCGTGCAAGCACTACATAGCAATAAGAACCGGTTATATTGGAGACTTAAATGCTGTATAACAGCTAATGTTAAATAAAATATAATAACCACAATTGAATTTGAGCATTGATATTTATATGTTATTTTTGTCTTGATTATTAACCTAAAACCTTATAATTATGAAAATCATTTGTTTATTAACTGCATTTTTATTCGTTGGGGCAACTTTAAACGCACAAGACGATGATATTAACTATCTTTTTAAGAAAAAGAAAGACTACAAAATAGGTGGCTTCTTATCACCCGGCGCACAAGTAGGCATGCTGGATGGAGACATTGCTGGTTCCAATGGTTTTGGTGGAGCACTTTTAATCAACAATACTTTCTTTATTGGTGCTTACGGTCAATCAGTAGCCACATCGCATCGCTACGATAGTACCATTTATATTAAATCTGTAGATACTGAGGGAAACATGACCGGTATTGTACCTTATAATAAACAATATACTAACTTTAGTTATGGCTCTATGTGGGTTGGTTATATATTTATGCCCAAGAATGCTATTCATTTTGGAGTCAGTGCAAAGGTAGGCGTTGGAACAGTTTCAGTAACACCTAAATGGGATGAGGATTGGAGCATGAATGATATAGTTGGCGTGTTTTCTCCACAAGCCGAGCTGGAAATGAACTTAACACGTTGGATGAAACTAAATGTTGGTGTAGGTTATCAATATGTTTTTGATGTTGATAAAAAATATGCTGCTACTGCTGACAAGATTGACAACCCCGACACACCACTTTTTGATTCCAATGATTTTAACTCACCTTACGGTAGCCTCAACCTGATTTTTATGTTTAGTGAATTTAAACCTCACAAAAAAAAGGAAGATAAAAAATAAGAAAACTTCTTTGGAGTAATACCTTAATTGTAATTATTTACTAAATACAAGTGTGTTACTGCAAACTATT
This sequence comes from uncultured Bacteroidales bacterium, assembly GCA_964413185.1. Classification (GTDB taxonomy): domain Bacteria; phylum Bacteroidota; class Bacteroidia; order Bacteroidales; family Salinivirgaceae; genus Salinivirga. Next base: position 3,591 of record CAYPSX010000116.1, read on the forward strand.
TCCAAATTGAAAATCCAATGAGATTATTTTTCCTAATAAATCTCGGCATACTGTTATGCAGTTTCTTAAATGCCGAAGATGCAAATGAACGATTACCTGTACTAAGCGGATATGTATATGACCAGAGTAATGGCGAAGCTTTAATCGGCGCTACAATATTTGTGAACGAAACAGGTATGGGAACAATTACCAATGCGTATGGCTTTTACTCAATATCTTTAGAACCGGGTACTTACAATGTTCAATACAGGTACATTGGTTACGCAACCATTCAAAAAACTATCACCATTAAACAAGATGATATTTCTCTGAATGTAGAACTTACTTCATCTGCAGAACAGCTTGAAGAGGTTACGGTTTCGGGAGAACGCTCAAACGCCAATATTACGAGGAACGAAATGAGCGTAGAAAAGCTCGATAATGAAGAAATACGCAAAATTCCGGCCCTCATGGGCGAAGTCGACCTGATAAAAGCCCTACAGCTATTGCCCGGTGTACAATCACCATCAGAAGGCTCCAGTGGTTTTAGTGTCAGGGGCGGAAACCTTGATCAAAACCTGATTTTGCTCGATGAGGCTAATGTTTACAATGCATCGCACCTAATGGGTTTTTTCTCAGTTTTTAACAACGATGCAGTGAAAGACCTCAAGCTCTATAAAGGCGATATTCCGGCACAATATGGCGGCAGATTATCGTCTGTACTCGATATCCACATGAGAGAAGGTAATACAAAGCAATTCAGCGGACGTGGCGGTCTCGGTATTATTTCATCGCGAGCAACACTGGAAGGTCCTCTCTGGGATGAAAAAATTTCGACAATGGTTGCTGCACGCCGCACATATCTTGATTTGTTCCTTCCTCTGTCCAAAGATGAGACCGTACAGGAAAGCCAATTGTTTTTTTATGACCTCAATGCAAAGGTTAATTATCGCATTAATGATAACAACCGCATATTTCTTTCCGGTTACTTTGGGCGCGATGTTTTCGGTTCAGAGTTTGCCAGCATGGGGTATGGCAATGGTACATCAACTATCCGTTGGAACCATTTGTTCTCTAAAAAGCTTTTCTCCAATTTAAGTGTTATTTATAGCAATTATTTTTATTCCCTGGGAACAGCCAAAAATGAGCCCAACTCTTTTGTTTGGGATGCAGGATTGAGCGACCTTACGGTAAAATACGACCTAACCTATTTTCATTCTCAAAAACTAACCATAAACTATGGAATGCAGGGCATGTTGCATGTGTTTCAGCCGGGCCATGCACGCGGCACAGGAGATAACACTTCGTTCGGATCTATTAAAGTTCCCATAAACCGATCCATCGAAAATGGTATCTATTTTGGTTTTGAGTATAAAGTTAATCCGTTGCTCTCAATTCGCGCAGGTTTAAGAAATGCGTTTTTTGGCAACTATGGCAGTGAAACTACTTACACATATAATTTAAATAGCGAAATTATTGACTCTGCTGAGCACGATGGCGGAATTTATCAAACGTATGACCATTGGGAGCCTCGCCTGGGAATTAATTTTACCATTAGCGAAAATATGTCTGTTAAAGCCAGCTATGCACGTACTACGCAGTTCATACAAATGGCCAGGAATTCCAATGCCGGTACACCACTGGACATCTGGTTTTCTGCATCGCCAAATGTAAAACCCCAGGTTGGCGATCAGGTTGGGGTGGGCATTTTCCGGAATTTCTTCCAGGATCATCTTAAAGCATCAGCTGAGTTTTTTTATAAATGGATGGACAATACCATTGACTTTAAAGATGATGCCATTTTACTCCTTAATGAACACCTTGAAGGAGAACTGCGCTATGGCCGTTCATGGGCTTATGGAACTGAGCTGATGATGAAATACCAGTTCGATAAAACCAGTGGCTGGGTGAGCTACACCTACTCAAAAGCCGAACGGGAAATTACGGGAGTGAATGAAGGAAAAACTTTTTTGGCACCCTACGATAAACCCCACGATGTGTCAATTGTGTTTAATTACCAGTTGCTAAAAAGACTTACACTGGGCGCCACATGGGTATATTCCTCCGGTTTGCCCGGAACTTTCCCCGTTGGCATGGCTGAATATTACAACACGTATGTGCCCATTTACAGCGGCAGGAATGAGCAGCGTTACCCGGATTATCATCGTATGGACTTGTCGCTAACCTGGCAAAACCGGCCAATTACATTGCTAAAACGTAAAGTTGAAACCGATATCAACTTGTCTGTTTATAATGTTTACAACCGGCACAATGCTTGGGCGATCAATTTTGAGCAGGATGATGAAAATACTGACCAAATTTATGCTGAAAAAACATATCTGTTCGGAACTTTGCCTACACTCACCATAAATTTTAAATTCTAAAACTATGAAATTCAATTTAATATTGATATTAGTCAGCCTCATAGTAGGAATATCATGCACAGAGCGCATGGATTTAGACACTGAGTTTGGTGATGATTTTCCACGATATATGGTTGTGGAAGCTTTCCTTTCTACAGATACAACCGAACATACCGTAAAGCTCAGTTGGTCGAAAAAACTTGATAATGAAGAAAGACCTGAGAAAATCAGCAATGCCCTGATCTCCATCACCGGCAATGGTCAAACTGTGGAATTAGATGAGGAAGAACCCGGAATATATCGCACGCCTGCCAACTTTTATGGCGTAGCCGGAAATGCTTACCATCTCACTATTGATAATGTTGATGTAGATGATGATGGAGAGCCTGACCTCATTACAGCTACAGATTCTATCATTCCTGTGCCGCCACTCGATAGTATTACTCTCCATTGGATAGAACCCTGGGCAGCCTGGAGCGTGAAAATATATGCGCAGGAACCCGCCGATCAGCGAAATTATTATATGTTTAATTCATACATAAACGATACATTAATTACAGATACTCTTTATGAAGTAACCATTACAGACGATTATTTGATTAATGGTATTTACATAAATGGGCTCGAGGTTTATTACTTTAACCAGGAAGATACCGATGAGGCACTTTACGATGGCGATACCGTTACAATTGCCCTGTCGAGCCTTACCGAACAGGCGTTTGAATTTCTGTGGCAGGCACAGACAGAATCCGGATATTCCGCACCCGTATTTAGCGGCCCTCCTTCGAATGTCGACAACAATATGGAAGGAAAAAACGTAATTGGTTTTTTCCTGACTCATGATATCACCAGAGCACGTGCTGTATGGAGGGATGAATAATACAGGGCTTCAGAATAACATATATAGGTTTAACCCCTTGCTCCGCTGAAGCTATGCGAAGGCGAAGCCGATTTAGAAATTGTCGGGTTTCACCGAATAGGTGAGGTGAAAACCATACAATTTCTTTTTCCCCGACACTTCGTGTACGGGGCAGGCTGTGAGCGAAAATCGCTCAATTTGGGTGTAAGAGAATTTTGCACAATGCGAACTGCTCCGCAAAAAATTGGCAACTTGAATCTTTAAGGAAAAATCATAAAAAAACAACAAATGCTATTCGAAACTTTTAGCTATATTAGCTTTTCAAATAGCATTTGGTTTATATTAAAAATAAATTGATATTATGGCAGAAGTAACAGATAAAACCAAACAAGAAGTAAGAGAAATTGTACTTGATTTTTTTGCGGAAGAATGCGAAGTCGATAAATCAGAAATAACAGACGATACGCATATTTTTGACGATCTCGACGGTGATTCGCTTATGTTTTTGGAGTTGATAGAAATTTTTAAGAAAAAGTACAACTTGAACATAGAGCTAAAAACCATTGGTAAGTATAGTGTACAGCATCCGGTACGGAAAATTGGTGAGTTAATCGATATGCAGTTACTCATTATTGAGCACGAAGACAATATCATAAACCTTTAGTTGATGATTTTTGGGGTTGGAATCGATGTTGAAAACCATCATCGTTTCATAAAATATGCAACATTAGCGGAACAGGAAAAGCTTTCATTGTTTTACACACCACAGGAGATTGAGAACTATGCAAGTTTCGACAGTCACCTTTGCTACGCAATAAGCTTTTCCGGCAAAGAGGCCTTTTACAAGGCTTTTTCTTCCGGGCAATCATCATTCATACCCTCACTTACCGATGTTGAAATATTTTTTAAGGATGAACCGCCAGGCGGGAAGCTCGAAATTGCTTTTTCAGGTAACGCCAGCGAAATAATTGAAAAATACAAAATTGATTTGCCGGCAGAATATAACTATTCTATTGAGGAAAATTTTGTCATTTTTGAAACGATTTTGTTATGCAACCCAGAGTAGCACATCTTTTTCCGGCATTTGTACTTAAATATACGGGTAAAGAGCAGCAAATAATTGAAAAGTATATCGTGGATTTCCGGGAGCGTATAAGTTATGCCGGAAATTTGCTTTCTTTACCATTGGATAACTTCGATATTCAAAAAAACGACCAAACAACCAGCGGGTTAAACAACCAGCTGTTAACCTACATATTTAGCTGTGCGTTTTCCGATATTTTGCGCGAACAGAAACACCTGCCGGATTATATCTCGGGATTTAGCATGGGGTTGTATGCTGCTATGTATCACACAGGCGCCATAGCTTACGAAAGCGGATTGTTTTTAATACGCGATGTGTACAACGCGGTGAAACAAGTTATGGGCAAACAAAAAAATGCAATGGCTTCAGTCATAGGTTTTCATATAAACGATTTGCGAGGTTTTATTGAAAAATATCCGTCAATTGAGATAGTCATAAAAAACGGAATATTTTCCTACGTAATTGCCGGTACCGTGGAACATATAGATCAGGTATTCCCAAAATTGGAAGCAGAAGGAGCTTTTCATTTGAGCAAATTCAACGTGTCATTTCCATATCATTCCCAAAAACTGAAACAAAATATTGAAGTTTTCAAATCTGTTGCCAGCCGCTTCGATTATCGCGATGCCCGGTTTCCGTTGGTTTCAATGGTCGATCAACGTATACTAACCCGCCATTCCGACCTGAAGAAAGAGGTAATACGCAATGTTACCCAGAGTCTGAATTTTTATGGTACTATGCAAACTTTACTGAACGCGGGCATAAAAGAATTTGTTGAAGTTGGCGCTGATAAAGCCCTACAGAAAAGCAGCAAGTTTATCGAAGGCGATTTTAAATTTCATGCGCTGAGCAGGGGAAGGTATTTGTAAATATCGAACTCACGTTAATTTTAACCCGGCTTATTCATGTCATTAGCTTTGTGCATATGCAAGGCATCTGAACCCGCAGATATAGCAATCTATTTCAAGGGTTTAGTAACGAAGCAGATGTGCAAAGATAATGACAAACAATACCCAAAAGTGAGCGATGTTTTTGTTCAGAGAGATGAGCATTAATATTCAGTTTATGGGTTTTTTATGGGAATTAGTCGAAAAATGTGGTGAACGGCGAAGCCCTCACGCAAGTAATAATCCGGGTTAAATCACATCTTTCCCTTTTTTAATGAGCCACAGGTCGCCAACTTTTTGATAAAATTCGGTCAACGGCAGTTTGGTGGGCAGTACAGCATTAAAAAAGTTATACTTTGACCAGTCAAAGTCTATGATTTGGTCTTTTACCTCTTCAAAATACACGGAACCCGGCAGGGGCGTTAAAATCGTGTAGCCGGCATAAGCCACCTTGTAAGCATTCGTAAATTCTGCAATGGCCTCAAAGTCAGTCTCGGAGTAGTCGCAGGGAATTACATAGTTGCCCCGGAGCATAATCTCATTTTGGTGAAAAATGTCAATGGCTTGTTTTGTAAGCGCTACAGACGATTTTTTGTTGTATTTTTCCAGTTCTTCTTCGCGGAACGATTCAAAACCGCAAATTACTACTTTGAGGCCGTTTCTTGCCAGTTTTTCAATCAGTTGTGGATGTTTTACCGCTGTATCGGCCCGAATATCCATGATGTAAGTTTTTTTAATGCCTTCATTCTCAATGCGCGTAAAAAGTTGATCGATGAAATCAATATTTACAATGGTATTGGCATCGGCAAATCTCACAATATCGTAATCCATTGTTTTGAGCTCGCGAATGATGCTTTCGATTTTGCGCTGGTAGTACCTTCCATCGAACTCGCGCCAAATTGTGCAAAAGGAGCAATGATAAGGGCAGCCAAGCGAGCTGAACAAGTAGGTAGAAGGCGAGGGGGCATTGCCCACGTAATAGGTTTCGCGCCAGCGTTCCAGCCGTTTTCTGTCGGGATAAATGAAATTATTTGCTGCTGCGTTCCATTCCGTTGGAGTGCCTTTGGTTTTCTTTAGTCCTTCGGCCATGTTTAGAATTATGCCTGGAACAGATTCCAGTGGTTTGTTTTTTGCCCTGGCTTCTACTACCGAACGGAATAAGTGCGCTGCCTGTCCCTGGCACACCACATCTATTGCCGGGTCGGTAAAGTCTTGCAGCCAAAGTGTTGCGTGGTGCCCTCCAATGATGGTAAGTACTTCAGGATTTACTTTTTTTGCAGTTTGCAAAATTTCCAGTCCAAAATAAAACTCCGATGTAATTACGGTTGTGCCAACAATATCGGGTTTATGCTCGTGCATTAGCACTTCCACCATTTGAGCCAGTGCAGGTGCATCGGGATTCAGGTCGTATTCACCTTTGGTATCCCAAACAACAACTTCGTGCCCGGGAACAGCTTCGGCCAGCGTGAGTAATCCCAACGGCGGCCCGATAAGTTTTTTGTGTATGAACTTTTTGGCTTCTTCGCTGGCATTTTCCAATATGCTGTTATGGGGCGAGCGTGGTGTATTGATGAGTAGTATTTTCATTTCGAGGATATTAAAAATTGAAACGGCTGTTGATCATCGGGTAAAAACCAAGTTGGTTGTTTTTTACAATTTCACCTGTTCTTACATTAATGGTTTCCAGATACACAATTGTGTAGTCTGTTCTGTAACGGAAATCAATGGTTGTTTTGATGCTTGAATTTTTAAAGTTTCTTTTGATACCCAGCCTGAGGCTGAATCTCTTATAATCATCGCGTTTTATTTTGTAGGCTTCATCCCAATTGTAAGTAATTTTCTGATTTTCAACTGTTTTCTCCTGATCGAAGGGTACGTAAGGGCTGCCTCCTGCATAGGTAAAGTTTGCACCGAATATGATCGCTACATTTTTCTTTGGGAAGGCCAATTCATATCCGCCCAGGGCATTTAGAGCGTAATTTCCGTTATATGCTGTGTTTCTGGTAATTCCATCGATACTTGTATAATTTGATTCAAACAATGAAACTGTAAACAGGTAGAAAAAGTTATTGTGCAGGTATTGTTCAATTGTTGCTTCTATGCCGTAGTTTTGGCCTGTTCCCTGGTTTACAAGACTATCTTTCCTGTCTATATAATATTCTGTGCCGAAATTTAGCAATGAGTAGGCCGGATTGGGTTCTCTAACCGGCACATCATATAAATATTGGTAGTATAAATCCAGTTTTAAACGCAAATACTCTGTTATTGAAAGATGATAACCCAGCGTATTGTGAATGCTTTTGGTAAAATCGAGGTTTTTATTTGTGTAAATAATATCGCCGTTTTCATTTTCCGTTCGCACAAAATAGCTCGGTTTGGGTTGCAGTTGGCTGTGCAAACCAAATCCGTATGCAATATCACTTCTTCCGGAAATTTCATGTTTTATGCCCAGTCGTGGTTCAATTGCTTTGGAATCGTTCATGAAGAAATATTGACCGTGCAAACCGGCGTAAACCTGGGTTTTATCGCCTAATTGATGTTTATACTCAGCAAAAACGCGCAACAAATCTGCATGTACATTGGTGGTGTCTGTATAATTATGATATTCGTTGTACAGAAACTCACGGTCGGTAAATGACATTTGAAAGTGGTTGTAAACGGCCCCCAGCGAAATGTTAGAGCCTTTTTTTATTTTATGGTTTATTTTGGTACTTACAGCATATTTTATGGTTTCTGTGTTTTCAACTGCCCAACGGAATGGGTCATTTATTGAAAATGTTAGTGTGTCAATATTTGTATTGACTGCATTACCGGTAACGGAAATTGTATTGATAATTTTTGATTTTTTGTTTGGATAAATCCTGTTTGTAATGCCAATTACGCCCATTCCTGTATAGTTATCAAGTATTTCGCCATAGTTGTCGAAATTGCGTTCATTCTTGTCAAACTTTCTGTCGTCCAGCACAATCCGGCTGTCGCCACCCATTGAAACAATTGACCAGTTTCCTGTTTTTGTGCCGGGCAGATTGAGTTTGAAGTTCATATCTTTGTACATGATCTGTTTTTTTAAATCGCCACCCAGTTTATAAATAATATCATTAATGGCATGGCGGTAACTGATCAGGTAAGTCGCATTGTTTTTTTTGCTAATGGGGCCTTCAGCTCCGAGTTCAACGCCGTTCCAACCCAGTTGTATCCAATTTTCGTGTTTTTGTACATTGCCAGTACGCATTTTGATGTCGAAAATACCAGCTATGGCGTTGCCATATTCTGCAGGAAACGCACTGTTAAAAAAATCTGATTTCGCCAATAAATTTGTATTGATTATGGTTACAGGTCCTCCTGTAGTTCCGGTTGCACCAAAATGGTTCGGGTTCGGTATTTCAATATCGTCTACACGCCATTGGAGGCCAAAGCCGGAATTTCCCCTGATAATAATATCGTTGCGGTTGTCGTTCATGGGCAAAACACCGGCATAATTCATAGCCATGCGCGCCGGGTCGCCGTACGATCCCGGGTAGCGGTTTGTTTCATCTAAAGTAAATGACCGGGCTCCAATCAGTGCCATGTCGTTGCGCGGATCGGTTTTTCGTTTGAACGCGTTAACTGAAACGGATTCAAGTTGCTCGGCTGATTCTCTGAGCATTATTTCAAGGTTCATAGATTTCCCTGAAGTTAATTCAAGGTCACTCAATGAATAAGTTTCATAACCAATGTAAGTTACCGTTAGTTCATACTTGCCTAAGGGTAAATTCCTGAAGATGAAAAATCCTGATGAGTCAGTGCTTGCACCTTTCTGAATATTCTCATTTTCGATAATTACATTTGCACCCGGCAGCGATGCACCTGTAAATTTATCGAAAACTTTGCCGTGTATAGATTGCTGGTAGTTTTGTCCCT
>CAYPSX010000117.1:0-6562 GCA_964413185.1 uncultured Bacteroidales bacterium
AGTCCCGATTCATCGGGATGATACGAGTTTGAGTGAGAATAACGCAGAAAATGGAATTTATTGACGGACACTAGCTAAAATATTTTCTTAAGAACACTCATTCAGGATTATTGTGCATCTGCAATAAAATCCCACCAAAACGGACCTGTTGTCATTTCTTCTTTGTTTTCCTTGAAAGCACCATTTTTTTCTTATATTTAGTGCGGCAAGAAAAGTCTTGTCTCCGATAAGAAAGCTTCATTTTTGAGGCTTGCGAAGCCTGAAAAATGTGATTTTACTTGTGTAAATGACCATTTTGAAGGCAAGCGTAACGAAAAAAATGGAGTTTTCTTGCGGAGACTATTTATCAATTCAAAAACAGTTGATTACAAAACTACCCGACTGTAATCTTTGTAAAAAACACCACTGAATTCCGCTATTTAAAACAAATATCTATTTTTATGAAAAGCAAACTACCGTTACTCATTGCTTTACTTTTCGCTTTTAGCCAAAGTATCGCGCAAAACGTATTTCTCGATTTTGAAAAGGGAATACAAAAACAACTATCTACGGACATCGCGCCTGAAGCAAATCTTCAAAACTTTAATGAAGACGGGCTCAAAATCGACGTTAAGTTCAAAGGAGCTGCAATTTCACAAAAAACAGTTCAAAACCAGGAATATCAATTCATCCAAATTGATGGAATGGTGCCACTCGGACAAGTTGGCGCACCAGCTGTACCGGCAAAATTTCAACTTATAGCCATTCCCGAAAACAGTCAGGCTCAAGTTGAAATCATAAGTTCCAAGTTTACCGAGCATGAAGGCTTTATGCTGCACCCATCGCTGGCGCCCGCACGTGACACAGAAGGCGCACCCGAACCGGAGTTTAAAATTGATGAATCTGTGTACACCACCAATGCATATTTCCCCGCAAATATTGCTGATATCCAACTATTGGGATATAGTCGCGAAAGCGGAATCGGTCGTTTGCAAATTTGCCCCGTGCAGTTTAACCCGGTAACCGGAAAAATTCGAACATACACACAAATAACTGTACGCGTTACATTTGATGGGGCAGGTAAAACCTTCAGTAACATTGCCGAAAAAAATTCAGCGAACTACATCAACCTACTGAAGCGAAAGGTGATTAACTCCTCATCAATTCCCGAAAAACCGAAAAATAAAACCCCGATGGCGGCCACAAAAGAGCTCATCATCATTACACATCAAGCTTATATTGAACAGGCCGGACAATTGGCGCAATGGAAAAGACAACTGGGCATAAGCACCGAAATTATTTCCGATACAGCATGGACTCCGGCAAAAATTAAAAATGCAATTGAACTGCGTTACAACAGCTACACACCCAAACCCGATTATGTACTAATTATTGGCGACCACACCGCACCCAATCCGGTTCCCGGCGCAGAAAAACAAGTGCCGGAAGAATTAGAGACTTTTGCCACAGACAATCCTTACGTGTGTATGCAGGGGGCATCAGATTTTATTCCTGATATGGCAAAAGGCCGCATCTCTGTCTCATCAGTAACTGAAGCACAGGTTATTGTTGATAAAATCATCAACTACGAACAAAACCCGGTTGACGCACCCGATTTTTATTCAAACGTACTCACCTGCGCCCAATTTCAGGACGATGATAACGATGATTATGCTGACAGACGATTTTGCCACACGAGTGAAAATATTCATGATTACCTGAAAAATGAACAGTCCTTTAATCTGGAGCGCATCTATTTCACAGAATCCACCGGCGACCACAGTAACTTGCGTTACAACAACGGTTTTTACTCTAACGGACAGCTTCTGCCTGTAGAGTTGCGCTCCGATGATTTTGACTGGCAGGGCAACGAGTACGATATCACCTCGGCCATAAATAGTGGCAAATACCTTGTTTTTCATCGCGACCATGGTTTTTCAGGCGGTTCTGGCTGGTCGCACCCGTATTACACAACCAGTACAATGACCGCACTGAGTAACGGAGAAATGCTTCCGGTTATATTCAGCATAAATTGCCACACCGGCGAATACCAACTGAGCAACTGCTTTGCAGAAAAACTCGTTCGCATGGAAAACAAAGGCGCAGTTGGTGTTGTTGGTGCAGCATATTACAGCTTTAGCGGATACAACGATGCACTGTCACTGGGCATGATCGATGCAATTTGGTCAGACCCGGGCATTTACGGCGAATTTGGCTGGGGCGGATCCGGGAATAACTACACCGTAGGAGCCGGTAACGATGTTTTTGCCATGGGCGATGTGCTCAATTTGGGGTTGTATGGAATGTTGCAAAACTGGGGCGGCAACAATGAAAGTTTCCGTTATCAATTTGAATTATTCCATTATTTTGGCGATCCTACGATGAAAATCTGGACAGACAATCCCAACTTAGCGCCAATATCAGCCACACATAGTAATGAAATATTTTGTGATGAAAATGTATTCGAAATCACGGAAACCATACCGGGTTCAGTTGTTACGCTTCTTCAGAACAACCAAATTATTGCTGAACAAACCGTTGGAGAAGATGGAAGCTCATCTCTTGAGTATACAATATCGCAACCCGAAGAAGAAATAACAATAACCATTTCCAAACACAACCATAAGCCTTATGTGGCCGAATTAAACATTTCAGGGAATTGTAATTACCCACCAACGGTTCAGACGCAGGGAACTGAAGAAGTTTTAGATAATACTGCCACAATTTCGGGAATGATAGAAAGTGAAAATGGTGAACCTATAACTTCCAGCGGTATCATTTATGGAACAACGCCGGGGATCAATTTTGAAGCAGAAAACACATTGCACACAGAAAGCAATCCTGTTGCATCTGAAGGCGAATTTAGTGTAACCCTGGCCAATTTGGAGCCAGCCACAACTTACTACGCAAGAGCCTATGCAACAAATACTTTGGGCACAAGTTATGGAGAAGAAATCTTTTTTAAAACCGCATGTGCATATAGGGTAGAGCTCCCCTACACCATTGATTTTGAGCAAGGTCGCACGCCAGACTGCTGGCAGGTACAGGGATACGATTGGGTTTACCAAAGCGGCGGGCACGACGGACATCCGGCCGGGGCACATGGCGGGTCATACAATGCACTGTTTTTTAACGGTACATACACACAAGCTACCAGTAAACTGATATCGCAACCCTTCAACTTTACAGCTTACGAAAATGTTACACTTACTTTCTGGCACGCACAACCCATTTGGGGAGCGCAGCAGGATGAACTTAGCGTTTATTACCGCGTTAGCGAAGATGCCGATTGGATATTGCTTGAACAATACACCACAGACATACCGGAATGGACAGAAGTTTCTTTTGAGTTGCCCGAAATTTCTGACAACTACCAACTTATGTTTGAAGCAACAGGAAGCTATGGCCGCGGAGTCTCTATTGATGATATTGAACTAAGCGGAACGCCGAAACCAACCTACATGGTAACATTCCATGTACAAAACATAGCCAGCGATGCACCGTTGCAGGGCATCCCGATTAATATCAATCAGGAAATTATAGAAACCGAAATTAGCGGCGAAGCCACCATTGAATTGATAAACGGTAATTATCCGTACACAATAGAAGCTGACGGTTACGCGCCAATTGAAGGCGAAATAGTTGTGAATGATGAAGATATTGATGAGTACATCAGTCTCACAGGAATGAATAAACTCAATACTGCGGAAGGAAAAATTTATCCAAACCCCACAAACAGCCAACTCACCATCGACTGGCCCGGCAGTACAGGCATAGTGATGACCAACCTGACCGGCAAGATTTTCATTGAAAAAAATATAGATGATGCAGCCACACTTGACCTGTCGCAATTTGAACCGGGCATATATTTTTTACAAATACAAACCCGCGAAGGAATAGTTACGAAACGTATAATTATATCGAAATAAAACCGAAAAGTAGCATATAAAAAAAAGGGAAGGTTGCGGCCTTCCCTTTTTTGTATAGTATTTCGATTCTTTCTATGGAACATAAACCATTTGCGACACATTCACACGATCGCTGTGAATTTGCACCAAACAGTAATTCGAATTCATCGCAGGCATATCAATCTCTCCTTTAGTTGAGTTGATTTGCCCGGTTTTCATCAGCTGCCCCAGTGTGTTGTAGATTCTCACATCGGCTCCGGCTACATTTCCCATGCCTTCGATGATCAGTTTGCCGTGACTTACATACAAACGTGGCTCATCCGTAAGGTCATTAATAGCTGATGGGCCACCAAAGGCTGCAAAATCGCCCAGTTCATCTGCCACACCGGTAATTTGGTTGTTGACCGATGCTTCCAGCTCTTGCCAGGTTTCCCCATCCCATACTTGACCAATTAATGCAGGATTAACGCCCACCACATCGTTGAAATTATAGTTCAAAAACACATTGGCCGTAAAATCGCTGATGCCATGTTGCTCCAGCGTCCAGTAACGGTTCACGTAGTTCGATATCTGGTCAATTTCGTCGTGTTTGCTATTGCTCACACGTGCACTCCACCGGGCATCATCTGCATAGGCACTGCCCATGATACTGATGGCAGCGGGTGTATAGTCAAGCTCGTTATGCCGGTCGCCCAACGGAATTACGTAGTAACCATCTTCACTCACATGCATAATTACACTTCCTGTTCCGTTGGTAATGATCATGTTACTCTCCGAATAATCAGTGGCCGCATAAAACGAAGCCCCATTTTCCAGCGTAAGGTTTTGATCGTTGAGCACAAGATGTGCCTCATCCATGTTGAGTTTATTGGAAATGGACAGATCGCCGGTCAGATTCAACAACCCGGCAATAGTCAGTTCCGGCCAGTTAGATTCGGTCTCGCCCACAATGGTTTGACCATCGTCGCCATCGAAAATTACCTCGGCATTTTCACCGTAGGTAAAAGCTTCTTCGCCGCTTGCGTTGTTCCAGTCGCCCTCGATGGAAAACGTACCATCGAGCTCCACCGTTCCGGCATTGCTTATAAAGCCGCCATTTTGTCCGCCGTTAATATCCAGTTTCGAGTTTTGCGGTATCACAATTCGGACACCGTTGTTTACGAAACCGCCTGTTTGTGCGGCTGCCCAAAAAGGCACTAAAATGAGTAATATGCTTATAATTCTTTGCATAGTTTAATCTCCTTTATTAGTCAAGTTGTGTCCACTTTTCATTAATGTAGCAATACACATGTGCATCTTTATCTGGGATTTGGACAATGCAAATATCGCCCGTTTTAGGATTTTTTGGAAATTTCGCAAGAACATGTAAATTCATAACTTTACTAATATTTACCTCCTTCGAATTAACACTGTTTATATCAGCAGAAGTAGCAAAAATAAAAGAAGCGGCAACATCTCCGTTAACATTCACACCATTACTGGTAATGTTAAAAATTGAATTATATTCTGAAGTTTGGGTATCAACTGTACCAAAATCCAGTAGTGAATTATTTGGAGCATAATTAAAATATAGCGTAGAATTTCCTTGTATCGGCTCAATCTTACTAACAATCAATCCGTTATAAATCGCTGTACCAGTTGCTTTAACATGCATATATGGGTCTCCTGTATTTTTATCTTGCACTGAGAAAAGACCATCCGCACTTGTCACATTTACAATACCAAAATCTGTTTTTAACGTGTCTAATTCCAGATTATCAAAACTGAAGTCTTGGTTAAATATGGCATCACCTTCGAATACAGCGGTGTTTTTGATGTAGGTTGTGTCCTTTGTAATGGAAAAATACTCCCCACCAGTCCTACCAGAAACGGTGAAACCACCATCCTCAGCCACGGGATCATCATCAAATGTGAAGTGAGACCCTGCAGTAGTTGCTTCGAATGCGTCATCTACAACAAATTTTGCATATACAGTAGTACTATATTCATTTGAAAACATGTAACTTCCTATGATATTATCCGTATGTATTTGAGCAACATCAATCTCCTGATCAACCTTTAAATCATTTACACGAACATGCCCATTCAAGTGAATTTGATAATGCCTATCATTTCGAATGGTTAGATACTCATTAAACCCATCACTTGTACGACCTCTAATACTAAAACCACCACCAACTGCAACCGGATCATCATTAAACGTAAAATGGGCACCCTCATCATTAATTACCAAATTCTCGTTGAGTTCGCTTTTCACTTTAAAGAGTCCTTGTGAGCTTTCGTGGGTAATAACGGTACTATCGCTATCGGAATACAACCCGTCTGCCTCAATCAATGTTGGATTCCAGCCTGAAAAAGCACCATCCTGAAAAACAACATCGCTGTTAAAATATGCCACATTATTGAAATATGTAGTATCCTCAGTAGCTTTGAATAATTCGTTTTGGGTTTCGCCATTTTTTATGGCAAAATATTCATTTGCGTAAAACTCAGAATAGGCTATATTTGATACAAAACTATTAGTAGTTAGGGCAACATTATCGCCAAATATTATATCTTCGTTAAATTCAACCGGCTTTTTAAAATAGGCAAATTGATTAATTATAAGGCTATCTGAATTTACGGAAAAATAATCATCCCCGTCTTTCCCGGAGCTCAGGCCGCCTACGGCAAAA
>CAYPSX010000117.1:6662-12548 GCA_964413185.1 uncultured Bacteroidales bacterium
GGGTTCTTCTTTGCCACTGCTCAAACCGCCTACAGCAAAACCACCTTTTACGCCACGGGTAGTCTCGGCCACCGAGATTTGCGTTAATGTCCGGTTTACGTTAAAATATTCTTCTGTTTCTTTTCCGCTGGACAAGCCGCCTACGGCAAAGCCGCCCTTGACACCTTTTTCAGATTCGGGATCGAAATAAACGCCTGATCCGGCACGGTCTACAACAAGATAATCTTCTGCACCGGTTTTGCCACTGCTTAATCCGCCCACAGCAAAGCCGCCTTTAACACCTTTTTCCGATGTGGCAAAGCGTACATGTGTTGCAAAAGGACGTACTTCTAAATATCGGGCTAAAGATTTTCCGCTTGAAAGGCCACCAACAGCAAAACCGCCCTTAACACCTTTTTCGGAATCATTGAAGTTTATAATGGTACTATCGGTTTCTACGGAAAAATAATCATCCCCGTCTTTCCCGGAGCTCAGGCCGCCTACGGCAAAACCACCTTTGACACCCCTTTGGGTTTCATCAAAATGAATTCGTGTTTGTGCACGCTCTACCAACATGTAATCGGGTTCTTCTTTGCCACTGCTCAAACCGCCTACAGCAAAACCACCTTTTACGCCAGTTGCCGGTGTAGCTAAAGAAATACGGGCAAATGTACGGTCGAGATTAAAATATTCCTCAATTTCTTTACCGCTTGAGAGTCCGCCAACAGCAAAACCGCCTTTTACGCCTTTAGTGCCCGGAGTAAATTGAATTACGGTACGATCTTTTTTGCTCTTGATTAACTCATAATCGCCATCTGCGATTAAAAATACAGGAACGGAATCTTTCATTCCTTCTTCCTTTTTTACATGCAGAAAAGCTTCCGGGGTTTGAGTTCCGATTCCAACAAAGGCGTTTGGATCATCGATATACACATAATCAATGTCTGTATTCCATGCATCGTTATTAGTGGATGCATCAACCCATTTTTCTCCGTTGTAGAAGTAAAAGCTGTTTTTTTCATTATCGAAAACCATCAATCCATAAGCAGGGTTTGATATTGCCATGCGCTGATCGGTTGTCATGCGTGGAATCAACAGGCCTTTGTCTGCTGATTTGATGTCGAGAATAGCAGAATTATCTGCTTCATGCTCTAAATCGTCTGTAATTGTTGCATTTTGGGCAAAAGCATCAGTATTTGCACATATCAAAATTACAAATACTGCCCATAATAAAAATCGTGTTCTCATGATGAATTAAATTAGTTTGTATTAAATATATTCGTTTTTGCTGTTGCAAAGAAAGTGAGGATCAGTCAGTTATTCAATAGGAAACTAATGATTGGTGCATACCGGTTAATAAACGGTACCTAATTCAAAATGAGCGGTAATGCTTTTTTAACGAGCGGATAAAGGACAAAGAAATGAGGTAGTTATCAATTATTGTTAATAATCTCGTTAAAAACAGCTTTTCGCCTGCGTGCCAGCGGAACACGCGATTCGTCTGCCATTACAATTTGATTTGAATCTGAATCGAATCGCTTCACATGCTTTATAGATATTAAATGGGAGCGGTGAGAGCGGAAAAAATCATGGCCATCGAGCATTTTTTCAACCTCTTTGATGGTGCGTGATACCATTAACCTGCCATTACTGCACAAATAAATGTATGTATAAGGGCCTTCGGCTTCTACACGTAAAATTTCTTCAATACCGACAAACTCGAAACCGTTAATTGTTGGAATTTTTATTTTATTCTTTCTTTCTGCATTGATGGATTGTAGAAGCTTTTCATATTTTTCTGAAAATGATTTTTGTTGCGGCATTCGCTGTAAAACCTTCTCAATAGCTGCATTCACTTCAGAAATGGATATTGGCTTCACAATATAATCAACAGCATTGCTTTTAATAGCCCTGAGAGCATAATGCTCATAAGCTGTTGCAAAAATAACTTCAAAGTCGATATTCCGGAGCGCTTCCAATAGCTGGAAACCCGACATTTGTGGCATTTCTATATCGAGAAAGAGCACATCGGGCTTCTGCTCCCTGATTAAGTTTATGCCTTCTGCCGGATCGGTTGTTTTTCCGACAATTTCAACATGCTCATTTACACTTAGAATTAATTCCAGTGCATCAACGGAATCTTGTTCATCGTCAATTATTATTACTTTCAGAATCATAGAGTTCGGTTTAGCTGGTTTTGTTGGTTCTGTTGGGTTGCTGATGATTATATAATGCTTCAGAAACAACGATTTCTACCTTTGTACCTTCTCCCTCTTGTTTACCAGTAGTTAAATCTGTTGTGGTGATACTTACTTCGTTTTTATATAACTCATTATACAGCATCAATCTTTTACGCGTTATTTCCGTACCGTAAGATTTATAAATTTTATGCTTGTCTTTTTGTAATTCAGCGGCCTTTTTTCTCCCAATGCCATTATCCTGTATTACAATGCGAATTCCCTTTTTTGTTTTATCAATAATTACATCCAGTTTTTTGTCGCCATCTTTTAAGCGTAAACCATGGTGTATGGCATTTTCCACATAAGGTTGAATAATCATGGGTGGCACAAAAATCCTTTCGGGTAATATGTTTCCAGCTATTTGAATATTAAAAACAAAGTTGTTCCTGAACCGCATCAACTCCATATCTACATATAGCTTTAGCGCTTCTATTTCCTCTTCCAGAGAAATAGTTAACTTTTGGGAATTATTGAGCATTCTTCGCATCAGGTTACCAAACCGTGATAAATATTCACTTGACTCAATTCTCTCGTTCCGAAGAATATAACTTTGCACAGAGTTTAATGAATTGTAAATAAAATGCGGGTTCATTTGTGCGCTCAGAGCCTGTTGCCTATAACGGTTTAACTGTTTCTCCATTTCTGCTCGTTTCCTGAGTTCGTTAATTTTTAATCGGAAAATTGCATAAAAAACTAAAAATACAATCAACAATGCACCTAAAATAACTACAATTCTGAACCAAATAGTTTCATAATAAGGTTTTTTTATTGTAAAAGAAAATTGAGCAGCCTTGGCACTTTCCCTGCCATAACTATTTACAGCTTTCACTAAAAATTTATAGCTGCCCGGTGATAAACTTGAGAAACGAATGGTTCTGTCTTCGGTTGTTTGCCATGTTTTATCAATATTTTTCAGTTTATATCGATATCTTAATGACTTATTCCTCTGGTAGTTAATGCCTGTAAAGGTTATTTCAATAGAATTCTGATCGTGTTCGAAATTATAGTGATTATGCAAACTGGTATCATTCCCTTGTATGCGAATTTTCGAAATATAAACAGGTGTATTGGGAATTTGCTCCGGTGTGTTAAAGTATGAAATGCCGTCAACTGTAGCAGCTATCACTTTATCTTTGGATAATTCGATATCGTACACTTCATTAGAAACAAGACCGTGACCGGTTGATATGTTTACAATTTCGTTTTTGGCCAGGGTGTCTTCTACGATAATAAGACGTGAGAGCCCCTTGTTAGTTGCCAGCCACAACTCATTTCCCCGCCTTTTTATTGCATTGATTGAATTACTTGGCAACCCGTTTTTCATTTTCACCTGCTTAACCTTATTATTGACAAAATAAAGCAACCCGGCTCCTTTTGTTCCTATCCATATTCGATCTGCCGTATCTTTATAAAGTACATTAATACGTTGCCGAAGTAAATTATGCCGGTAAATACTTTTTGTTTTCCAGGTTCTCAGATTTGTTTTGAACAAACCCTTATCTGTTCCCATCCACAAAGAATCTTTTTCAAATTTAAGAGCTGAATAGATTTCTGAAAATTGGTTATGGCTTTTATGTATCTCCCCCTCATTTGTAACAAATACTCTTCGTCGATCCCGTAGGCACATCAATGTATCTTTATTCAACCTTGAAATGAACTTATAATAACCATTAATTTCATCAACCACTTGAAAGTTGTGTATAAAATAAGTTGAAGAATGCTGCCCATCTTGCCAATAGCCTACAACTGCTGTATCGTTCCAGAACTCGAAATACCGGTTTTTTAAATTGCGGTTTGAATTAAAAAATTGATGTTCGCTGAGTTTTTTAAAATCAAAGCTAAACAGGCTTAGCTGATCGGATGCAAACCATAAAGTGTCATTTTTTATCGCTATTTGCTTCACCACATCATTATGCAAACCATCTTTCGTTGTAAGCGTTTTAATTCTAAGTGACGGGGTGTAAAATACACCGTTCTCCAGCGTTGTAAACCAATACCCGCCTTCAAAATCCATTTCAACAGAAGAAATTGAGTTATTTTTTAATACATGATGTTCCGGATTGATGGTATGAACCGTAGGCAAAGCCAAAGCTCCTTCATTCAAAAGACCTACCCACAGAAAACCATCTGCTCCTGTAGAAAGCCATATTATAGAATCTTCAAACTTATGTGTGTAATGCAAGCGGCCATCTTTGATAACATAAAGTATATTTTTTACAGAAAACAACAAATATCCGTTGTGTAAACATGAAATTGCACGAAAAGCCTTTGTTTCGTGACTAAAATCTATCAACCCCTCCTGTTTTTTGCTTTCTTTATAAAAAACACCGCGAGTTGGTTTCTTATTGAACTCATATAAAACCCTTGATTCATTCGCTTTTTTTATGTACGGATAATGCCTTCTGGAAGAAGTTAGCTTCTTTGCTTCACCGGAAGAATCAATTCTGAACAGCCCGTTACGATATATTCCCAGAAAAACATTCTCAAGCGAATCTACATAAAAGCTCTTTTTGATTGGATAATCCTGTCCTTTCACCTTTTTAATTGCTTCGTTGTGCGAATAAATATGAATTGAATCGTTTTTATACCAGCTCAACTTTCCCGAGAGTGAAACGAACCATATCCGGTTTTGGTAATCATCAAAAATTTCGAGTACAGTATTTTCGGGCAACCCTTCCAGAACCGTAAACTGCTCGAAAGTATAACCATCGAACCGCACGACACCCTGATTTGTAGCAATCCAAATAAAACCTTTATGATCCTGCACAACCTGAAAGACCTCAGAACTGGGGAGGCCGTTGTCTACAGTATAATTTTTAAACTGCTGAGCGGTGGCTGTTTCCCATATCAGCAAAAAAAATAATATGACAATACCTGCTTTTCCTAACATCTTGTGCCTGTGAGTGTATGTCAAAATTAAAAAAAATGCTGCACAACTAATGCAGATGACAGATTATTTGCCTTCAAAAGGTGAAAAAATGACAGCCTTTTTGTCAATTATGACATAAATACGGATTGGCATAAATTATGAAACTTTCAGCTTTGGAAATATAAATAATTGTTTAACCTAAATACAATCGCAAAAATGGCTGAATTAAAAGGTAAAGTGCTTCCTGGAAAAATATTGGTAAAACCACAGGAAGCTGAAGAGAAAACTGCTAGTGGTATTATCATTCCCGATAGTGCTAAAGAAAAACCACAGCAAGGAAAAGTAATGCTCGTGGGCGAAGCAAAAAAAGACGAACCAATGGTGGTATCTGAAGGCGATGTTGTTCTTTACGGAAAATATTCCGGAACAGAAATCAACATCGATGAAGAAGATTACCTGTTAATGTCACAACAGGATGTTCTGTACATTTTATAAATGCTAATTAAAAAAACACAATACAATGGCAAAAGAAATTAAATTCGATGTAGATGCTCGTAATCGCATCAAAGAAGGTGTAGATAAACTGGCCAATACAGTGAAAGTAACGCTGGGACCCAAAGGCCGCAATGTAGTTATTGAGAAGAAATTCGGTGCGCCACAAGTAACAAAAGATGGTGTAACTGTTGCAAAAGAAATTGAACTTTCAGATGCATACGCCAATGTAGGCGCACAAATGGTTAAAGAAGTTGCTTCAAAAACCAACGACGATGCCGGTGACGGTACAACTACAGCAACTGT
>CAYPSX010000118.1:0-12487 GCA_964413185.1 uncultured Bacteroidales bacterium
GAACTCGAACATTATGAACCAGACACTGACTTTATGGACAGGCTCTAATTAGTGCATGTAATAAAACGCCAATAATTACGTTATCCCAGAAGTTTTATTACTGCGTACAGGAAAAAATTACGTGTTTTCCCAAATGCACTTTAAAAGTAAAAAAACATCGCCAACCAAAAAACCAGCCATATTCCTTATTTACTATTAAAAACGTGGTTTGAGGTACAATTTTTGTTGAAAAAAACATAATAATTGCTGTAAATGAACACAAAAGACATACTCATAATAGACGATGCAGAAAACAACCTGATGTTGCTGCAAGATTTATTAACTGAGTTCAATTATAACATTCGTTTGGCCAGAAATGGCGAAGATGCGATTAAATTAGTCAAAGAGAAAACCCCTGATTTGCTCCTTATTGATATTATGATGCCGGGCATGGACGGCTTTGAATTATTCGAGAAAGTAAAAAAAGACAAACCCGGAGTTAAAGCCATTTTTATTACAGCAAAATCTGACACAAAAGACCGCGACAAAGCCTTTGAAATGGGTGCCGTTGACTTCATAACAAAACCTGTAAATATTTTAAAAGTTATGGATAAGGTAAAAGACACATTAAATAACTAATCCCCACCGCTAATAACACAGCAACAAAAACCCAAACACGGTAAAAACTACGTGTTTTTCCTACCTTTCAATGCGTCTAAACTCACCTAAAAGAATCCATTAAGCCCTGTAATTCAACAGACTGCAAATACAAACAACAAATAACCCCACCCCATTAATCACGTTTTTTTACGGTTTATCAATTCATTTAGATAGAATACTTTTATAGTAATTTAAATCATCAAAAATTACTTATTATGAATTGGAAAAACATACGTATAGGCGGAAAGCTTGGAATTGGCTTTGGTCTTTTGATTGTAATTGCCGTTGCATTGGGATTAATGGCAGTTATTAACATGACCAACATTAAAACAGAAACCAATTACCTGGCCAATGAATATCTCCCCGAGATGGAGATAGCCAACAATGTGGAAAGAACATTCCTGAGCGCCACGTTTGAGCTTCGTGGATACAACTACACAAACGATGAAAGTTTTCTGCGCAAAGGACAAGACCTCATGCGGGAAACAGAGCAATCCATTAAAGAGGCTTATAATCTGGCAAACAGAGCAGACAGACTCGTAAAACTCGAAGGTGGCACTAAAGCTGTGGATGAAAACCTCAAAAAATACCAAAACCTGTTGAAACAAACCATAGAGACAGTCAACAACATGGAAAAAGACAGGCAAAACATGGACAAGGCTGCTAATCAGTACATGAGTAACTGCATGGAATACCTTGATGGGCAGAACTTTGCCATGCGCAGGGAAATACAAAATAATAATACCAACATAGCACGGTTAGAAAAAATTACAATCATCAACAATATTATTGATGCAGGTAATGCAATAAGGGTAGAAAATTTTAAAGCCCAGGCAACAAGAGACCCGGTTTCATTACAGGTCGCAGTTGATGAGTTCGAAAAATCGTTCAGGTTTTTCGATGAAATACGTACATACACCAAACTCCAGGCCGATTTGCAGGCCCTGGACAATATTGAAGAGGCCGGAAAGCAGTATACAGCAGCCATAAACAATTACCTGAGAAACTGGAACGAAAACGAACAACTTGGAAAAGAACGTGTTCCGGCAGCAGCTGAAGTTACAGACAATGCAAAACAACTTGCTGTTGCAGCTCTCACTGGAACAGAAGATATTGCTAATGTCGCGGTTAATCTTGTCGACTCATCAAATCAAATCATGATTATCGGGCTTATTTTTGCCATGATATTGGGAATAATACTGGCCATAATAATTACACGGGGAATTACAACCGGGCTAAACAAAGGTGTAGAATTTGCCAAAACCATTGCCACAGGAGACCTTACAACAGAAATCGATGAAGGATTCCTCAGCCAAAAAGATGAAGTTGGTATTTTGGCCAATGCACTTCAAGCCATGGCCGACAGGCTGAAACAAATTGTTCAGGACATTGTAGAAGGTGCAGAAAATATTGCCTCGGCAAGTCAGGAACTAAGCTCAACCTCGCAACAAATGTCGCAGGGGTCTTCTGAGCAGGCATCATCAGCCGAAGAAGTATCGAGCTCTATGGAAGAAATGGCTTCCAACATACAGCAAAACACCGATAACGCCAAACAAACCGAAAAAATTTCAATCAAAGCTTCAGACGATATTTCACAAGGAAACGATGCTGTTGGAAAAACAGTCGATTCCATGAAAAACATTGCTGAAAAAATTACCATCATCAGTGAAATTGCCCGCCAGACCAACATACTTGCACTCAATGCAGCAGTTGAAGCGGCCCGCGCAGGCGAACACGGTAAAGGTTTTGCTGTAGTAGCCGAAGAAGTTCGCAAACTGGCAGCCCGCAGCCAGGAGTCAGCACAAGAAATTGACGAAACCTCTAAAAACAGTGTATCAATAGCCGAAAACTCAGGAAAACTGTTGTCTGAAATTGTACCCGACATACAAAAAACAGCCAAACTTGTACAGGAAATTGCCGCAGCCAGCTCTGAGCAATCCTCAGGAGCCGACCAGGTTAATAGTGCAATTCAGCAACTCAACCAGGTTACGCAACAAAATGCTGCCGCAGCCGAAGAAATGGCGACCAGTTCAGAAGAATTATCGAGCCAGGCAGAACAAATGCGCGACACAATGGCTTTTTTCAAAACAGATGAAAGGTCAACAAAAAAGAAGAAAAAAGCAACAAACCAGCAAAACACCAAAGTGCAACACATGCAACCAAAACAACAAAAAAGCACTGCGGCTAAGCAACACGACACAGGAAAAGGTGTAAACCTGAACATGAATTCCGATGATTCCAGCGACAAGGATTTTGAAAACTTCTAGACCAGCTTCAAGACACCGGCACATTAAAGCCGGTGTCTTTTATACACCACGTTCAATATTTAAACCGAAAAAAACAAATGACCCATTTTAAAAAAATACTAATTGTCGATGATTCCTTCAACAACTTAATTCTTTTAGAAGATCTTCTGACAGAAATGGATTATAATGTAACGGTTGCACACGATGGACTGGAGGCCATAAATATGCTCAAAGAATACGATCCCGACCTCGTGTTGCTTGACATTATGATGCCAAAAATGGGCGGTTTCGAACTGATGGAAAAAATGAATCAGGCACAAATGAACGTACCAGTTATTATCATTACAGCGAAAAACAGCGATGAAGAAAGAAAAAAAGCCTTTATGCTCGGAGCTGCAGACTTTATAGCCAAACCGGTAATCATTTCCGAAGTATTGGATAAAGTTAAAAACGCACTTTCAGATTCAGCCTGAGGAATAATTCTGTTTTAACAAAAAATGCGGCAAGCTTGAATAAGTTGTCGCATTTTTTTATAAAAGATTATTGAGGAATAATGAGCAGACAGGGCATACCCACACACTACAATTATCTAGTAACCAAATATCTACTAAAAAAAAACAAAACATGATATTTTTCATAAGAAAAGAGAAGTAAATTTTTTAGCTTTGTGTACAAATTTTTAAGTCAAACTCATTAAAAACAATACAATTATGCCTAAAGGATTTTTCAATGTCCCGAAAGCAATAAACGAACCCGTTCGTTCTTATGCTCCCGGCACAAAAGACCGCGAAGAACTCAAAAAAGCACTTAAAGAACTCAAATCAAAAGAAATTGAAGTTCCCATGGTGATTGGTGGAAAAGAAGTTAAAACCGACAAAAAAGTTGACATTCATCCACCTCATGAATTAGCTCATAAATTGGGATATTATTACCAGGGCAGCGAAAAAGAAGTCAACATGGCCATTGATGCTGCCATGGAAGCCAAAGAAAAATGGGCTGCCACACCGTGGCACGAGCGTGCAGCCATTTTCCTCAAAATTGCCGATCTGCTCACAGGTCCTTATCGCTATAAAATGAACGCAGCAGCCATGCTTGGCACTTCAAAAACTGCACATCAGGCAGAAATTGAATCTGCTTGCGAATTTGCAGATTTTATGCGTTTTGGTGTTGAATACATGACACAAATCTACAAAGAACAACCCGTTTCAGACAAAGACACATGGAACCGTGTTGAATATCGTCCTTTAGAAGGATTTGTATTTGCACTCACACCATTCAATTTCACGGCAATTACAGCAAACCTGCCGGCCGCACCTGCAATGATGGGTAATACAGTTGTTTGGAAACCATCTAAACTCAACATATATTCTGCAAACCTTGTCATGGAAATATTCCGCGAAGCCGGATTGCCAGACGGAGTAATTAACTTAGTATTTGCCTCAGGGCCGGTAGTTGCCGACACCGTATTCCAAAGCCCCGATTTCGCAGGATTCCACTTTACAGGTTCAACTCCCGTATTCCAGCAATCATGGAAAAAAATTGGCGACAACATTACCAAGTACAAATCTTATCCGCGCATTGTTGGTGAAACAGGCGGAAAAGATTATATTTTCGCCTCACCCAAAGCTGATGCCAAAGCAGTTGCAACAGCCACTGTAAGAGGAGCTTTTGAATACCAGGGACAAAAATGTTCGGCTGCCTCACGAGTTTACCTGCCCGGCAATCTTGCCGATGAAATTTTTGGCTACATTAAAGAAGATGTATCAACAATTAAACAGGGATCGCCGGAAGATTTCTCAAACTTCCTTTGTGCAGTAATTGATGAATCGGCATTTGACAAGCACGCTGCAGCCATTGACATGGCCAAAAAAGACGACTCGTGCGAAATAGTTGCCGGTGGTGGTTACGACAAATCAAAAGGATATTTCATTGAACCTACAGTTATTAAAACATCAGATCCAAAATTCTACACAATGGAAGAAGAATTGTTTGGACCTGTTGTAACAGTTTATGTTTACGATGAAAACAAAGTAGACGAAACACTTGATATACTTGACAATACATCTATGTACGCACTTACCGGTGCCATTTTCTCACAAGACCGTTACGAAATTGACAAGCTCACAAAACGCCTTGTCAACACAGCCGGTAATTTCTACGTAAACGATAAACCAACAGGAGCAATTGTAGGCCAGCAACCATTTGGCGGAGCACGCGGCTCGGGCACAAATGATAAAGCCGGTTCAATGCTTAACCAACTACGTTGGGTTTCGGCACGCAGCATCAAAGAAAACTTTGTTCCTGCCAAAGATTACCGCTACCCTTACATGGAAGACGAATAATTATTAACACAAATATAAACCCGGTTCGCATGCAGTGAACCGGGTTTTTCTAAAAAAACAAAACTATGGATCCAAAAATGCAAAAGGTACTCGATAACCTCGGTATACAGGAAATGAATGCAGGTGTATCTACCGGAACCGAGTGGATCGACACTGACGGAACAATAACGACATCAACAACTCCTATCGATGACTCTGTATTGGGAAAAGTGAAAAATGCAGAACTCAAAGATTATGAAAATGTAATTGCCAAAGCACAAGAAGCATTTAAAACATGGCGCGAAGTTCCGGCTCCTGCGCGTGGCGAAATCGTACGCAAAATTGGCAATGCACTGCGCGACCAAAAAGAAGACCTTGGAATGCTGGTAAGCATGGAAATGGGAAAAAGTTACCAGGAAGGCCTTGGCGAAGTACAGGAAATGATTGACATTGCCGACCTTGCCGTTGGGCAATCGCGTCAGCTTTACGGATACACAATGCAAAGCGAGAGACCCGACCACCGTTTAATGGACCACTACCACCCGTATGGAATTGTAGGCGTAATTACCGCTTTTAACTTTCCGGTAGCTGTTTATGCATGGAACACAATGCTTGCTGCCATTTGTGGCGATGTTGTAATTTGGAAACCATCATCAAAAACACCACTTACAGCAGTAGCGGTACAAAAAATAGTTGCCAATGTAATTAAAGATGAACCAGAAGTACCAGAAGGAGTATTCAACCTCGTTATTGGCCGTTCATCTGTTATGGGCGACAACTTTATAGAAGACAAGCGCGTACCGTTAATCTCAGTTACAGGCTCAACAAGAGTTGGCCGCCGTGTAGCCGAAAAAGTAGGCAAACGTCTCGGAAATACCATTCTTGAATTAGGCGGAAACAATGCCATAATTCTTACACCAAATGCCAATCTCGACATGGCCATTCCTGCCATTGTGTTTGGTGCTGTGGGAACAGCCGGGCAACGCTGTACATCAACCCGCCGTGTAATTGTTCAGGAAGATATTTATGATGATGTAAAAAAACGCCTGACCAACGCTTATGAGCAAGTATCGAAAAAAATTGGCAACCCGCTTGACGAAAGCAACCTGGTTGGCCCGCTGATTGATACTGATGCAACCGAATTATTCACCAGCGCACTTGAAAAAGTTAAGGAAGAAGGCGGTAAAGTATTGTTCGGCGGCGAAGTATTATCAGGAAAAGGATACGAAACAGGAACTTACGTAGTACCTGCCATTTGCGAAGCCGAAAACCATTACGAAATTGTACAGGAAGAAACCTTCGCTCCTATTCTGTACCTCATCAAATACAAATCATTTGATGATGCAATAGAATTGCACAACGGAGTACCACAAGGCCTGTCCAGCTCAATTTTCACCGACAGCGTACAGGAATCGATGAAATTCCTAAGCAATAGCGGCTCAGATTGCGGTATTGCCAATGTAAATGTAGGAACCTCCGGAGCAGAAATTGGTGGAGCATTTGGCGGAGAAAAAGACACAGGTGGAGGCCGTGAATCCGGTTCAGATGCCTGGAAAGCCTACATGCGTCAACAAACCACAACAATCAACTACGGTACTGATTTGCCTCTAGCACAGGGAATTAAGTTCGATATTTAATTTTTCAGATAGAAAAGACGGTCGCAAAGACCGTCTTTTTTACTATATTATAACTGTTAAACGTTAACTAACACAAGGAAACATTGAGTTTAACAACTTATCTAACTATTCAAAAAAAAACATATAGCCAAAATTACTTGCAAAACCCTCATTTTGTATCTAAATTTGGCCATTGCAAATTGATTATTTAACCAAGTTCAAGAATTATGAAAAAATTGTTTACACTCGTACTCATCAGTGTAATAGCACTGAGTACACTTATCGCAAATCCGGTAAGTAAAGAAAAAGCACAGCAGGTTGCAGAAAACTATTACATGTATTATGCACCCGGGCACATCACAGACTTCACAGTAGCTAACAGTTTTAGTTCAAGCCACAAAGGAGTAACAACTTATTACACATTTGTATTCAAAGCAGGTGGTTTTGTAATGGTATCGGCTGATGACGCAGCAAAACCCATTTTGGGATATTCGCACGAATCAACCATTGACCCAAACAACATCAATCCCGCAGCAAAAGAATGGTTTGCCTCTTACGACAAAGAAATTCAGTACATCGTTGAACAAAAAGCAGACAATTCAGAAACTGTAAAAGAATGGAACCGCATTTTGGCCAATGAATTTCCGGAAAAAGACAAAAGTGTAGACCCGCTTGTTGAAACCACATGGGGACAGTCATCAGGTTGGGATTATTATGTACCATCAGGAACACCGGTTGGATGCGTAGCCACAGCCATGGCACAAGTAATGAAATATTGGGAGCACCCAACAACAGGTGTCGGCTGGCACAGCTATGAGCATCCGACTTATGGGGTACAAACAGCCATCTTTGACACAACTACATACGGCTGGGACAATATGCCAAATGACTCATGGAGCCATCCGGCAGCAATGTTATCATATCATTGCGGGGTCGCAGTAGACATGGACTATGCAACATCAGGTTCAGGAGCATTCACAATGGATGCTACCTATGCAATGGCAAACTATTTCAAGTACGACCAGTCTATAAACAATGCAACAAGAGCATCAATGTTAGATACGGAATGGGAAGCTTTGATTACAGCAGAACTCGACGCCGGTCGCCCGATATTGCACTCAGGAAGCGATCCAAGCGCAGGCGGGCACGCATTTATTTGTGATGGATACAATACAAGCGGGCTCTTCCACTTCAACTGGGGATGGCAAGGGTCGGAAGATGGCTATTATGAGTTAGAAAACCTTAGCACAACATACAACGGAACCTTTAACCAAAACCGTGCAATTGTATACAACATTCAGCCTGCAGAAGAAGGTGAAGAAGATTTCCTTTGGATAAACCAATTCCCAAATTTCCCGGCCACTTCTACATATCCGGGCTATATTGATGCACCAAGCCACAACGTAGCATGGGCTATTGGCCGCGATGGCAGTGGCGGAGGAGCCGATTACCGAGTTTATGCAAAAACTACAGATGCAGGAACAACCTGGGAAACACAAGAACTAGACTATGGAATTGCTTTCTCCATGATTGACGCTATTGATGAAAACACAGCATACATTGCTGCATACGGATCAGGAGATGGAAACAAAGTTATACGCACAACCGATGGTGGTGCTACCTGGGAAGATGTACTTTCCGGAGCAGGCGGTTCAAGCTTCTTCAATGTAGTTCATTTTTTCAATGAAAATGATGGTTTCGTACAAGGTGATGCTGAAGGTGGAGAATACGAACTATACACAACCACTGATGGCGGAGACAACTGGACACGTGTTGATGGTGAAAACATCCCAGACCCTGAAGCATCAAGCGAATATGGTATTGTAGGAATGTATGATGCTATGGGTGACAACATTTGGTACACAACTAATAATGGTTATATATACAAATCAACCGACAAAGGAAATACCTGGACAAAACATCAGATTAAGCAAACCAGCGGACAAACAAACATTGAAGTTGCCTTTGCAGCTGATGCCATGACAGGTATTGCTGTTGCTTATGATGACTCAGATGAGTACAGAAGTTACAAAACAACCGATGGTGGAGAAACCTGGGCAGAAATTACAGCAACCGGTAACATTTATACCGATGGTATTTCTTACATACCCGGAACAGAAGAAGCTTTTGTAACAGTGGGAGCCGATGCTACAAACAACTTTATGGGCATGTCTTATTCGTTAGACGGTGGCGACACATGGACTGAATATGCAGATTATTACCAAAACTACCAGGTAATTTCCGTTGATATGGTAAGCATCAATAAAGGATATGCAGGAACCTTCCAGGGAGAATTTAAAACAGGTATGTGGATTTTTGGCGGACTTGACCTGGGCTACAAAGCCACATTTAACCTCACTTATCAGGGAGACCCGGTAGAAGGAGCTAAAGTTAACATTGCAGGCATGGATTTAATGAGCGATGCCGCAGGTGCTGCAGAAGGTGAAATGATCAACGGCGACTATGCTTACGAAGTAACCATGGATGGTTTTGACACTATTACAGGAACAGTTTCCATTGCCGATGAGAATGTAACAGTTGACCTGACAATGAACATGACAGGAATTAGCGATGCTACTGCTACACAAAACTTCAATATCTATCCTAATCCTACAACAGGTGTAATCAGAATAGAAACGGAAGGCAGAAATAACGTTGTAACTTTATATAATGCTGTAGGTAAAGAAATTGCCAAACGTGTTATTGATAATGAAACAACAATGAACCTTAGCGACTATTCAGAAGGCGTTTACTTTGTACGTGTACAAGGTGAAAATGGCGTTTCAACGCAACGTGTTGTTTTAAAATAACATAACCTTAAATAATTTAAAAAGCCGCTTGCAGTTGTAAGCGGCTTTTTTATGGCTATATCGCTTGGTGTAGCCATTTTTATTTATAAAAGAGCAACTTGTAAAAAAATAAATCTTTATAGGAAGTAGTACTTATTTTTTCCAAAAAAAAATGTATGTTCGTTAGCGAAAATTCTGAACTAAAAAATTCATTCCAATGGATAAAAAAGACATCAACCAAATTTTAAAAGGCACACTGCCGCATATTGTAGCTGTGGTGCTGTTTTTATTGATTTCTTATGTATATTTTGCTCCTCAGCTGGAGGGAAAAAAACTTAAATCGGGCGATGTTGACCACTTTCGCGGAGTTGCCAAAGAACTAATCGATTACAGAGAAGCTAATAATGAAGAAGGCTTATGGACAAACTCCCTTTTCGGCGGAATGCCGGCGTACCTGATTACCGTGAAGGTAAAAACAAACGTTTTTATATACATCAATAAGCTTTTGCAAATTGGTTCGCGCCCGGCTTCCTATTTATTTGTTTGCCTGCTGGGGTTTTACATTGCGCTGCTGTTGTTTGGGGTTAATCCCTGGCTGGCAATGGCAGGCGCCATTGCGTATGGATTTTCGTCCTATTTTTTCATCATATTATCAGCCGGGCACATGACCAAAGCGGTGGCCATCACTTATATGCCTGCCGTAATTGCCGGGGTGTACCATACCTACAACAAAAAAATGTGGCTGGGAATTGCCGTTACGGCCCTCTTCTTTGGGTTGCAACTGAAAGCATCACACCCACAAATTACGTATTATACAGGTTTGGTAATTTTAATCATTATTCTTACAGAACTGTATAAAACGATTAAGAAAAAAGACTGGCTGGTTTACATAAAAAAATCAGCGCTTCTGGCTGCCGTTGCGGTGCTGGCGCTTGGAACAGACATTACCAGTCTATGGATGACTTATGAGTACAGTGAACACTCAATACGCGGCGAATCGGAACTCTCAGACAATACCGGAAACAAAACTGCCGGCCTCGATAAAGAGTATATTACAGCCTGGTCTTACGGTGTAGATGAAACCCTTACACTACTGGTTCCCAATGCTATGGGCGGCTCGTCGCATGGAAGTCTGGATGAATCGTCGAAAACATACAAATTGCTTGAGCCCACGTATGGAAACCGCACAGAAAAAATCATCAAACATCTACCATTGTATTTTGGCGATCAACCATTTACATCGGGGCCGGTTTATTTTGGCGCTGTGGTGATGCTACTGTTCATATTTGGAATGTTCCTGCTTCGTGGTACGCTTAAATGGTGGCTGCTTATTGCTACAATACTATCAGTTCTGCTCTCGTGGGGACATAACTTCATGTTTTTTAGTGACCTGTTTATTGATTATTTCCCGGGCTACAATAAATTTCGGACAGTCAGCATGACTCTGGTTATTGCACAGGTAACCGTACCCCTGTTGGGAATACTTGCCATAAAGCAAATAATGTCGCAAAAGTTTGAAAAAGAAAAATTGATTAATGCACTCAAATATTCACTGATAATTACCGGCGGCATTGCTTTATTACTTGCTATTTTCCCGGGCATAATGGGCGATTTTTCGATGCCTTCAGACAAACAAACCTTCGGAAGTCCTGAACTTATCAGTGCTATTGAACAAGACCGCCAAAGCCTTGTAAGGTCAGATGCTTTCAGATCGCTGATTTTTATTTTACTCACCTCAGCATTTCTGTGGGCTTTTATTACGGAAAAGCTCAAACGCAACTATTTATTTATTGGTCTGGGAATTTTATTCATTGCCGATATGTGGCCTGTAAATAAACGTTTTATAAATGATGATAATTTTACACGTGCCCGAAACGCAGAAAAACCTTACACACCCAACCAGGCCGACAAGCAAATTATGCAGGACAATGGTTATTACCGTGTTTTCAATACTACGGTACGGCTCGATCAGGATTCGCGCACATCATACTTCCATAAATCATTGGGCGGATATCACGGGGCAAAAATGCAACGCTACCAGGAAATTATTGACTTTCACCTGACGCAAGGCAATATGGATGTAATCAACATGCTGAACACGAAATACTTCATTACTTCCAATAAGCAAAATAATCTTCTTGCACAGCAAAACCCCGGAGCGTTAGGCAACGCATGGTTTGTAGATACAGTCGAAATTGTAGCGAATGCCGATGAAGAAATTAAAGCGTTAAACAATTTCGACCCGGCAAATGAAGCTATCGTTGACCAGCGTTTCAGCACGCATGTGCAAGATTACTACAAGCGGGATTCAGCTGCCAGCATTTCTCTTGAAGAGTACGGACTGAAAAAGATGGTTTACAAAGCCAAAACAGACACGAAGCAACTGGCTGTTTTCTCGGAAATTTATTATCCGAATGGCTGGAAAGCATTTATTGATGGTAAGGAAGTACCACACGTAAGGGTTAACTATATTTTGAGAGGACTGGAAATTCCAAAAGGCGAACATACCATTACTTTTAAATTTGAACCGGCTTCTTATTACGTGGGACAAAAAATTTCACTGGCCAGCTCCATTATTCTGGCATTGTTTATTTTAGGCGTTTTTGTTATGGAAGGAAAGAAGTATTTTGAGCAGAAAGAGTCGTAAACGGAATTGCAAGTTCCAATTAAGGTAGGCGTTTAAAATTTATATGTATTTCTCGCAGCGGGCGCAGCAACCCCCAATCGGAGACGTCATCGCGAAGGCGCAGCCTGAAGCGATCTGTACCAAATTACACCGCAAGTCGCAGCGTGAGGTTGCCTGCAAACAGGAATAAAAAGGCAACATTACAGTCCATTCAAAAACGCACACCGCAACTTTTCGGAACGCCAAATAA